>NZ_JBKGFN010000002.1:0-311234 GCF_046521305.1 Oceanisphaera submarina | reverse complement strand
GGTCTGCATGGTCTGCATGGTCTGCATGGTCTGCATGGTCTGCATGGTCTGCATGGTCTGCATGATTATGGCCGGGCTGCGGATGATGATCATCGGTATCGATCTGTGCCAGCAAGGCCAGGCTGTTGGGCTGCTTGTCGAGCAGGGGATTCAGAAAGCCTTCCAGCTCGGGGCCGATCCAGAGCACCAGATCTGCCTGTTTGATCCGGCGTACATCCGACGGGCGCAGGGCATAATCGTGGGGTGAAGTGCCCGGTGCCAGCAACAGTTCGGGAGCCTCTCCGCCTTCGGTAATGGCACCGGCAATCAGTTGCAGTGGTTTGATGGTGGTCAGTACTTCCAGTGCGCGGGCCTGGCTGCTCAGCAATAGCAGCAGGGGTAGCGTCAGCAAAAACAGGGCTCTCATGTGGGGTTCGTCCGGATTGGTGATAGAGTTCGACAAGTAAGCAATGTTATAATATTACAAATTGAGATGTAAAGGCGTAAAGCGAATGAGCAAGCTGGTTGAACTGACCGAGGTCGGGCTGGAAATCGAGGGTAATGTCATTCTCGAACGAATTTCACTGACCCTGCACAGCGGCGAAATACTGACCATTGTCGGGCCGAATGGAGCCGGCAAGAGCTCGCTGATGAAGCTGGTGTTGCGCCTGAACGAGGGCAATACCGGCCAGTTGTGGCGCAAGCCGGGGCTGCGCATCGGCTATGTGCCGCAAAAACTGCACCTTGACCCGGTACTGCCGCTGACCGTGGCCCGTTTCATGAGCCTGTCTCATGGTCGTCGTCTGACGGTGGCCCAGTCGTTGGCCCGGGTGGGTGCCGAACGGTTGGCGGATAGGGCCATGCAGGCGTTGTCTGGCGGAGAAATGCAGCGCATCCTGCTGGCTCGGGCCCTGATGATGGAGCCGGAATTACTGATTCTGGACGAACCCGCCCAGGGCGTGGACGTGCATGGGCAAACCGAGCTCTACACCCTGATCAAACAGCTCAGCGACGAATTGCAGTGTGGTGTCTTGATGGTGTCCCACGACCTGCACCTGGTGATGGCCAGCACCCACAGGGTGATTTGCCTGAATCAGCATATCTGTTGCCATGGCGAGCCGGAGCATGTGGCGCGTCATCCGGAGTTTGCCCGCCTGTTCGGCCGGCCCGAACTGGCTCAGCTGGCGGTGTACACCCACCATCATGATTGTGACGATGACCATCACGGAGACGTACGCCATGTGGGATAGTTTTCTGCTTTATGCGCTGCTGGCCGGTCTGGGCATCGCCCTGCTGGCGGGCCCGCTCGGCAGCTTCGTGGTCTGGCGGCGCATGGCCTATTTCGGCGATACCCTGGCCCATTCTTCCCTGCTGGGGGTGGCGCTGGGTCTCTTGTTGCAGATCGATCTGACGCTGGCGGTGCTGGTGGCCTGTTTATGCCTCGGTATCCTGCTGGCGGCGTTGCAACGAGCCAGCTGGCTGGCGACCGATACCCTGCTCGGTATTCTGGCTCATACCTCCCTGTCGCTGGGACTGGTGGCGCTGGCCTTTATGGAGAACGTGCGCGTCGACCTGATGGCTTATCTGTTCGGCGATTTGCTGGCGATCCAGTTGGTGGACTTGTACTGGATTTACGGCGGCGGTCTGGTCTTGCTGTTGATCCTTCGTTACTACTGGAGTCAGTTGCTGTCCATTACCGTCAGCGAAGAGCTGGCGCGAGTGGAGGGCATCCGGGTCGAGCCGCTGAAACTCCTGTTGCTGATGATGATCAGCGTACTGATAGCGGTGGCGATGAAATTTGTGGGGGCCTTGATCATCACCTCGCTGTTGATTATTCCCGCTGCCACTGCTCGTCGTTTCAGCCGCACGCCGGAGCAAATGGCCCTGTATGCCAGTGGTCTGGGCATGGTTGCCGTGGTCGGCGGTCTGCAATTGTCGATCAGCCACGATACCCCCGCCGGTCCCTCAGTGGTGGTGGTGGCCGCCGGTCTGTTCATGTTGTCTCATTTGGTACCGAAGCGGGGCTAACCTTGTTGTCTTGTGTTTGATATCGGAGTTGCCGCAGCAGTACAGAGGAAACAGGGTTTACCTCTCTCGATACGCTACGGTAAATGACACTCACTTTTTCAACCTGCTGCGAACATTCACTGGATGTTCGGTCAGGCTGAAACCGTTCGTCACGGCGAGACAAGCTGGCCCCACGGATGGGTTCATGGCGTGTCGAGGGAGATGACTCTGTTACTTCTGGGCCGCGCCCGCAATGACACCGTGCTTAATTTCTCCCTAACACCTGATGTACGCGCCGGCGCAATGCCGGCAGTTCTTCCTGCTCGAACCAGGGGTTCTGGCTCAGCCAGCGCCGGTTGCGTGGCGAGGGGTGGGGCAGGGGCAGCCGGTCGGGAGCAAAGTCTCGCCAGTGGCGAACGGTTTCGGTCAGGGTACGATACTGCTTGCCCAGGTAATAACGCTGGGCATATTGCCCTATCAACAGGGTGAGTTGGATATGGGGCAGGGCGACCAGCAGTTGCTCATGCCAGGCGGGGGCGCACTCGGGGCGGGGCGGCAAGTCTCCACTCTTGCCCCGCCCCGGGTAGCAGAAGCCCATGGGCATGATGGCGATGACACCTGGATCGTAAAACTGCTCCCTGCTCAGTTGCAGCCAGCGGCGCAGGGTGTCGCCTCTGGGGTCATTCCAGGGAATACCGGTTTCGTGAACGCGGGTGCCCGGTGCCTGACCGATGATCATGATGCGGGCCGGTGGAGCCATTTGCACCACTGGCCTGGGCCCCAACGGCAATTGGGCTTCACAAATCCGGCAGGACCTGACCCGTTGCAGCAGCCGTTCGAACTCGGTGTCCATCAGTATCCCAGATTGAAATTAACCAAGCCTTCCATCGGCTTGCCCTCTATGTATTTTAGATAGTTGCGACTGAAGCGGGTGACAATCTGATCCGGGAAGCTGTAGCCGGCGTTATGGGGGGTTATGACCACGTTGGGCATATCCCACAAGGGACTGGCGGACGGCAGCGGCTCGGTGGCAAACACATCCAGTACAGCGGCGCCGATGTTGCCGTGACGCAGGGCCTGGATCAGGGCGTTTTCGTCCACCGCATCGCCTCGGCCCACGTTGAAGAAGATGGCGCCGGGTTTGAAAAAGCCCATGCGTTCGCCGTTGAACAGGCCCCGAGTCTGGGGGGTAGAGGGCAGTACACTCACTACCACATCGGCCCTCGGCAGTACCTTGTTTAACGCCGGAATTTGATAGGTATGATCGAAGCCCGGGGCTTCCCGTCCGGAACGGCTGATGCCCAACACATTCAGCCCGAAGCTGGCCGCGGTGTGGGCGATATGCTGGCCTATGCTGCCGGTGCCGATAATCAGCATGGTCTTGCCTATGAGGCTCTGATAAGGGATGGGTTGCCAGTTGTGTAGCCGTTGCTGTTCCCGGTAGTGGCGCAGATGGCGATTCAGCGACAGCAGGTGCGCAAACACATATTCGCTGATCAGGGGGCCGAAGATGCCCCTGATATTGGTGAGTTGATAATCCTGACGACAGCCGGACCCGAGCAGCAAGTCGACCCCGGCATAGGTGGATTGTGCCCACTTGAGGGCGCGGGCTTCTTGCAGTCGGGCGCGAAGTCGGGCCGGCTCGCCCAGCAATATATCGGCCCTGGCCAGTGCCGCCTGAATATCCGCTTCCTGCTCGGGCGCCAGAATGGTCAGCCCGGGCAGGTAGGCCTGCTGTAACAGCGCCTGATATTCGGCGTTATCCTGACTGAGTAGTAACAGGGTATGATTGGCCATACCTTCTCTCCTCAATATGCTTTTTGTATCAGCGTTTTATGAGACAATGGCACAAGCATAAACTTATACCAGTGTTTCCCGCATAAAATGTGAGCCTTGGCTGCAAACGGCCATATTGGCAACAAGGCGGCAGCCCCAACCACAAGGAAATATCCGTGTTCGGTGATAAATTTTATAAAAAAATCAACAAGCTGGCTCCATGGCAGCAAACGGTGTTTGCCCTGGCGCTGGCCGAGCGGATGTATCCCAACTACCGGCTGTTCAGTGATACGTCCGACTTCGGTAACGGAGAACGTCTGCGCTCGACGCTGGACACCCTCTGGACCTATCTGACGGTCAAGGGATCCAAGGTGGATCTGACTGCCGAGCTTGAATCATTCGAAGCCTTTATTCCCGATCCGTCCCATTTTGATAACTACGGCGCCTACCCGGCACTCGATGCCTGTGTCGCCTTGGGAGCCGCCTACAACTCGGTGATTTGTCGTATCGGTGAAGAAGCCATCGAGGCCAGCAATGCCTCGCTCGGTACCGTAGCCGGTTTTGCCGAATTGCTGGCCGAGCGGGATCTGAGTGAAGAAGAGCTGTACGAAAACGAACTGATGATGGCGGAGATGGAGTTTCAGGTCGAGTTGCTCGAGCGAGTGGGCCAGCCGAGAGAGGCCGACACCATTCTGGCCATCCGGGACTTCGCCGCCCAGGGCGGGGTGTCGAATATCGGCATCGGCCTGGAGGCATAAGCGGCGGTGTGAAGCGTGGGGTGTTTATTCTTCACGCTTCCCCTCACCTTACTTATTCGTGCAGCAGGCTGCCGACCTGGAGCAGAGGAGCCACATCCAGGGCATCGGCGTTCATCATCGACGAAATACGCTGTACCGAAGACAGCAGCAGGTTCTGCTCCCAGGCTTCCAGTGACTGAAAGCGCTGGATAAAACTTTCCTGCAAGGGCCTTGGTGCCGTCTTGATTTTGGCTTTGCCATCATCGGTCAGCACGGCATACACCTTGCGCTTGTCTGTCTGACTGCGTTCACGCCGTACCAGTTGCTTCTGTTCCAGCCGGTCGATAATAGTGGTGGCGGTGGCCTGACTCATGTGTGTGGCCTGGGCCAGATTGCGCATTGTGATGTCGCCATGCTCGCTGATGGCCTGCAGCAGCAACAGCTGAGGGCCGGTCAGGCCGGAGGCTTTGCTGAGCTGACGGGAGTGGAGGTCGATGGCACGGATGATCTGGCGCAGTGCCACCAGCACTTCTTCATGTTTTTCCAAGGTATTCCTGCCGATGGCGGACTGAATTTGCGCGCACCATAGCGTAAATCGATGGCTGTTTAAAGCCCTGACGAGATCCGGTTCATGGTTTGCCCTGGCTGGTATGTGACTGTCGGACAATTGTATGTACAATTGGAATTGTTACAGGAGGCCACGTGACTCAATCCATTCCCCTTTATCAGCAAATCAAACAGCATATCCTGGTTCGAATCGAGTCAGGAGAGTATCCGTTACATCAGCAGATACCGCCCGAGCAGGAGCTGGCCGGGCAATTCAAGGTCAGCCGGATGACGGCTCACAAGGCGATTCGGGATCTGGTGCAGGAAGGCTACCTGATGCGCAGGGCCGGGCTGGGCACCTTCGTTACCGAGCCCAAGGCGGAGTCACCGTTGGCGGATATCAACAATATTGCCGACGAAGTACGCCTGCGAGGTCACGAGTACAGCAACAGCGTCTTGGTGCTGGAAGCGATGCGTGCCAACGAGGAAGTGGCTCTGCACATGGGCATGCGACTCAACGCTCGGGTGTTTCATTCGGTGATAGTGCATCAGGAAAACAAGCTGCCGATACAGGTGGAAGAGCGCTTCGTGCATCCGGCGCTGGCGCCCGGCTATCTGCAGTGTGATTTCAGCCAACAGACTCCTAATGCCTATCTGGTCGAGCATTGCCCGCTGTCGGATCTGGAACATATCGTAGAGGCTCGCCTGGCGCCGAAAAACATTGGCGACTGGCTGCAGTTATCACCAGAGGCGCCCTGCCTGCTGGTGACCCGGCGCACCTGGTCGTTGCATCAGTTGGTCAGCTTTGCCCGACTCTGGCATCCGGGCGATAAATACAAGCTGCGCTCCACCCTCAAACTGGGCTAAGCAGACCGGTGAGGTCTGCCAGTCGGTGCAAACAATACGGAACGGTTATTTGGCCTGCCCGCCTCACTCCCTAGCGCCACTGGTCCAGTTGCAAATCCAGGCTGTGTTCACCGTCGGTGAGCTGAACCTCACTTTCCTGCAGGGTGGCAAAGAGGTCGATGCTGCGGGCGCAGAGCTCGGCCAGCTGGGCAGGTTGCGGGTCGGGCAGGTGATAAATCTGTAGTCGGGGCAACTGGCCCAGTTCGGTTTGATGCTTGCTCCACCATTCCAGGGCGCTACGCCCGCCATAGCTATATATCACCACCTGCTCGGCGCGGGACAGCGCCTGTTTGATGCGTTTGACGCTGGGCTCACCCAGCTCCACCCATAATACAATGCGGCCATCCGGTGATTTTTGCCACAGCTCAGGCTCGTCGTCGGTGCTCAGGCCCTTGGTGAAGCTCAAATCCTCATCTGCGTGGCGCATAAAGGCCAGCAGGCGCACCATTAGTCGGGTGTCGGTTTCGGACGGATGTTGAGCCACTGTCATGCTGTGTTCTTGATAGTAGTGTCGGTGCAAGTCGCTGATATTCATGCGGACTTTATGCAGGGTGGCAGTCAGGGCCATGAGGTCGTCTCGTGTAAAAGGCGACATCTTAACGGTAAGCCGCAGCTGGAGCCAGCCCGGCGCGTCGCAGCGGCCGGGCGGAAAGGGAGAGGTGAAGGCTTAAGGAGCGATCAGCATGGCCACGGGAATGGCCAGCAGCAGGCTCAGAAAGGCGCGAATAAACCACACCAGTACCAGGGTGCCCACTTTCAACGGGAGTCGGGTGGCTAGAATGCAGGGAATTGACGCCGAGAAGAAGAGAATCGAAGACACACACACCACGCCGGCGGCGAAGCGGGCGACAAAGTCGGCTTCAGTCATCAGCAGTGCCGGCAGAAACATTTCCGCCAGTCCGGAGGCGGTCGCCTTGGACAACAGCATGCCGTCTTCCACTCCCCACAACCAGGTCACCGGGTAGAACAGATAACCCAGCCAGTCGAACATCGGCGTGTACTTGGCCACCAGCAGACCAATCAGCCCCACCGACATGATGGACGGCAGTATGCTGATGGTCATCACCAGGCCATCTTTGAAGTTGTCGGCCACGTTCTTGCCCAGGCTCGGCGCCTGCTCGGCAATTTCCAGGCCATTCTGCCAGGCAATACCCAGACGGTTACCGTTCTCACAGGCCGGCTCCCGGTGTTGGGCCCGGTTATCCAGTCGTGACAGCGGGGGCAGCCGTACCGTGATGGCGGTAACCACAAAGGTGATCAGCAGGGTCAGCCAGAAATACTGGTTCCAGATAGGCATCAAATCCAGGGTCTTGGCCACGATAATCATGAAGGTGGCAGACACGGTAGAAAAACCGGTGGCGATAATGGCCGCCTCCCGGGCCGAGTAATGGCCGGACACATAGACCCGGTTGGTGATCAGTAGCCCGATGGAATAGCTGCCGACGAAGGAGGCTACCGCATCGATGGCAGAGCGGCCCGGCGTGCGCCAGATGGGCTGCATCAGCTTTTGCACTATGATGCCGATGGCTTCCAGCAGGCCATAACCCACCAGAAAGGCGAGAAACACCGAGCCGATGGGCACGATCAGCCCCACCGAAATCACCAGTTTGTTGAACAGAAACGGCAGCATGTCCGGCGTCTGCAGGGCGGCGGGCCCGGCGCCGGTCAGTGCGAGAACGCCGGCGATCACTCCCAGCCACTTCAGCAGCAGAAAAATGCGCTCGGTCAGGCTCTGCTTCCAGCGGCCGGTGATCAGCGGGTAAATCGCTCCCGCCAGTATCATCGCCATGGCATACCAGCCTGCGCCGGTTTCACCCAGGGTGCCGCGCAGCCAGCCGACCATGTGATCCAGCGGTATGCTGGTCTTGCCCTGCAGGCCGATGGGGATGAAGAAGATAAAGATGCCGACCGCACTCAATCCGAGCAGCCGGCCGATGGCCTTGCCGGGGGATCGTGCTTGTTCCGTAATCTGATTCATGGGGACTCCTTGTACCTGGCGATGTGTGATTAATGTATATACAAAATAATCAAAAGTTAATGGTGTGTATATTTTTAATGTGGTCTCGGTCAATTTTTTTGGTGAATTTGGTTTGAAGGGGTTGCCAGATAAGAAATTTAGGTTTAAATGTATATACAAATAACGCATCAAGGATATTTTCATGAATCAGTCACCACATCGCCTCTGGGTAAATGCCTCTCTGTTTGATGGCCTGAACGGCGCCGCCGAGCCGATGGCGGTGGCCGTGAAGGAGGGGCGGATTGCCTGGCTCAAGCCGATGAGCGAATTGAGTGCCGACGACCAGAGTGGCTTCGAGTGCATCGATGCGAAGGGAGCCTTGATGACGCCGGGGCTGATTGACTGCCACACCCACCTGGTGTTTGGCGGTAATCGCGCCGGCGAGTTTGAAGCCCGGCTGGAAGGGGCGAGCTACGAAGAAATCGCCCGTGCCGGCGGCGGCATTATCAGCACGGTGCGTGCCACCCGCGCCGCCTCCGAAGACGAGCTGTTCGAGCGCGCCAGACCTCGCCTGCAGGCCCTGATGGCCGACGGAGTGACCACGGTCGAAATCAAGTCCGGTTATGGACTGGATCTGAAAAACGAATTGAAGATGCTGCGGGTCGCGCGTCGTCTTGGCCGCGAGCTGCCGGTTCGTGTGGTGACGACTCTGCTCGGCGCTCATGCCCTGCCGCCGGAATACAAGGACGATGCCGACGGCTATATCCGGCTGGTGTGCGAGGAGATGATCCCGTCCGCCGCCGCGGAGAGCCTGGCCGATGCGGTGGATGTGTTCTGCGAAAACATCGCCTTCTCGGTAGAGCAGTGCGAGCGGGTCTATGCCGCGGCAAAGGCTCACGGTCTTGCCATCAAGGGGCACACCGAACAGCTGTCCAACCTGGGCGGCAGCACCTCCGCCGCCCGGGCCGGCGCCCTGTCGGTGGATCACATCGAATATCTGGATGAAGACGGAGTCAAGGCCCTGGCCGAAGCCGGCACTGTCGCCACCCTGTTGCCCGGTGCCTTCTTCATATTGCGCGAAACCAAGATACCGCCCATAGAGCTGCTGCGCCGTTACCAGGTGCCGATGGCGCTGGCGACCGATGCCAATCCGGGTACCTCACCCATCTTCAGCCTGAGACTGATGCTGAACATGGCTTGCACCTTGTTCCGTTTGACCCCGGTCGAGGCCCTGCGCGGTGTGACCGCTCACGGTGCCCGGGCGCTGGGGTTGCAGGCAGAAGTGGGATGCATCGCGCCCGGACTGCAGGCGGATTTCTGCCTGTGGGATACCAATAACCCGGCGGAACTGGCCTACAGCGTGGGTCTGCCCCGCCTCGTTCAACGCATAGTGTCTGGAGAGCTTGCATGAATATCGACATGAGCACCTGGGCCGGTCGGATCGATCCCGAGGCCAATACCGCCCGCTGGCACCAGCAGGTGCAGCCGTTCAGCACCGCGGCCGAGCCGGGGTATACCCTGATTGGTTTTTGCAGCGACGAAGGCGTGCGTCGCAACAAGGGACGCGTGGGTGCTGCCCAGGGCCCTGCCGCCATGCGCAAGATGCTGGCGAGTCTGGCCTGGCACCAGTCGGCCCCGGTTTATGACGCCGGTGATGTGGTCTGTGCAGGCGAAGCCCTGGAGCAGGCCCATGCCGCCCTGGCCGAGCTGGTTGCCGAATGTCTGGCACACCGGCAGTTGCCCATTGTCATGGGCGGCGGCCACGAGGTGGCCTTCGGCTCTTGGAGCGGTCTGGCGCAACACCTGGCGAGCCAGGAAGAATGCCCGCGTATCGGCATTATCAATTTCGATGCCCACTTCGATCTGCGCGACCCGGACTTTGTGGTGTCTTCCGGCACCCCCTTCGCCCAGATAGCCCAGGCTTGCGAGCAAAAAGACTGGCCTTTCCAGTACGCCTGTCTAGGCGTGAGCCGGGGCGCCAATACCCGGGCGTTGTTCGACAAGGCCGAACGGCTTCAGGTGCTGACATGGGAAGACAGAACCATGATTCAGAGTCGGCTGGCCGAGATGCACAGCGAGCTCAACGCCTTCATCGGTCGCTGCGACCACCTGTACCTGACCATAGATATCGATGTGTTTCCCGCAGCCCTGGCACCCGGTGTCAGTGCGCCGGCCGCCCGGGGGGTAGCACTGGATGTGATTGAACCATTGATTGAACAGATTACCACCAGCGGAAAGCTACGACTTGCCGATCTGGCAGAACTCAACCCCGAGTATGACGTTGATGGCCATACGGCCCGGCTGGCGGCTCGGTTAATTCATACTTTGACACTGTAAGAGGGACACCCCATGTCACAACAAAGCATTTCACAGCAAGACAAGCGTCACGCGCCAGGCCGTGTTATCGAATCACCGACCGGCGTGAACAAGATCTGCAAGAGCTGGCTGACCGAAGCCGCCTACCGCATGCTGCACAACAACCTGCACCCGGACGTGGCCGAGCGCCCCGAGGATCTGGTGGTGTACGGTGGTATCGGTCGCGCGGCACGTGACTGGAATTGTTTCGACCGTATTGCCGAAGTACTGACTCGCCTGGAAGACGACGAGACCCTGCTGGTACAATCCGGCAAGCCGGTAGGCGTGTTCAAGACCCACGCCGACGCTCCGCGGGTGTTGCTGGCCAACTCCAACCTGGTGCCCCATTGGGCCAACTGGGAACACTTCAACGAGCTGGATAAGAAAGGCCTGATGATGTACGGCCAGATGACCGCCGGCTCCTGGATATACATCGGCTCTCAGGGCATAGTGCAGGGCACCTACGAAACCTTCGTCGCCGTGGCCAAGCAGCACTTCAAGGGTGAAGCCAAGGGACGCTGGGTACTGACCGGTGGCCTGGGTGGCATGGGTGGCGCTCAGCCGCTGGCCGCCACCATGGCTGGTTTCAACTGTATTACCGTTGAATGTGACGAAACTCGTATCGACTTCCGTCTGCGCACCCGTTACGTCGACAAGAAGGCCTACAGCCTGGACGAAGCGCTGGGCATGATCGATGAAGCGAAAGCCAAGGGCGCAGCGATTTCCGTCGGTCTGCTGGGTAACGCCGCCGATGTATTCAAGGAGCTGGTAGCACGCAACATCACGCCGGATGTGGTTACCGATCAGACCTCAGCCCACGATCCGCTGAACGGCTACCTGCCCCAGGGCTGGACCATGGAACACGCCGCCGAGATGCGCAAGCAGGACGAGGCCGCCGTGGTCAAGGCCGCCAAGCAGTCGATGGCGGTACAGGTACAGGCGATGCTGGATCTGCAGGAACGCGGTGCCGCTACCCTGGATTACGGCAACAACATCCGTCAGATGGCGCTGGAAGAAGGCGTGAAGAATGCCTTCGACTTCCCCGGCTTCGTACCCGCCTATGTGCGCCCGCTGTTCTGCGAAGGCATAGGTCCTTTCCGCTGGGTGGCCCTGAGTGGCGATCCGGAAGATATCTACAAGACCGACGCCAAGGTGAAGGAGCTGATCCCGGACAACCCGCACCTGCACAACTGGCTGGACATGGCGCGCGAGCGCATCGCCTTCCAGGGGCTGCCCGCCCGAATCTGCTGGGTCGGCCTGAAAGACCGGGCCCGCCTGGCACTGGCTTTCAACGACATGGTCAAGAATGGCGAACTGAAGGCGCCCATCGTGATCGGCCGTGATCATCTGGACTCCGGCTCCGTCGCCAGCCCCAACCGCGAAACCGAAGCCATGCTCGACGGCTCCGATGCGGTTTCCGACTGGCCGCTGCTGAATGCCCTGCTGAACACCGCCGGTGGCGCGACCTGGGTTTCTCTGCACCATGGTGGTGGTGTGGGCATGGGCTTCAGCCAGCACTCGGGTGTGGTGATCGTCGCCGACGGCACCGATGCCGCTGCCGTCCGCCTGGGCCGGGTACTGCGTAACGACCCGGGTACCGGTGTAATGCGTCACGCCGACGCCGGTTATGATATTGCTATCGATTGTGCCCGTGAACAGGGCCTGGATCTGCCAATGGTGAATGCTCGCTGAGCACCTAGTTAAAAGTTGTAGATGGTAAGAGGGAGTCAGCTCGTCGTGCTGACTCCCGTTCCGGTTTTCGATGCAATATGCACAAGGAAGACATCATGTCTGTAAACGGAAAAAAAAGCCTTAATGTCGGAGTGTTCGTCCCGGCTTTCGCGATCGTGCTGATCGCGGTGGCCGTGGGGCTGATCAATAACGAACTGTTGGTGAAAGTCGCCAAGAATATCTTCTATTTCTCGCTGTCTGACTTTGCCTGGCTCTATCAGTTACTGGCAGTCTCGGCACTGGGGGTCGTGGGGTACATATTTTTCTCCAAGGCCGGCAACATTCGCCTGGGTGGAGCCAATGCCAAGCCGAAATTCTCGATGGCATCCAACTTTGCTATGGCACTGACCGGCGGTATCGCGACCGGAGTCGTCACCTATTCGGTGAATGAACCCATCATCTATATGGGCAATATCTACGGGGAAATCAGCAACCAGTCGTTTGCTGCCAATAGCTCCGAAGCCGCGATCTTCGCGATCGCCAGAAGCTTCCATAACTGGAGCTTCATTCCCTATGCCATTTATTCCATCGTCGGTCTGATGATCGGCTATATGCATTACAATCGTAAGAAAGACTTCTCCATTGCGTCGACCATATCTCCGGTTATCGGCAGCAATGACCGCAAACCGGCGGTGCGCTCCCTGATCGATATCATTTCGGTACTGGCCATTGCGCTGGGGCTGGCCTCCTCGCTGGGCGCGGGCCTGGCCCTGATCAGTTCGGGGATCGAGGCCGAGTATGGCATCGCATCGAGCCCCACCACCTGGCTGGTGCTGACGCTGATCATTTCCGCCATCTTCATTACCTCGGCGCTGTCCGGACTGAAGCGGGGCATCAAGTTCCTCTCGTCGATCAATGCCTATATCTTCTATGCGTTCGTGGTTATTCTGCTGCTGGTCGGGCCGGTAAGCTATATCTTCAGCCTGTCGGTCACCAGCTTCGGCTACTGGCTGGATAATTTTTTCCTGTGGTCATTCGACACCAAGGAATCAGGCGGTGAAGCCCTGGTCACCTGGTGGACCATGTATGACTGGTCCATCTGGATTGCCTATGCTCCGCTGATGGGGCTGTTCCTGGCGCGGATCTCCTATGGGCGAACCCTGCGTGAATTCCTGATCATCAACTGGATCCTGCCTTCGGTGTTCGGTATTGTCTGGTTTGCGATCTGGGGTGGTTCCGCCATCAAATGGCAGCTGGACGGTACCCTGGATCTGGTCAAGGTCGTCTCCGAAAACGGGGCTGTATCGGGTCTTTGGGGCTTCCTCCAGCATTTGCCTTTCTCTGCCGTGCTGGTTCCCCTGGCGATTTTCACGCTGATCATCTCCTTTGCCACCGCCGCCGACTCCATGTCGTCCACCATTGCGACCATCTGCACCAAAAACATCAGTGCCGACGAGGAGTCTCCCAAGGCCCAGAAGATTATCTGGGGACTGTCGATCAGCGTGATCGCCTACATCATGGTGGCCTTCGGCGGCGGCGCCCAGGGTGTCGACGGCATCAAATATCTTGCCGCGGCCGGTGGCTTTACCGTGCTGTTCCTGTTTGTGCTGATCGTGGTGTCCTGTGTCAGGGTATTTATCACAAAAAAGGAAGTTAACGGCGGCGAGCAGCCAGAGGCGAACCTGTTGTCGGGAGTTGTTCATGACTAATACGAACATGCCGGTCATTATCGCGGATCAGGAGCTTGCCTGGCAGGACGTGGTACGGGTCGCCCGCCTGGGTGCACCGCTCTCCCTGTCTGCCAGTGCCTGGGAGCGGGTCGGGTCGGCCCGCCGTGCGGTCGAGGCATTTGCCGATTCCGGCCGGCCCTATTACGGCATCAATACCGGTCTGGGTGCCCTGTGCCATGTGGTACTCGAGCGCAGCCAGCTGCAGAAGCTCTCCTGGCATACCCTGATGAGCCATTCCTGCGGCATAGGCGAACCGCTCAGGCGCGAGCAGGTAAGGGCTATCATCTGTGCGGCGGTGATCAACTACAGTCATGGTTGTTCCGGGGTCAGCCCGGGGGTCATTGAGGGACTGTTACGCCTGCTCAACGAGGACATAGTGCCCCGGGTGCCGGCGCAGGGCTCCGTCGGTTATCTGAGTCACATGGCGCATATTGGTCTGGCCTTGCTGGGCGAAGGCGAAGTCGAGTTCCGCGGGCAGCTGTTGCCGGCCCGCCAGGCGCTGGATGCCATCGGCATGGGGCCGGTGGAACTCGGACCCAAGGATGGACTCTGCCTGGTCAACGGCACGCCGGCCATGACCGGCCTGGCCTGTCTGACACTCGCCGACGCCGCCCGCCTGGCCTCCTGGGCCGACGTTATCGGCGCCATGAGCTTTGAGGCCCTGCGCGGCCAGCTTGATGCATTTTCGCCGGCGGTGACCCGGCGCAAGACGCACGGGGGCGTGCAGCAGAGTGGAGAGAATGTGCGCCAGCTGCTGCAGGACAGCCAGGTGCTGGCCCGTTGCCAGGGGGAGCACCTGCAGGACGCGCTCAGCCTGAGATCTATCCCTCAGGTGCATGGCGCCTGCCGCGACCAGTTCGCACACGCCGCCAGCCAGGTTAACGCCGAACTTAATTCGGCTACCGATAACCCCATGGTTATAAAGGAAGAGACAGGCTATCGCGTCATCTCCCAGGCCAACCCGCATGGCGAGTCCGTGGCCATGGCCTGCGATCTGCTGGCGATCGCCGTCTGTGAGTGGAGTTCGATTTCCGAACGGCGCAGCTTCCGCCTGGTTACCCCCCAAGCCAACAAGCTGCCACCATTCCTGACTCATGGCAGCGGGGTCAAGTCCGGCATGATGATAGCGCAATACTCGGCCGCATCGCTGGTGTCCGACAACAAGCGCCTGGCACAGCCGGCGGTGATCGACAACTACCTGACGTCGGGATTGCAGGAAGACCACCTGAGCCTGGGTGAAAGCAGCGCATTGAAGCTGGACAAGGCGCTGGACAATGCCTTCCATGTCTTGGCGATCGAGTATCTGTTGGCCGCTCAGGCTTTTGATTTTATTGAACAACCCTTATTTGGCCGCGGTACCGGATTAGCCTGGCGGCAGCTGAGAGAACGAGTCGGCTTCTATCAGGAAGAGCACTCTCTCCACCTGGATATCCGTGCGGCCTACGAGTGGTTGCGCGATGAAAAATCATTACAGGCACTATGCCAATTGTTTCCTCAACTGGACTCCTGAGGTAATCGAACCATGTCAAACTTGAAAATCAACCCCGGAAAAATGACCCTGGCCGAGATGCGCAAGGTTTACGAACAGCCGGTCCGGCTCACGCTGGACCCCGGCTGTCACGGTGCCATTCAGGCCTCCGTTGACTGCGTCAACCGCATGGTCGCCGAAGATCGCACCGTGTACGGCATCAACACCGGTTTTGGCCTGCTGGCCAGCACCCGTATCAAGCCGGAAGATCTGGAAACCCTGCAGCGCTCCCTGGTGCTGTCCCACGCCACCGGCCTGGGCGAACTGATCAGCGACGAGCTGGTGCGCCTCATCATGGTGCTGAAGATCAACGGCCTGGCCCGTGGCTTCTCCGGCATTCGCCTGCAGGTGCTGGAAGCGCTGATGACCCTGGTCAATCACGAAGTCTATCCCTGCATCCCGGGCAAGGGCTCGGTCGGCGCCTCCGGCGATCTGGCGCCGCTGGCTCATATGAGCTGTGTGCTGCTGGGCGAAGGTACTGCCCGTTATAAAGGGGAAGTGATCAGCGCCGGTCAGGCGCTGGAAATTGCCGGCCTCAAGCCGATGGCACTGGCACCGAAAGAGGGCCTGGCCCTGTTGAACGGCACCCAGGTGTCCACCGCCTTCGCCCTGCGCGGCTTGTTTGAAGCGGAAGACCTGTTTGCCGGCGCCATCGTGATCGGTGGCCTGACCGTGGAGGCCACCCTGAGCTCGCGTCGTCCCTTCGACCCACGCATCCATGCCATACGTGGCCAGCAGGGGCAGATCGATGCCGCCGCCGGTTACCGTCACGTGCTGGGTGAGTCCAGCGCAGTCAGCCAGTCTCACAGCAACTGCGCCAAGGTGCAGGACCCGTACTCGCTGCGCTGTCAGCCCCAGGTGATGGGTGCCTGCCTGACCCAGCTGCGTCAGGTTGCCGAAGTACTGCTGGTGGAAGGCAACGCAGTGTCCGACAACCCGCTGGTATTTGCCGAAGACAACGACGTGATCTCCGGTGGTAACTTCCACGCCGAGCCGGTGGCCATGGCGGCGGATAACCTGGCGCTGGCGATTGCCGAAATCGGCTCCCTGAGTGAGCGCCGGGTGTCCCTGATGATGGATACCCACATGTCCGGTCTGCCGCCTTTCCTGGTGGAAAACGGCGGCGTCAACTCCGGCTTCATGATAGCCCAGGTCACCGCTGCGGCGCTGGCTTCCGACAACAAGGCGCTGGCCCATCCGCACTCGGTCGACTCGCTGCCGACCTCTGCCAACCAGGAAGACCATGTGTCCATGGCGCCCAACGGTGGACGCCGGCTGTGGCCGATGGCGGAAAACACCCGTGGCGTGCTGGCCATCGAATGGTTGGCCGCCTGTCAGGGCCTGGACTTCCGCGATGGTCTCAAGACCACAGAAGCGCTGGAAGTGGCCCGTCAGGCCCTGCGTGAAAAAGTCAGCTACTACGACAAGGACCGCTTCTTCGGCCCGGATATCGAACAGGCCGATGCGCTGCTCAAGGCCAACAGCCTGAGCCATCTGGTGCAGCCGGGCCTGCTGCCCAGCCGGTGAGTTGAATGAATAAACAGGGGAAGTTAAGGGGGTGCCGAGGCACTCCCTTTTTTGTGATTGGCAGACATCAAGGTGCAGAATTGGGGCTGGATTTCTGGCTTGGAAGCGGTTTGAGATCTTCGGTATTCGGCCGACGCGTGTCGGCCGATGGTACTATCAATAGCAGCCAGTCGTGGTGGCTTGGGAATGGTCACTGCACGGGTGTTGTTCACCCAGGAATATCTGCTCCGGCGCCGGGTGCATCAAAAAGTGCTGATGGGAAATATTCCAGGCATAGGCACCCGCATGGCGGAACACCAGCCAGTCGCCGATGGCCAGCTCACCGATGGGCTGGTGGCGCGCCAGCACATCCTTGGGGGTGCACAGCTGGCCCACCAGGGTAACGCTGGCATCCCGTAGTTGCGCCGGCTGTCTGCCGCGCAACAGATGAAAGGGGTGATCATGGCCCTGGGCGGCCGGGGTACGGAAGTGATGGGTGCCGCCGCGGGCGATGGCAAACCATTCCCCGAGATTGCGCTTGATATCCAGCACCTCCATCACGTAGTAGCCGCAGCCGGCGCTGATAAAGCGACCACATTCGAAGCGTAGTCGAGTCCCGGTCATCTGCTCGGCGGCGATCAGTGCCTCCAGCTCCCGACAGAATCCGGGCCAGTCGAACAGCCTATCCGGTTGCAGGTAGTCGACGCCGATGCCGCCGCCCACATTCAGCACCTTCACCTCCAGTCCGTATTGCGCCTGCCAGCCTTTGACGGTGCGGAAGTAGAGTCGCATCAGTTCGAGGTGTGCCTGGCGATCCAGCTGGTGTGACATCAGGTGAAAGTGAAAGCCCTGTAGCACGAGGCGGGGCTGTCCGGCGACCCGCGCCAGCGCCTCGGGCAGGTCGTCCGGATCCAGGCCGAAGGGGGTGGGCTTGCCGCCCATGGCGAGTCTGGTGCTGGGCAGTCCGTCGAGCGGGATATTCATGCGCAACATGATGCTTGCGGTGCAGTCGAGCCTGACACAGAGGCCGGCCAGCCGCTCCAGCTCGGTCAGGCTTTCCACATGAATGCATTCCACTCCCAGTTGCAGGGCGGCTTCCAGTTCGGACTCCAGCTTGCCGGGGCCGCCGAACAGCAGTCGCTGTCGGGGATGCCGCTCGGCGAGCCAGGTCAGTTCGCCGCCCGAGGCGGCCTCGAAGCCGTCGACGACGGGCGCCAGGGTATCGAGAATGGGCGCCATGGGGTTGGCCTTGGCGGCGTAAAACAGTTCACAGTTGGCGGGCAGGGCCTCGTGCATCTGCCGGGCATGGGCGGCCAGGGCGTCCAGATCGTAGAGATAGGCACAGAAAGGCTCGGAGGCCGTTTCTTGTAGTTGCAGCAGCTTTCTTTCAATCAAGGGGGTCATACGGGTGCTCTCATCGGGTGGTCAAGCTGGGTGTAGTCGGACAGGCGATCCGCCTTCTGCAGCAGCCGGGTCTTGAGGTTGTTCTTGGACGGCAGGGGGCCGCCGGCCAGCAGTTCGGTAATCTCCGCCGGACGGTCGTTGGCGTCGGCCCAGGCCTGCAGGGCCAACGCCAGTTGCTGCCAGGCGAGCTGCTCCAGCCCCGCATCGCCGTCGGCCAGATGAAAGATGGCTTCCGAGATGTTGTTGACCAGCAGACAGTAGCCGATGCGGTTCCAGCCCTGATCTCTGGAATAGTGAACCGAGGCTCGGGCTTGCTCCGACAATCCCTGCAGCCGCCGTGCCGGCCACTGTTCCGGGAGCAGCTTGGTGCCTTCGAGATCGCGGATCCAGATCCGGCTCGGCAGGCCATTGTCGAAGCCTACCAGGGTATTCTGCAGGTGTGGCTCGAACACCACCCCATGGTTGAAGCAGGCATCCAGTACCCCGGGCATCAGGACGTTCAGGTAGGCATGGAACCAGTTCAGGGCGGCGGTCCGGTAGTTCCAGCCCTGCTCCCGGGCCAGCATGGCCAGGCGTTGCACCAGCAGGCTCTGGCCGAAGCGATCCCAGGCGAACAGGGCGCCGGCGAGGGTCGGCTCGCAGTCCTGCCGGGTGCCGTGGTCCAGGTTGTGACGATAGAGCAGGCCGAAGCATTCCTGCAGGTGCTGTACTTCCGCCTGTTCTGCCGGCCCGGCCAGAGAGGAAAAGTCCAGGCTGGTGGCGGCCGGCTCCCGCATCAGGGCAAAGCCCGGGTTGGCTTGCTCCAGCGTGTTCAGCACCGGGGCCAGGCATTCACTCATGAACACCGCACTTTCCAGTTCGTACCAGGCATTCTTGCGCACGCAGTTGGTCAGCCGTACATGGATGGAACACTTGAGGAAATAGGGCAAGTCGGCCCGATACAAGGTGCGCACCGAAGAAGTGGGCCACATCGGCAGACCTAGGGGACCCAGGTACTCGATCAGCCCGTCTTGTTCCGCCTTGCGGTAGAGCGACGAGGCCAGAATATGACGAACCTCCCAGGGATGACAGGGATAGAGGCCGGGTGAGCCGGCAAGCTGCTCCAGCATCTGGATGGCCTCGGTTTCGCCCCTGTGTTGCAACAGGGTCTCATCGACCCGAAACCAGCAGAGCGGGAAGCGGGCGCCCATTTCGGGGGAACAGGCCAGCAGTTCGTCCATGGGCACGCCGTGGCGGCTCTTGGGGCTGGGATGCATGGGGTGGCCCCAGAGCAGGGCCTGTTCGCTTTCCAGCAGGCTGTCGTTCTGGGGCGTACGGGCATGAGTCAGGAAGGCGCGGCTAATGCCGATGCTGTTGCTTATCTGCTCGTCCAGTTCCCGGTTGTAGGGGGTGCCGGTCTGCAGCGCCATCTCCTGCAGCAGCAGGCGACAGGTCTCCATGGCCGACAGCAGGCGCCAGGGTTGGCCGAAGCGCTTGATAAAGGGCGCCGAGCAGAAGCGGGCGCGGCCCAGCAGGCTGACCCTGTCGGCTTTCAGCGCCAGCTTGATGTGGCTTGCGGGCAGAGTCAGGCGTACGGCATCGCCGGCAAGCAATGAGCTGGTCAGGGCCTTGGGCAGATCGCCATCGGCCCGCCATTGCACCAGCCCGGCGGGCAGGGCGAACTCCCGCAGATAGCAGTTCAGCAGGCAGCCGATGGCCTGGTGCTCGGCCAGTCCCTGCAGGGGATCACTTAACGGTGTGGTCGAGATGAGCTGGGCTTCCATCTGTGTGGGTCTCCATGGTGAAAAAAGCGAGTAACAGCAGGCCGCCGGCACAGGCCAGGGCGGCGGCGACAAAGGGGGTATGGGGGCCGAATCCGGCGCTGAGCCAGGCGGCGACCAGGCCTCCCAGCACGCCGGCACCCTTGCCCACGGCGTCGAGCTTACCGAACCAGCTGCCGGCATTGTGGCTGCGAGTCAGCCGGCCAATCAGCGGGTTCAATCCCTGAAAACCGAGCCAGATGCCTAAGCCGAACAACAGGCGGGCCGCCAGCAGGGCCGGCAGGCTGTGTAGCTGAAACTGCCAGAGGCAGGCCAGCAGCTGCAGCGCCAGCCCCCAGGCCAGTGCAGTGCGCCACTTAGTCTGCAGGCGATGCGCCAGTGGCTGGGCGAGCAGGTAAACCAGATGGGGCAGGCTGTAGAGCAGACCGATCAGCGCCGGCTCGGCGACCAGTTGCTCGGCATAGGGCAGGAAGTAGGGAAAGGTGGCGACCATGGCGAAGAAAAACAGGAACTGTAGCCCCATGGCGGCCCATAGCCAGTGCCCGGGAGCGACATCATCGCCGGAGCGGGAAGCCGCGGCCGTTACCGCCTTGCCTTCCCCGGGCAGTCTCAGGGCCAGCACCAGCGCCAGCAACGGCAGCAGGGCCAGCCACAGATAGAGCTGGCGCACCGAAAAGGCGGCGGCCAGCAAGCCCAGGCCTATGGGGGCGCAGACCAGCGCCAGGCGGGCGCTGAACTGGGTCCAGCCCAGGGCCCGGGACAGCTGCTGTCGGCTCAGGTTAACCGCCAGATAGCCGTTGGCGGCGGCGAGGGTGCCGCCGAACAGCCCTTGCAACACCAGCGCCAGGGTGAACCAGCTTAAAGATGGCGCCAGACCGGCCAGCAGAAAGGACAGGCTCAGCCCGGCCAGGGCTCGCAGCAGCGAGAGTTTGCGGCCGAAATGGTCGGCGAACCGCCCCCACAGGGGGGCGGACAGGGCCGTCAGCACGGCGGGGAGGCTGTACAGCACACCGACCCAGGGGCTGGTCTGCGCCAGTCCGAACTCGGCCACCAGCCGGGGCATGAACAGGGGCATGCCGAGCACGGTAAAGGCGGCCAGAAAGTGGCAGGCCAGCACGGCGGGTAGCAATCGGTTCATGCGCCTCCCCGCAGGAAGTTGGGTCCCGACAGGCCGTAGAACTTGTTGATATCGGCCGCTCCCGAGTCCTGCTTGCTGAGCAGGCTGCCGCTTTGCAGCAGGTATTTGACGTACTGATGTTCGGCGTTGAACAGCAACTCCTCGGCCAGCCGGGTATCCAGCCCCTCCTCGTGCAGGGCATCCAGCTCCCGGCGCAGGCTCAGGCGTAGCATCCGGTAGCCCCATTCCCGGTCCAGGCAACCCCGCTCGGCCAGTCCTTCGAGCACGGCGGCGAGATCCAACTGCAGGGTGATGGTGGTGAACATCTGGGCCAGGGCCAGCTCGTCTTTCACCAGGATACGGGCATCGCGCAACTCGTCCAGGGTGCCGGACAGACCCGGACAGGTCTGGCCGAAACGCTCCGGCCACAGCCGGGCGGCGTCGTTGTCCTTCATCACCAGGCTCAGGGGCTGGCCGGGCGTGATGGACAGCACGGCGTTCTGCTGGTTGGACTCCAGGGCGATGCCGTATTTCAGCCATAGCCGCAGGTGTACCCTGGCCATCAGGGCACAGTATTCCTGCCACCAGGGCTCGAGCCCGGGGCCACCCTGTTGTTCCAGCAGCCCGGCGATATAGGGACGGTCGTCGGGCAGGAGGCTGCACAGGGCGGCCACCGGCACCAGGGTCTCGCCGGGTTTGGGCTCGGGATAACGACGCAGCAGGAAGGCATGGAGCTTGTCGTCGCCGAGGTGGCCGGCCACCGATTCGTCCACATGGCGATAACGGCCCTGCAACTGAGCATCGTTATGCTCCAGAGTGGTCAGGCAGCGGGCGAACCAGTGGCCGTCATACAGGGTGCCGGGCTTGATCAGGCGAATGTTCTTCTGGCCCAGGGTCGCCATGGCCAGTGGCAACTTGAGATGCTCACCGGGCTTGTCTTTCAGGGCCAGGGTGCGTACCGACAGGGTCGGTATCACCGGCAGACAGGTCGCGGGCGCCGGCAGGGCATCGGCGGGCAGGGGGCCCAGCTGCTGCCAGGTAAGAGGATGCACCGGCAGCAGTACATGGCTGTGAGCAAGGCTCGCGGCCAGGCCGACCTGGGCGAAGCCGGGCCACCAGTCCGGCAGGGGGCCGGTCAGGGTCACCTGGCCGGCGGGCAGCGCCAGCCAGTGCAGCTCGAATACCGGGGCAAACTCGGGTGCATAGGCCCGGAGTTGTGCGGGGCTGAAGCCGAACTTGGCCCGGGCCGTGGGGTAGTAGGGGTGATCGAGGAAGCTGGCCAGCCGGTCCGCGTGCAGCAGCCGATCTCCCCAGCTTTCCCCGAAGCGGGCCAGCTGGCCGGCCTGTTCGGTGAAGGCCTGGCGACACAGCTCGCCCTGCTCGACCGCGGCATCGGCCTCGTTCATGTAGGACAGATAGAGCGTCTGCTCCGTCTGCTCCAGGCCGGCCATCAGCCGGCCGAGCCAGGCGCGGTGGCCGGACTCCTGGAGCCACTGATCGCCGGATCGGTAAAACCAGTGGCTGACGGTGGCGCGCAGGGGCTGCATGTAATCGCAGTCCGCCACCGGCAGGCGCAGGGGCGCGCCCAGATGGTCGAGTTCAAGCCAGAGTTGTCCGTCCTGCTCGACGCGACGGCCCAGGCTGTGGATCTGGCGGACATCCTCCCGCAGGCAGGCGTCGATGATGCGTCGGCAGATGCGTTGTTGCTCTGTCATCAGTTGATCTCCCAGTGGATGGCGGCCATGGCGTCCGCGTGCAGCTGTTCCAGCTCCCCGGCCGATTCGGCCTGCAGATAGAGCACGCCCAGGTAGTCCTTGTTGGAGTGGCTCAGCAACAGGCTGTCGCCCGTCTGGCGAAGGGCCTTGTAGTTCAGGCCGGGCCGGGTCGGAGGCTGCGGAGCCCGGACCAGCCGGCCGCTGGACTCGGCCACCAGATACTGGATCAGCGCCTGTTGTGTCGAAGGGCTGATGGTCGGCAGGGGGCCGCCCAGATGCAGCCGAAGTATGGGAGCAAACCAGCCTCCCGGCAGCAGCCGGTCCAGCAGGAACTCACGGCCGTCGCCTATGCTGCGGTAGTTGATCTCGACCAGCACGGGGCCGTCCCGAGTGAGGATAAATTCGCTGTGACAGACCCCGAGGCCGACCCCGAAGCGCCGAACCTGCTCCAGCGCCTGGGTCTGCCACTGCCGGCTGACCGAGCCTCGCCAGCGGGCCTGGGTCTCGATGAAGTGCGGGGGATCGGACAGGCCGACGTCGAAGCCGCCGACGGCCACCAGTTCCCGGCCGTCGCCCAGGGTTTCCAGGGTGAACAGCGGGCCTTCCATATATTGTTCCAGCAGCAGGGGCGACGACTGGGCCCGCTCCGCCAGCAAGGCGACCAGTTGCTCCCGGCTGTCGACCCGGCACACATCCAGGGAGGCCACGCCCTGGCTGGGCTTGACCACCAGCGGATAGGGCCAGTCGTGCTCCGGTACCTCACCGGGCTGCAGCTGGCGGGACCAGACGCTGGGCAGGCCCTGGTCGGCCAGCCGTTCCCGCATGCGCAACTTGTCCTTGGCCCGGTAGCAGACCTGCCAGTTCTTGGCCGGCAGCGCCAGGGCCCGGGCGGCGATGGCGGCGGCGGTCTGCAGATGATCGCTGTTGGAGAACAGGGCGGCGGGACGGATGGCCTGCTCGGTCAGCAGATCCAGGATCGCCAGGGGATTGAAAACGTCGCATTCGAGGATGCGAACCTCTGCCAGGCACTCCCTATGCGCCAGCCCTTGGTCGGTGACCAGCACCACCTCATGGCCGAGGCTTCGGGCGGCGGGAATAAAGCCGTCGATAACGGCACGGTTGACCACGTGGGTCAGGATCACGATGGGGGATGACATAATTGTCCTCAGGTTCTGGAAAAACGGATCACGAGTGCTAATGCCGAGGGCCGGCTTGCAAGCCGGCCAATCCCGTTAACGGCCCGGCATCAGGTTAAGCGTTCAAGTATCCTTGCGGAGATCGGCCAGCCGGCTGCGCAGGGCCTGACACAGATAGCCCCTGTCTTCCCCCGCCAGCCAGGCGGTGATGCCGGCCTGTCGCCAGCGGGCTGCCTGCTCCGGGCTGCGCGGGTTGGCGCAGAAGGGGACACCGGCATCCAGGCACTGGGCTGCCAGCCGGCCGATGGCCTGCTCCACCTGCGGATCCTGGGGCTGAGGGCCGAGGCCCATATCCAGCGCCAGATCCAGGGCGCCTTCCAGCACCATGTCGACCCCCTCCAGCGCCAGTATTTCGGGCAGGGCGTCGAGTCCGGCCCGGGATTCGATCATGGGCACCACCATGATGTTGTCGTTGGCGAGCCGGATATAGTCATCGAGCTTGAGGGTACCGAAGCCGGTGATGGGACCGCCGGTGATACCGCGCCGGCCCAGGGGCGGGAAACGGCAGGCGGCGATGGTCCGGGCGACGGTGGCGGCACTGTCTGTCTGGGGCAGCACTATGCCGCGGGCACCGGCATCCAGCAGCCGGCCGATCAGCTTGGCGTCCGCTGCGGGCACCCGCACCAGGGGAGTACAGCCGGTGAGCAGCACGGCCTGGAGGCTGTGGCGCAGGGTTTCTTCCGACACCAGCAGGTGCTCCATATCGAGGATCACGAAGTCATAACCGGCACGGCCTATCATTTCCGCCAGCCAGGGGCCGGGTACGGAATTGAGCAGGCCGTATACGGGCTTGCCCTGATGCAGGCTGCTTTTTAACGGGTTGATGGTCAGCATTGGGTTGGTGGCTCTTGAGTTTGAATGCAAACTATTATTATTTGCATGTGAGTGCAACCCTGCATTTTGTAGGTGAATTGAAGAAGGTGGTGGTGAACCCTTCCCTTGATGGCAGCCGTCGTCAACAAGGATGATAAAAAGTTCAATTTTTTATTGAATTACCAGAGCCAATAAAAAATAATGCACAAACATCAATCATTATCATTTGGGTTTGTTTTATGGGTTTAGCAGGGAAAGAAAATCGCACCACAGGTTTCAGCCGTCGTCCGTTAAGTGTGCTGATCAGCCTGGCGCTGATGCCGGCCATGCCGCTGGCCGCCGCCGAGGCGGTTACCAGCCAGCTGGAGCAGGTGGTGGTGGAGGGAGACTGGCTCGGCACCCCGACCAAGGAAAACGCCAAAACCTACACCGGGGCTCGTAACGTGGTGGAAAGCGAAGAGCTGCACGAGCGCGGCGCCCTCAACCTCGAAGATGCCCTGCGTCAGGTGCCCGGCGTTCAGGTACTGGATGAAACCGGCACCGGCATACTGCCCAACATAGGGGTGCGGGGCCTGAATCCGCTGCGCAGCGAGCGGGTGCAGCTGCTGGTGGACGGTTACCCGATTGCCATCGGCCCCTATACCAATGTGGGGGTATCTCTGTTTCCGGTGACCCTGCCCAGCCTGGAGGCGGTGGATATGGTCCGCGGCGGTGCCGCCGTGCATTATGGTCCCAACAACGTGGGCGGTGTGCTGAACCTGGTCACCAAGCCGATACCCAACAAGCTGGAGCAAACCCTGCGCGAGCGGCTGCTCATCGCCGAAGACACCGGCCATGTCATGACCGATACCTACTACCGGGTCGGTGGTTTCGTGACCGACAATCTGGGCCTGCAGTTTCAGGCCAACCTGCAGAAGGGCAACGGCTTTCGCGATCACTCCGACACCGAAGTGCAGAACTATATCTTCGATATCGACTACTTTGCCGACGACATCAACGAGTTCAAGGCCCAGCTGCAGTATTACGATGTGACTGCCGACTTGCCCGGTGCCCTGAGCCCCACCGCCTATGAGGGCAATCGCAACCAGTCCCAGCGGCCCTATGACGGCTATGACGCCGACATGTGGCGTGCTAATCTGACCTGGATTCACACTCCCAGCGATGACCTGGAATTCCAGTGGCGCAACTTCGCTCACCGGGCGGACCGGACCTTCTTCTTCGGTCAGGATCTGATATCGGGGGGCAACTGGGCCGACCCCGAAGCCAATGCCAGCCATGTGGCCGACTCGCCCCGCATATTCAACGTTTACGGCACCGAGCCGAGGGTGACCAAGCAGCTGGCTAATCACACCCTGATACTGGGCGGCCGCTACGTGCGGGAAGAGGTGGAGTTCGATGTCAATCGTCTGACTCTGGCCGACGGCAGTTACAACGATCAGGTACGGGACTGGGATTTCACCACCAACGCCTACGCCGCCTATATCAGTGATACTGTGCACCTGATGGATGATCGCCTGACCATCACCCCGGGGATCCGTTACGAAGAAGTGCGCACCGATTACCGGGACGACAACTCCGGCGCCATCAGCGACAACCATGCCTCCGAGTGGCTGCCTGGCCTGACGGTGGGCCTGCAGGCCACCGATGAGGTGTTCCTGTTTGCCAATGCCCAACGCTCCCTGGTGCCGGTGCAGACCGCCCAGGTGATCAAGGAAGGCGAAGTGGCCAACGAAACCGCCTGGAACTACGAGTTGGGCGCGCGCTGGCAGCCATTAAATAACGTCGAGACCAGCGCCACCCTGTTCCGTATCGACTATCAGGATCAGATCCAGCACAACAGGACGACCGATACCTATGAAAACCTGGGCGAGACCCGCCAGCAGGGCATAGAGCTGGAAGGCCGCTGGCAGGCGACCCACGAGCTGGCGCTGGGCCTGGGCTATACCCTGCTGGACAGCGAACAGCTGACCGGTGCCAACCGGGGCAAGGAACTACCCAATGCGCCACGTCACCATGTGAGTGCCGACGCCACCTACAAAACCGGTCTGTGGACTGCGAGCGCCAGCGCCCTGTATGCGTCCGCGAGCTTCAGCGATGCCGCCAATACAGTGAATGAAACCGCCAACGGCAGCGCCGGTGAACTGCCGTCCTACACCCTGGTCAACACCCGTCTGGGCCGGGACATTGCCCTGGGCAACGACATGACCCTGAACGTGGGCCTGGGCGTCAACAACCTGCTGGATGACGATGCCTACTTCCGTGGCGCCGACGTCAGCCCGGTCGGTCGTGTCCCCATGCCTGGCCGCACCTATATGCTGGAAGGTCAGCTGAGCTTCTAAGCTCCGACGTCTTCTGCTTATCATCACGGGGCCTTACAGGCCCTGTTTTTTTATCCAGTATCCACATGCTACACTCGCCGTCTTTTTCAGCCTGGGAGGTGGTCGATGGCGGATTTCAGAACTCATATCAAGGTGGCCTCGGTGGCCAGCGCCCTGCTGGCGGGTGCCATGGCCTGGGCCCAGCTGGTGACCCTGCCCGAGGCGGGCCTGCTGTGGCTGGCCGGCTCTCTCGGCGGCATCATGCCGGACATAGATGCCGATACTTCCCGCTCCATCCGTATCATCTTTCGTCTGTTCGGTATTCTCGGCACCATGCTGGCGCTGCTCTATGGCCGGCAATATCTGCCGCTGGTCGACACCCTGGTGCTGGGGGCGGCGGCCTATGTCGTTGTGCGTTACCCCCTGTGCTGGGCTTTTGCCCGTTTTACCGTGCATCGGGGGGCCCTGCATTCGCTGCTGGCCAACCTGGTGTTTGCCGGTGGTGGCGTGGTGATTAGCTCCCGTCTGTTCCAGTTGCCGGCCGAGCTGGCCTGGCAACTCGGCATCTTCGTGTTTATCGGCGCCTTCATTCATCTGTTGCTGGATGAGCTGTACAGCATCGATCTGGAAGGACGGCGGCTGAAGAAGTCGTTCGGTACCGCGCTGAAAGTCACCGAGTGGCCGGCACCGCTTCCCAATCTGTTGTTGCTGTCTCTGCTGGCGGGCTGCTGGTGGCTGGCGCCCGCTACGCCGTCGCTGTTGCTGGTGTTGCAGCGGCTATTGCCGCTTTCCCACATCTGATAAGATAGCGCCGCTGGCAGCCCGCCCTTCAATATAAATACAATAATTCGGCGACGGTGTTCAGCTGAGCTTCAACACTCCACACACAGGACACACGCGATGAGTCTCGCAGACAAGGTATTGGCCGTTAATAACGACCTCCCGATCCGTACCCAGCAGCCGGTTCACAGCGGCAAGGTGCGCTCTGTTTACTGGCTGACCGAAGAAGACAGCCGCCGCCTGATCCAGGAAAAAGGCTATGACGTGGCTGCCGATGCGCCGCTGGCCATCATGGTGATCAGCGATCGTATCTCCGCCTTCGACTGCATCTGGCACGGGGAGGGCGGCATGCAGGGGGTGCCCGGCAAGGGCGCGGCGCTCAATGCCATTTCCAACCACTGGTTCAAGCTGTTCCGCGAACAGGGCCTGGCCGACAGTCATATTCTGGACATTCCCCATCCCTTCGTGTGGATAGTGCAGAAGGCGACCCCGGTGAAGATCGAGGCCATTTGCCGCCAGTACATTACCGGCTCCATGTGGCGCAGTTATGCCAGTGGAGAGCGCGAGTTCTGCGGTATCCGCCTGCCGGATGGCCTGCAAAAGGATCAGAAGCTGCCCGAGTTGCTGATGACCCCTTCCACCAAGGGCATTCTCACCGGTATTCCCGGCGTGCCGGAGGCTGACGACGTCAACATTAGTCGCCAGAATATCGAAGACAACTTCGCCGCCTTCAACTTCCGCAGTGCGGCCGATATCACCCGTTACGAGCGGTTGTTGAAGGAAGGTTTCGAGGTCATCAGCAAGGAGCTGGCCAGGATCGATCAGGTGTTTGTCGATACCAAGTTCGAATTCGGCTATGTCTGTGACGCGGCGGGCACCGAGAAGCTGATTTACATGGATGAAGTGGGCACTCCCGATTCATCCCGGATCTGGGACGGCCCAGCCTATCGCGACGGGCGTATCGTGGAGAACTCGAAAGAGGACTTTCGCCAGCTGTTACTCAGGCATTTTCCGGATCCGGATATTCTGCTCAATAAAGAGCGGATGCCCGAGCGGGAAGCGCTGGCGCGAGATAATGCCTTGCCGGTCGAGGTGCTGATGGACATATCCCGTACTTACGTAGGCATCGCCGAGAAGATTACCGGCCAGAAGTTGGAATTGTCCGATAACCCCAAGGCGGACATCATAACGATATTGCGCGACCGGTACGGTCTGATTGATTAAATAAAAAAACCCGGGAGTTCCCGGGTTTTTTTATACATTGGAGCTTGATGCCTATATCAAGCCGGTCGTCAGGCTGCCTGGATAAGTAATCATGCATAGCCTTACGCCCTTGAGTAGCGTCGAGACTTTAACCAGCAACTTGTCTTTGTTCCAGGAGATAAAGTGGCGCCAGTGAGATTTAGCCTGTTTCCACAAGATTTAGATCAGCTCCCATTCCGGGCTGTCACAAAGCAGTATAAACAGATATTCATACACGCATTTATCGGGCATCGTTGGTTCGATAAAGTGATGGATTGATGCATTATCCATCACCACGCTAGTCAATTTATCCAGAAATGGGACCCGGTGTGGCCGTTTCACCGAGCGCCGAAACAGCTCAAGGTGTCATTCAGCAGTTACATAACCCGGCACGCCAATCACATTGACGCATTTACGTCCCACATCGGTATCCGCGCGATGAATCTCACCTGGCGGGGCCGGGATCCTGTACATCCGATACACAGGAGAGGCCACTTTCATCGCAGTAGAGACGTTCTATTTTAACCTGCACGCTTTCATCGGGTATTCGACGGGTGGAAACGCCTCCTTCGACGAGCATCACTCGGAGTAGGAAACGGGAACTATTGAGGGGTGACGCAGCGGAGTTCAAAAAATCTACATTCCGACAGGGTAGCACTGGAGGAAATAATAATTTGACTCGTTTAAAGCTGTATAATTTGATCAATTTTATGTAATTCTGGTCAACTTGCGAGCGAAAGGCGGCTAAAACAAGTCAAACCTGCTTGTAAAACGATCACTCGTCGCCCTGAGGAACTGTTAGGGGTAACAGGACCTTCTATCAAAAGAGACAGCAGCCACAGGAGTTACAATGCCTCACGGTTCCAATGACACGCCCATTGACTATCTGCACCTGTTGAAAGAGGTCGCCGTCGCGGCCAATCAAGCGATCGGCGTGGAAGCCGCATTGCTCAAAGTACTGCAGAGCGTTTGTCAGTTAACGGGGTGGCCGGTGGGGCATTCCTGGATAAAGGGACCTGATGGTGAACTGGTGTCAAGCGGGATCTGGCATCTGGATGAGCATTATCCGGCGGGTAGCTTCGACGTTTTCCGGCGGGTCAGCGAACAAAGGTGCTTTTTCTCGGGTGTCGGCCTGCCGGGGCGGGTGCTGTCAGAGGGGGTGCCGCTCAAGATTATCGATATCCATGTGGAGGGCAACTTCCCCCGGCAAGCGGCAGCGAGGGAAGCGGGCCTGATCTCGGGGTTTGCCGTTCCCGTGCAATCGGGCAACAGCATCACGGCGGTACTGGAATTTTTTACTGGCGCACCGCAGCAGTTGCAGCCAGAGCTGCTGGATGTGATGACGCAGGTGGGTGTCCAGTTGGGACGGGTATTCGAACGACAAAGCTCCCGACAGGCGTTGCTGGCCAGTGAGCAGCGTAGCCGTCAAATCATCGACAGCGCGGGAGATGCCTTTATCGGTATGGACTCCCGGGGCATGATTACCGCCTGGAACCGGGCCGCCGAAGTCATTTTTGGCTGGTCGCTGTCCGAAGTATTGGGCCAGAGTGTCGGCGAGACGATAGTACCGAGTCAATATCGCGATGCCCATCAACGTGGGCTGGAACGTTTTCTCGCCCATGGAAGAGCGAAGGTGCTGGGACAACGGCTCGAGTTGCCGGCCTTGCACCGGGATGGCCGGGAATTTCCTATCGAAATTACCCTCTGGTCCCTGGAAGAGCACACCAGTTGGAGTTTTTTCGCCTTTGCCCATGATATCAGTGCTCGCAAGGAGGCCGAACGGGCCCTGGAGTACCGGGCCCTGCATGATGCCCTGACCGGGCTCCCCAACCGAGCTTTGGTACTGGACAGGGTACAATGGTGTTTGTCCCAGAGAAAGGAGGCCAATACCAGTGTGGCGGTATTATTCATCGATTTGGATCACTTCAAACGGATCAACGACAGCTTCGGCCATGATGCGGGCGATCAGGTGTTGATCTCGGTGGCGCAGAGATTGCAGCGGGCCATGCGGCCAAGCGACACCGTCGCTCGCCTCGCCGGTGATGAATTCGTGATTGTCTGTCCGGACGTCGCCAGCCATCGCGATGCAACCGTTATTGCCCAGCGGCTGTTGGCAGAGCTTGCCCCTCCTATCGCAGTGGAAGAAGACAAGGTATTCGTGTCTGCCAGCATAGGTATCGCCATCGCCGAGCCGGATTGGGATGCCGAAAAATTAATTGGTTCAGCCGATATCGCCATGTATGAAGCCAAGTCCGCAGGGCGGGCCCATTATCAATTATTTGATGAACAGATGCAGATGCAGGTTGCGACCCAGCTGCGTATCGAGAATGAGCTGCATCGGGCTTTGGAACGGAAAGAATTTCGTCTGTTTTTCCAGCCGATAGTAGCCGCAGCCACCGGTCAGCTGGTGTCGGTAGAAGCTCTTTTACGTTGGCAACATCCGGTCCAGGGGCTGTTATCACCGGTGGAGTTTATTCCCGTTGCCGAGGAAACGGGACTGATCGTTCCTATTGGCACCTGGGTTATCGAAGAGAGTTGTCGTCTCGCCCAACATTGGGGCTTATTGCGTGATACAAACTTGCCTTTGGGCGTATCCGTCAATCTTTCTCCCCGGCAATTGCTCCAGTCCGACTTGGTCGACACGGTCAGCCGTCTCTTCCGTACCTATTCTTTCGATCCCGGGTGTATTGAATTTAGCTTCGAGGTGACGGAAACCGCAGTGATGACAGATCCCGAGGCTGCCGCCATGACCTTGCAGGCCTTGCGAGATCTGGGAGCTCGAATCGCCATCGATGACTTTGGTACCGGCTATTCTTCCCTCGCTTACCTCAAGCAATTTCCCGTCGACAAGCTGAAAATCGATCGCTCTTTTGTCATGGGTATTAGCGAGAGTGAGCTCGACCAGGCCATTGTTCGTACGGTGACCGGACTCGGACATGCAATGCAGATGGTGGTGATTGCCGAAGGTGTGGAAACGGCGGAGCAGGCGCGTATATTGCAGTCTTTGGATGTCGACTTGCTGCAGGGGTATTTCTACGGCCGGCCGCAACCAGAGGAACAACTGGAAGCCTTGCTGCTCAACCCTAATCAAGCTGACAGGGCGGGATAATGAATAGCAGCAGAGATAAGGCACCAGCCCGCCGAGGAATGGAAACCTCGGCTGAACTGGTGTGATATGACTCTATAAGCGATTGCCCGTGGTCTGACTGGTATTGAAAAAGGCCAGCCCGGTGGTGGTGCTCAGCGGGTGCCGAATACCACTATGGTCTTGCCGTGGGCGGAAATCAGATTCTGTTCTTCCAGCATCTTCAGGATGCGACCGACGGTTTCCCGGGAGCAGCCGACGATCTGGCCGATTTCCTGACGGGTAATCTTGATCTGCATACCGTCCGGGTGGGTCATGGCATCCGGCTGACGAGCCAGGCTGAGCAGGGTTTCTGCGATGCGACCGGTCACGTCGAGGAAAGCCAGATCGCCTACCTTCTGACTGGTAGTCTGCAACCGCTCTGCCATCTGGGCCGACAGTCGCAGCAGGATCTCCGGGTTCACCTGGATCAGCTGACGAAACTTCTTGTAGGAAATCTCGGCCACTTCGCAGGGCGACTTGGCTCGAACCCAGGCGGTCCGCAGTGGATTATCCGTTTCTTCAAACAGCCCCAGCTCACCGATAAAGTCGCCCTGATTGAGATAAGACAGGATCATTTCCTTGCCGTCTTCATCCTTTATCAGCACGGAAACCGAGCCCTTGACGATATAATAGAGAGTCTCGGCCTTTTCTCCCGCATGGATAAGCGAGCTTTTTGCCGGATATTTATGAATATGGCAATGTGACAAAAACCATTCCAGGGTAGGGTCACTTTGGGGCTTGCCAATAACCATGAACTTTCCTCTTGATTGACTCGGGCTGAACGCCTGGCGAGCAGGCTGCCTTGCCTAATAGCGTAGATAATTCGCTAGCATAAAAGGCTTGTGCCTCGCCATCAAGAGCCTTGAGGCTTTTATCCTGCTCGTCGACGCCGGGGTGATAGGCTAATATGTGATTTTTCAGTGGGGAGGTGTTATGAAAGCCAAGGTAACCTGGTTGGAAGGAATGTGTTTCGAAGGCTTATCCGAGTCCGGTCACAAGATGGTTCTGGATGGTACCAATCCGGGCAGGGGCGCAAGCCCGATGGAAGCGGTACTGCTGGGTGCCGGTGGCTGCAGTGCCATCGATGTGGTGTCCATCCTGGAAAAGGGGCGCCAGCAGGTCACCGGCTGTGAAGTAGAGCTGGACGCCGACAGAGCAGAGAGCCCGCCCCGGGTCTTTACCGCCATTCGGCTGCATTTTGTGGTCACCGGCCAGGATCTGGCCGAGAAGCAGGTGGCCCGCGCCGTCGGGTTGTCGATGGACAAGTACTGCTCTGTGATGAAAATGCTGGAAAAGGCGGTCACCGTCGAGTCTTCCTTTGAAATCCGCAACGCCTGAGCGCATTCTTTCCCGAATGACGCCAGACGAAAAGGCCCGGTACCTCCGGGCCTTGTTGTATTTATAGCGGCCTCATCTAAACAAGCGGGCTGTTTCTAGGGTCTGCTTGTGTTCCTGCGGATAGCTTCTAGTCATGCAAGAGGCAACAGGGATTGCCTCTTTATGCGGCAGGTGATCCGTGACCAAGAGACAGGCTGAGGGTCTTGTTAACGGATCTTGCCGGTTTCCAGCAGCTGCTCGAGCATGGGGCGCAGGATCAGCTCCATGACGAAGCCCATCTTGCCGCCGGGCACCACTATGGTGTTGCGTCGGGACATGAAAGATCCGTCGATCATCGCCAGCAAATAGGGGAAGTCCACGTTCTTGATGCCGCGAAAGCGGATCACCATCATGCTCTCGTCCGCGCTGGGAATCACCTTGGCGCTGAAGGGATTTGAGGTATCCACCGTCGGCACCCGCTGAAAGTTGATATGGGTACGGGAAAACTGGGGCGTGATGAAATTGATGTAGTCTTCCATCGAACGGACGATGGAATCGGTCACCGCTTCCCGCGAATGACCGCGCTCGGCGGTGTCGCGGATCAGCTTCTGGATCCACTCCAGGTTGACGATGGGCACCATGCCGATCAGCAGATCCACATGTTGTGCCACATTTTGCTCGTCGGTCACCACGCCACCGTGCAGACCCTCGTAAAACAGCAGGTTGGTGTCTTCCGGCAGTTGCTGCCAGGGGGTAAAGGTACCGGGCATCTGATTGAAGGGCACAGCCTCGTCGAAGGTGTGCAGGTAACGGCGAAACTGGCCGGTGCCGGTATTGCCATATTCCTTGAAAAAGTGCTCAAGCAGTTCGAAGTCGTTGGCTTCCGGTCCGAAATAGCTGATATGTCTGCCTTGCTCCCGAGCCCTGCGAATCGCCACGTCCATCTCCGGACGGGTATAGCGGTGAAAGCTGTCGCCTTCGAGCATGGCGGCCTTGACCCCTAGCTGGGCGAACATGGACTGGAATACCTCGGTCGAGGTTGAAGTGCCGGCACCCGAGGAACCGGTCACCGCTATAATGGGGTGCTTGGCAGACATAAGGAACCCTAAATATGATTAAACTGTGAATGTTTATACGCAGTGTGCAGGGGGCAGGTCAAGGTTTGTTACGGAACTGGTCCGCCGGTACTATGTGAACGCTCTCGTGCAGCTCACTATAGACTATGACGGCCTTCCCATGCTTAAGTTGTTGTTTAACCTGGATAACTTTTTCACTTAACGATATGTCCTGCTCACCGTATTCGGTGCCTTCCTGCAGTACGAATTGTTCGATAAGGTTATTGAGTGTGTCTTCGCTCAATTCAGTAAATGGAATAATCATGCTTTCTCCTGATAAGGGGGCCATTGCCCGGCGAGCCATTCCGGAACCCGTTGTTCCAGCCAGTAGCGAGGGCGCCAGGGCTGGCCATGCATAAAGCCGACATGGCCACCGGTGCGGCTCAGTTCATAGATGATCGCCGGCGGCAGCTCGCTGGCATCCGGGATCACCGCATCGTTCATGAAGGGATCGTCGGCGGCGTGGATCACCAGCGTCGGGGTGCTGATACCCGAAAGCTTATAAAGACCGGAACAGCGGCGATAATAATCTTCGGCGTCGTTGAAACCGTGTATCGGTGCCGTTATCTGGTCATCAAACTCACGCAGGCTGTGGATCCGGTCGAGACTTCCCTGCCATCGATGATGCGGATGACGGCGCAGTCGTTGCTGCCAGTTGAACTTCATTCGGCCCAGCAGGTAGCGCTGATAGAAGCGGGAAAAGCCCGAGTTGATGCGATCGGCGCAGGCCGACAGCTGCAGCGGGGCCGAAATGACCACGGCGGCACGCAAGGGATGGCGTTTGTGCTCGGCAAGATAGTTGATCAGCATGTTGCCACCCAGGGAATAGCCGATGGCCGCCATGGGCCGTTCCGGGTAGCGCTGGCGCAGAAGTTCCAGCACATAATGCGGATCTTCGATGGCGCCGGAATGATAGGCCTGCAGGTAGCGGTTGGGTTCACCGCTGCAACCGCGGAAATGCATCAGCACCGGTTGCCAGCCCTGTTGGTGCAGGGCCGCCATCATGCCCCTGGCATAATGGGACTCGACACAGCCTTCCAGGCCGTGAAACAGCAGCACCAGCGGCCTGTGTTCATCCAGTACCGGCAGCGCCCAGGCCAGATCGACAAAGTCCCCATCCGGCAGCTCCAGGCGTTCGCGGCGGTAGTCGATGCGCGTGCGATGCAGGTATTTGGCCATAATGGTCTGCACATGGGGATTGCGGGCCCACCAGGGGGAATGGAATCGGCTGGGATGGATCATAGTTTCCTGTTGTCACGCTGAGATGGCACGCCATGGGGCGGTATTAATGTCGATAAAACCATAAGTCGATAAAACCATGAGCCGATAAAATACTGGGCGCCGAGCAGAAAATCGAGTAAAACAAGGTTCTTCACCGTTATTTGACCAGCACATCATGGATCTCGCCCTGCTCGGCTCCGCCGCCGGTTTTGCCCTCGCTGCCTGTGGCACGCCGGGGCCCAACAATATGCTGCTTACCAGTTCCGGTACCCGGTTCGGCTACGGCCCTACCCTCAAGCTGCTGCTGGGCATTATGCTCGGTCTGCAGCTGCTGATGCTGTTCACCGCTCTGGGGCTGGGACAGTTGTTTCTGCTGTGGCCGGCCCTGCAATGGGCGCTCAAGGTAGCCGGCAGCGGTTATCTGTTATGGCTGGCCTGGAAGATTGGCTGCGCCAACCCGCCCGTTTCCGGTGACAGCGAGCCGGGCATGGGCTGGCAACAAGGCGCTCTGTTTCAGTTCCTCAACCCCAAATCCTGGCTGATGGCGGTGTCGGCGATCAGCGGCTTTACCCTGGCTGGTGACGGGTACTGGCTCTCGGCGGCAGGGGTGCTGGCGATATTTCTGTTGTTTGGCATCATCACCGGCCATATCTGGGCGCTGTTCGGCATTCATCTTCGACGCTGGCTGAAAACGGCACAGGACTGGCGGCGTTTTAATCTTTCGATGGCCATATTGACTGCGACCAGTGTACTGATGATCTGGCGTTAAGTCGGTTTTTACGCATTATCCTTAGAGTTTGCCGCCAAAGGGTGTAAAATCTGGGCGTTTTTTGCCCCAGGACCCCAATATTGTCATGGTTTCAGACACAGATTTGTTTAAAGACATTCGTCCCTACCGGGACGACGAAGTCGCCGGCGCCATTCAGCGGCTGATCCGCGACGACGAGTTTATCGGTGCCATCGCCAAATACCGTTTTTCGACCCTGTCCGGTATCGGTGGCCCCTTCATCAAGGCGTTGATCCGCCTGTATCTGAGCTGGCGCTGGCGCAAGCTCGGCAGCATCCGCCAGATCCAGCTGGAAGTGGCGGGCTACATGGAAAAGATGATCTCGAGCACCACCTCGGGCGTCAGCTATTCCGGCCTGGATCAACTTAATCCCGATGAGGGATACCTGTTTATTTCCAACCACAGGGACATAGCGCTGGATCCGGCCTTCGTCAATTGGGGCCTGCACACTAACGGGCTGGACACGGTGCGTATCGCCATCGGCGATAACCTGTTGCGCAAGCCCTGTGCCGCCGAGTTGATGAAGCTGAACAAGAGCTTTATCGTCAAGCGTTCGGCCAAGGGCCCGCGGGAAATGATGAAGGCGTTCAGCGAACTCTCGGCCTATCTGCGCCACTCCCTGGACGACGGCCACTCCATCTGGATCGCCCAGAAGGAAGGTCGTGCCAAAGACGGCAACGATAAAACCGATCCGGCCATCCTCAAGATGTTCTACATGGAAGGCAAACGACAGAAAATCCCCTTCGGCGATTACATCAAGAGCCTGAATCTGGTACCCGTGTCCATTTCCTATGAATACGATCCCGGTGATCTGGCCAAGGCCCGAGAACTGTATGCCAAGGCGACTCATGGCAGCTACGAGAAAGGCGAGTTCGAAGACGTTAAGAGCATAGTACAGGGAATTGTCGGCCAGAAGGGGCGAGTACACGTCAGCTTCGGTCAGCCGATGCGCGGCGACTTCGATAATGCGGATCAGCTGGCGGTGGCCATCGATCGGCAGATCCATGCCAATTATCACCTCTTTCCCAGCAACCTGCTGGCCGCGGGTCAGAAGGTCGCAGGGGACGCTGACGAAGCCCGGCTGTTCGAGCAGCACATGGCCCGGATCCCGGCCGAGCTGCGAGAACTGGTATTGTCTATGTACGCCCGCCCGGTACTGAACAAGGGCCAGTAAGCCGCTGTTTTAGTAAACTCCGGTATTAGTAAACTGTGGAATTGAAAAAGCCGGTAAGGTTGTCAATATGACAACCTTACCGGCTTTTTTATTGGCAATGTCGTGGTAATAGAAATCTTATCAAGTATTTGATCAGATATTGGATCGGAGCGCCAGAGGCAACACAGCCGCCTCCCTCGACACGCCATGAACCCATCCCTGGGGGCTCGGAAATGCCATCCCTGGCATTTCACGGTCGTGGGAGGCGATCTCTGTTGCCCCTTATTGAACACCGAGTTGCCCGAAGACGGTGCCAACAGGCGACTCTGCAGCATCAAGGAGGACAAAGGGATCTGCTCAGCCGACCATCCGCGCCAAGGATGGCGCGGCTGAGCCTACACGGATGTATTTACGGCGGGTCGGCGGAGCGGGCCCTTTGGCCTTTTTTCTACGGGCTGTTTCAGAACGATGGAGCCGGTTTTAGCCGTCGGCTTTCTTCAGCCACTCCAGTTTCCACGCGGCGGCCTTGTCCTGGGCCAGGGTGTCTTTCAGTCGCGGCAGCAGCTCGGTCAGCTGTTCATTCAGCTTCCAGGGCGGGTTCAGTACCATCATGCCCGAGCCGTACATGCCGAAGTCGTCGGCCTGCGCACTCACGCCGAGTTCGGCGCACAGTACTTGCTCGAAACCGCAGTTGGCCAGCGCTTCCTTGAGGGCGCCACTGCGATCGACCGCCTTGGCCAGCAGCGGATACCAGATGGCATAGATGCCGATGGGCCAACGCTTATAGGCCTTGGCCAGGGTGCTGGCCACGGTCTGATAATCTTCTTTCAGCTCATAGGGCGGGTCAATCAGCACCAGACCGCGTTTGGGCGTGGGTGGCAGCAGCGCCGGCAGCCCTTCGAAGCCGTTGCGGTGGTGAATGGCGACATTGGGCCCCATATTCTGGCGCAGGATTTCCACTTCGTTATGGTGTAGCTCCATCAGGGTCAGGCTGTCCTGTGGCCGCTGAAAGTGCTCTGCCACCTTGGGCGAGCCGGGGTAGAAGTCGAGCTCATCGGTCGGGTTCATGGCCTCGATGGCGGCAAAGTAACCCGCCAGTTGCGGCCACTGGCGGCGCTGCTGCCACAGGGGCGCTATGCCGCCCAGATATTCCGACTTTTTCCGGGTCCACTCGTGATCCAGCGCATAGCCGCCGGCACCCGAGTGGGTGTCGATATAGCAATAGCCCTTGTCCTTGACGCTCAGGGCTTCCAGGATCAGCGACTGCACCGCGTGTTTGAGTACATCGGCGTGATTGCCGGCATGAAAGGCATGACGATAGCTAAGCATGAAAGTAGTCCGTATTAACCGGCGAGTTTAAGCTGCCACAGCGGCGCATCGGCCACCTGCAGCAGGGTGAGATAGGTGAGCAGGCTGCCGCTGCCGGGCCGGGGCGGATGTTGCGCCAGCACCTGCAGCAGTTCCTGCTGTTGCCAGCGTTCGAGCTCCAGCTCGTGCTGCAGCAACTGCAGGTAATCGTCGTTGTCGAGCCGGGCCTTGAGCCGGCGGCGCAGTGCGCGCCACTGGTCGAACAGCCCCCGACGCGTTTGCAACAGTGGCAAAAAATGCGCCGGATCGACATCGAGCCCGCGTTCTTCCAGCAGCAGCAGCAACAGCAGCAGGTTGACGTTGGCACCGTGTTCGTCTTGCAGCTGCAGGCAGGCCTGAGCCACGCCGGGGCGGGGGTAATGCTGTTCGCTGAATTGCCAGAACTGATCGGCGTCGGGCTGGCTCATGCTTGCTCCAGCTCTTCCAGTTGCTCCTGCAGCTCCAGCCACTCGGCTTCCACCTCGGCCAGTTTTTGTTGCAGGGGGATCTGCGCCTTCAGCAGTTGCTGCAAGCTGGCTTTTTTCTCGGCGGCGTAAATGTCCGGGTCGGCCAGGCTCTGCTCGATATCGGCCAGTTGTTGCTGGCACTGTTCCATCTGTTGCTCGAGTTTGGTGATGGCCTTGCGCAGCGGCTGGGTCTGCTGGCGCAGCTCGGCCTGACGGCGTTTTTCCGCCTTGCGATTCTGGGCCGAATTGTCGCCGGCCGTGCTGACCGACTCGGGCTGGGCCGCCTTGTCCTGAGCCACCAGCCACTGATGATAATCCTCGATATCGCCGTCGAACGGCTGCACCCGGCCGCCGTCCACCAGATAGAACTCGTCGGTGGTGGCACGCAGCAGGTGGCGATCGTGAGAAACGATAACCATGGCGCCTTCGAAGACCTGCAGCGCCAGGGTGAGCGCCTCGCGCATGTCCAGGTCCAGGTGGTTGGTGGGTTCATCCAGCAACAGCAGGTTGGGCTTCTGGTAGACGATCAGCGCCAGCACCAGCCGGGCCTTTTCGCCGCCGGAGAAGGGACCGACCGGATCCTTGACCTGATCGCCTCGAAAGTCGAAGCCGCCCAGATAATCGCGCAGGCTCTGTTCTGTGGCCTTGGGGTCGAGTCGGGCCAGGTGGGTGAGCGGTGATTCTTCCAGGTGCAGGCTTTCCAGCTGGTGCTGGGCAAAATATCCCAGAGAAACACCCTGGCTGGCTTCCAGCTTGCCCGACATCGGTGTCAGTTCGCCGGACAGCAGCTTGATAAAGGTGGACTTGCCGGCGCCGTTGCGACCCAGCAGGCCGATGCGGGAGCCGGGCACCAGGTTGAGCTTGATGTCGGACAATATCGCCTTGCCGTCGTAGCCGGCAGACAGTTTTTCCATCGCGATCAGCGGTATCGGCAGGCTGGCGGGCGGGCGAAAGCTGAAGTTGAACGGCGAGTCGACATGGGCCGGCAGAATCTTCTCCATCCGCTCCATGGCCTTGAGCCGGCTCTGGGCCTGCTTGGCCTTGCTCGCCTTGTAGCGAAAGCGGTCCACGTAGTCCTGCATGTGGCTGAGGGCACGCTGCTGCTTCTCGAACATGGACTGCTGCAATGCCAGCTGCTCGGCGCGCATGCGCTCGAAGTCGGAATAGTTGCCGGTGTATTCGTTGAGCAGGCTGTTTTCGATGTGGATGATGCGATTGACCACGGCGTCGAGAAAGTCCCGGTCGTGGGATATCAGGATCAGGGTGCCTTCATAGCTGTTCAGCCAGCGTTCCAGCCAGATCACCGCGTCCAGGTCCAGGTGGTTGGTGGGTTCATCCAACAGCAGCAGGTCGGAACGACAGATCAGCGCCTGGGCCAGGTTGAGACGCATGCGCCAGCCACCGGAAAAGGCGCTGACCGGGCGGCCCTGGGCCTCGTTGGAAAAACCCAGTCCGTGCAGCAGTTCGGCGGCGCGGGCATGAACATGGTAGCCGCCGTGAATATCGAGCCGGCCGTGGAGCTCGGCGATGGCAATGCCGTCGTGGCGATCTTCGGCCTGCTCCAGCTCTTTGCACAGGCGACGATATTCCCGGTCGCCGTCAATCACGTAATCCAGTGCCGAGCAGCTCAGGGCCGGCGTTTCCTGGGCTACGCTGGCCAGTTGCCAGTCGGCGGGCATATTGAACTGGCCGCTGTCGATGCCGAGTTCGCCCTTGAACAGGGCGAACAGGGTGGACTTGCCACAGCCGTTTTTCCCCACCAGACCTACCTTCTGGCCGCCGTGAATGGTGGCGTTGGCATCTTTTAACAGGGGGCGGCCGCCCCGGAGCAGTTCAATCTGGTTGAGGGTGATCATAGGATCCTGACTTGTGACAAAACGCCATTTTACCCGGTTTTACCGCTCCGATGACAGGGGCTTGCTAGGGTCTGTTGCCCTTTCTCGATTAAATCTTGTTCGAGTTAAACGCGTTCTTATCGCGGCGAGAGGGATGTAGCCTGGTCATTCTAAGCAAACCCCTCTCAACAAAGAGAAAAACGCGTTTAGCCGAACCCGCAGGGCAGCGTTTGTGGGGGCTTGATACATGGCATAAGCGCTGCCTTGTATCAAGCCCCCACAAACTGCTGCAAAAATCATCTCGAAAGGCCAACAGACCCTAACCAGTGGCGACAATCTTGTTCAAATTGCGGCACCGAAGTAAAGCCATGGCCCAGCACCAGCTGATCGAGATTCGGGCTTTTGGCCAAATCGCGCAGTACCAGCAAGAGGGCACACTGACGGCGAAAGCTGTCTGCATCGCAGCCGAAGCGGCGGCGAAACTCGGCCTCTTGTGCCGAGGCCAGGGTAAAAGTGGTGGGGTTGGCGGTCACCCATTGCTGCAGCGGCGGCTGTGAGGCTACCGGCAATAGGGTCTGTAGTTGCAGTTCATCGTGCAGCATCCGACACAGGCGGCCATGGGCGCCCTGCCAGTCTTGCTCACCCGGCCAGTCGGCCAGACGAGCGGCGATGGCGACCAGCAAGGGGGAGGGAGCCAGCCTGCCGGCGCGGGTGGGCTGCACCAGGCGGGGCGAAAGTTCGACTCGGCTCAGTCGGCTGTGGGCAAAGCCATGCCAGGCAAACAGGGTATCGGCGGGCAGAAAGGCGGCCTCGCCTTCGACCAGCGGATAATAATGGCGGCCCAGCTGCAGCAGCCCGGCGCCCTGGTGCATCAGCAGCAGCACGCCTTTTATGTGACGCTGGCGTTTGCCTGGCACCAGGTGAGGCAGATCAAGAAGCTGATGATGAATGCTGTAATGGGCGGTAGTGGTCATTGTAGTAGGTTCATTTTTGGCGGAGAATTCGGGGTCAGGTTTGTCGTTCAGGATGTAAAACCATGGAAACCCGTCGTAAGAAGCGCTTCATTGCCGGGGCCGTCTGCCCCCGCTGTAACGCCATGGACACCATGATGCTGTATATGGAGCACGGTGTCGAGAAAGTCGAATGTGTCGGCTGCGGCCACACGCAAAGCCAGACCGACGACCAGGTCAGGCAGGCCGGCGGTGGCGAAGTGATCGGTGTATTCAAGCCGGAATAAACTCAAGCCGACATAAACAAGGACGCACGGCGGTCATAACGAGTGGCACTTGTGTGGTAGTCGCATTTCATCCCGACTTGCCATCCTGTATGCTATGACAAAATTCACCAGCAGGGTTATTCCCATGAAAGTATCCGAAAACAGCGTGGTTACGCTGGACTTTACCGTCACCAACATCAACGGCGACATCCTCGACTCCACCGAAGGCAAGCAGCCGCTGGAATACCTGCACGGTACCGGCTATCTGGTGTCCGGTCTGGAAGCAGTACTGAACGACAAGGTCGTCGGCGACGACTTCGACGTGACCCTGAATCCCGAGCAGGCGTACGGCGAGCGTGACGATGCCCTGGTACAGTCGGTGCCCGGTGAACTGTTTGACGGCATGGAAGTGGCCGAAGGCGACACCTTCGTGGCCGAAACCGATGACGGCCACCGCCCGGTGACCATCGTCGAAGTGGCGGAAGAATATGTCAAGGTAGACGGTAACCATCCGCTGGCCGGCATGACCCTGACCTTCAAGGGTGTGGTGCGCGAAGTGCGTGAAGCGACCGAAGAAGAGCTGGCGCATGGCCATGTACATGGCGAACACGGCCACGATGAGCACGACCACGATCATGACCATGCCGGCGGTTGCTGCGGTCACAAGCACTGAGCCTCGGCTCGGCAGTAAAAAAGGCGCCTCGGCGCCTTTTTTGTTTCCGGCCCCCGACTTCCTGGACTCTTAATAATGCGGCGGCGGGGTTTCCTCTGCCTCGGGGGCGACTTCACCCGGTTGCAGCTCCTTCAGTTTTTTCACCATCAGGCTGAGCTGACTCTTGAGACGGGCGGTTTCGGCACCCTGGGCGGTAATTTCCTGATTCAGCTGCTCTATGGTGTCGTCCTGAAAGGCCAGCCGGGTTTCCAGCTGTTCCAGGCGGTGGAGTATGTCTTCATTCATGATTCTGTTCTCTCGAGTGTAACGCCCAGGTTTCACCCAGGCCGGCGGAGCTGACGCTGTAAACATGCTGTTGATCGATAAAGGTCACGTCATACACCATGGCGCTGGCGGGACGCAGTCTGGTATGCAGGCCGACTTCCCATTGTTGTAGTTGTTTACCATCGTCCAGTTGCCAGAGCTCCAGACGACGAGAGGTACTGCCGGTCAATAGCCGGTTGCTGGCCGAGTCCAGCCGGGCGCTGACAAAGGTCTGGCCGCGGAAAGGCACCTGAAGACGAGAATAGAGCTCGCCCGATGGCAAGTGGTGAAGCTCACCCTGGCCCTGGGCATCGGCACTGAAGGCGAGGCGGCCTTTGGCGTCCAGGCGCACCAGACTGACGCTGTTTTCATGCTGCCACTGGCTGAGGATGGCGGCGTCGGTGGTTTGCCATAACAACACCTGGCCGTTCTGGCTGGCGCTCAGGGCATAGCGGCCGTTGGCGGATAAATCCACCGAGTTGATACGGCTGTTTCCGCCCTCGAGCCGGTGGCCCATAAACAGGAGCCGACGACCGCTTTGCAAATCGACATATTCGACCTCGCCAGTGTGGTAGCCGAGCAGCAGGCTGTTGCCATCGTTGGCCAGCGCCAGGGCGCGCAGGGAGTGTTTCAACTGATAGAAGCCGAGATTGCGGCCGTTCTGCAGCGACCAGACGGCCACGGTATTTATGCTGGCCGTGGCCGCGCTGTGACCGTCGGGTGATATGGTCAGCAGTAGAATATCGTCGGTGGACTCGCCCTGGTGCCAGTGGTAAAGCGGCAGCTCCTGGCCGCGTTGCCACACCTGCACCGGGCTGGGGCCGGTGGCGACCAGGGTAAAGCGGCCATCGGCACTGGTTTGTGCCGCCAGTATTGTTCCCTTGGCATAACGGCTCTGACTCACAGCGACATTGCCGGCATCGCAGCCGGAGATCAGTAAAAATGTGACGCACAGCGTCACCATCAGCAGGCTGGTGGGCATTTTTATAAGCTTGGGCTTTCGCATCGGCAACTTGAAACGGTAGTATAGGTCCGGATTGATAAGCATCTCATTTTCCATGGGGTTTTTCCCCTGTTCTGGAGTGAATAATGAAAAAACTGTTACAAGTCAGTTTGCTGGCCTCTGCGGTGTTGGTGGGTCTGAGTGGTTGTAAGGAAGAGCAGACCTCTGCCCCCTCGGCTGTGGAAACGGCACCGGAGCTGACCAGCTTCGAAGCCAAGTCTGCCTACGCCATCGGTCTGTCCATGGGCCGTTATATCGGCTCCACCCTGGAAAAACAGCAGGAGCTGGGCGTCGATCTGGATAACGACACCATACTCCGGGGCGTTAAAGACGGTTTCTCCGATGCGGGTCAGATGAGCGACGAAGAAATCCAGACCGCGCTGACGGCTTATGATGAGCATATCAATGGTCTGATCGAAACCCAGGCCAAGGAACAGGCGGCGACCACCCTGGAAGAGGGCAATCAGTTCCTGGAAGAAAACGCCAAGCGTGACGGCGTCAAGGTGACCGAGTCCGGCCTGCAGTACGAAGTGCTGACCGAAGGCGAGGGCGCCAAGCCTGCGGCCGAAGATGTGGTAACAGTGCACTACACCGGCACCCTGGTCGACGGTACTACCTTCGACAGTTCGGTAGAGCGTGGCGAGCCGGCGAGCTTCCCCCTGAATCAGGTGATCCCGGGCTGGACCGAAGGCGTGCAGCTGATGCCAGTGGGCTCCAAGTACAAGCTCTTTATCCCGGCCGAGCTGGGTTATGGCGAGTCTGGCGCCGGTACCATCCCCGGTAATGCGGTGCTGGTATTTGAAGTCGAGTTGCTGGATATCAAGGCGGCCGAGCAGTCCGAAGCCAGCCCCGAAGCTCCGGCTGCGGAGTAAGCAAACAACGGCGCCTCAGGGCGTCGTTTTTATTTTGGCCTGCAGCGCCACCCAGCCGTGCTCGTCGTGTAGCAATTGTTCTTTTGCCACCTTGCTCAGTTTTTTCAGGCGGTATTCCAGCTGCAGGGCCACAGACTGGTTGGCCACCGTGCGTTGCCATACCAGTTCGGCCGGGCGGCGGGACCAGACATAGCGGGAGGCGCGTGAAACCTGCTGGTTGTGTTCTTTGCAGCGGCGCTCCGGATCCAGGCTGATACCCGCATAAAAGCTGCCATCTCGGCAGCGAAGCAGGTAAAGGTGCCAGTGATGGCTGCCATCATTTGCGATAGGGTTCTGCATGGGAGCTTATTCGGTCATACTGTCATTACCGGGATAATAGCGAGATAAAACATGAATAGAAATCATCTGGGACCGGCTTTGGTGCTGGGAGCCACTCTGGCATTGGGGCTGGTGTGGAGCGGAAGTTACCTGAAAGATGCGGTGCAGTTATGGAAGCAGGCCGATAGAGTGGTAGCGGTAAAGGGGCTGGCCGAGCGTGAGGTTAAGGCGGATTTGGCGTTGTGGCCGCTGAGTTTTTCGGTATCGGCCGACAGCCTGGCTGATTTGTACAGCGCTATCGATACGGACAGGAACAAGATCACCGCTTTTCTGACGCAGGCCGGTTTCAAGGACGAAGAGCTGAGCTTTGCGGCGCCGGTGGTGCAGGACTTGTGGGCCAATCAGTATCGCGACCAGCGTCCGCCCCGGCGTTATAAAGCCGATGCGGTGTTGCTGGTGCGCAGCAAACAGGTTGAACAAGTCAGAAAGACCCAGCCCGAGTCGGCCCTGTTGGTCAGTCGGGGCGTGTTGCTGACCCAGAGTTATGAACACAAGATCCAGTATGTCTTTACCGGACTGAACGATATCAAACCACAGATGATCGCCGAAGCCACCGCCAATGCCCGTCAGGCGGCAACCCAGTTTGCCGAGGATGCGAATGCCCGGGTTGGTGGTATTCGTTCGGCCCAGCAAGGTTATTTTTCGGTGGCAGATCTGGATTCCTATACGCCGGAGATCAAGCAGGTGAGGGTGGTAACCAGCGTCGAGTACCTGCTCGAGGAATAATGTCAATATCGCCCTGAGAAGTCTCTGGTTCGGCCTGGAGTTCCTTTCACGAAGGCGGAGATAAATGGCATGGCTCTGGACTAAGAGCCTGCCTCCGACAGCGGTCTAAGGGGGATGCTGACTTGCTGGGGCGGATAACAGAGCCCCGAGGTACAGCCCTGATAACGGACCTCGACTGCGCCGTTGGGCATCACCTGCTGCAGCGGTATGGTAAGTTCAAGCCTTTGATAATAAACCTGAGTCTTACCGAAATACTCGTCTTCGTGTTGGGTGCCGTCGGGCAGCACCCAGTCACCGAGCCGGGCATTATGAGGCGTTACCGACTGCCGATGGCGATAAAGGTAATAGCCGGGCGCGATGGCAAACTCCAGTTGCAGGCCCGTGGGCGTTTGCTTGCTGCTGAGCGCAAACGCCTGCTCCGCCGACAGAAACGTCGAGTGGGGGGCGGGCTCCGGGCTAAGTCCCAGCCATTCCAGCACCCCGGCCTGACTGGGGAATGCGACCAGGGCCGTGGTCAGCAATAACAGCGGCATACGCAACATGAGTCACCTTTGGGTCATAGTGGCGGCAGAGAACACCGAGAGAAGGCTACTATAGCCTTGCCTCGGACTAAAATCATCGCGCTGCCTGATTTGAAAATAACGCCGTTCGCCCCCATGTTGATGCTTTCACCCGAATAAATCGCCAATGCAGGCGAAGATGAGGTTTTAGTGGGTAAGATTTTCTTGTTGTTTGTCGGCGCTACCCTGCTGGAAATTTTTGTTTTCATCGAGGTGGGATCGGCCATCGGCGCCTGGAGTACCATAGCGCTGATCATGCTGACCGCCGTGGTCGGCATCAGCCTGGTACGCATTCAGGGGGTACAGACCCTGATGGAAGCCCAGCGCAAGGTGAATCTGGGCGAGCCTCCGGCTCGGGAGCTGCTGGCCGGCATCATGCTGGCCATGAGTGGTGTCTTGCTGTTGTTACCGGGTTTCGTGTCCGATCTGGGGGGCCTCTTGCTGCTGCTGCCGCCGGTACGCACCGCGCTGATCGAGCGTTTCATGAGCCGGGCCCATGTGCGCAGTCAAAAGGGCCATACCTTTACCGCCGAATATCATGAATACAGCGAAACCCGAACCAGCCGGGAGCGACTGGGTAACCGGGAAGAAGGCACCACCTTCGACGGCGAATTTCAGCGCAAGGACGATGACAAGTAGCCCTCAGTCAGTCCCTTTGTCACACATCTTGTGAACCTTGATGGCAGCAGGGAATCGGACAAAGGGCCCGCTCCGCCGACACGCCATGGGCTAAGGCCATCTGCGTTTGGCAATGGCTGCAAACATTCACGGGATGTTTGGTTCATCACCAAACTTGATGCAGGCAGCAAGCTGCCCCATGGGGGCTCTCTGTTTCACCCCTGAAACAGAAGGTCGGCGGAGCAGCTCCATTTATCCTCCTTTGAGCCCCGTTTCGTTTGATGGCACTAACTGCGGATAGCTCCGAATCATGGAAGAGGCAACCCTGTTGCCTCTTGATTCAGCAAGTCGATTTGTGACTAATTTGTTTCGGTCAGGCCAGCGGGTGATTGATTTTCCAGGGGAAGCGCCGCCAGGCGAAACCACCGGCGATGATGCCCGCGAGCAGGTTGGCCACCAGAATACCGGCAAAGACACCGGCTTCCCCCTGCCAGAGGTTACCCAGCCAGGCCAGCGGCAACAGCAGGCCGAACAGCCGGATGCCGTTGAACAGCAGTGAAATACTCGAGACCCGCAGCCCGTTCAGGGCCGAGGCCAGCAGCATGAAGCAACCCTGCAAACCATATCCCAAGGGCACCAGCTGCAGATAAAAGGTCAGATGCCGGCTTACCTCGGCACTGTCGGTAAACTGGCGTGCCAGCCAGGGCGCCAGCCACCATAAGAGCCCGAATACCACTAGCTGAAAGCCGAGAGCAAAACGCATCGACAGCAGCAGCGCCTGCCGGCTGCGTTCGTGCAGGCCGGCACCGGTATTCTGGGAAATAAAGGGCGCCAGCACCGAGCTCAGCGCCATCATGGCGATCAGCATCAGCGCCTCGATACGCGAGGCGGCCCCGTAGGCGGCGACCACCTCCTTGCCCAGCCCCGCCAGTATCATCATCAGCACGGCGGTGGTGAGCGGATTGAGCAGATTGGTAAAGGAGGCGGGAATGGCCACCTGCAACAGCTGGCGCCAGTGCGGGAGTATGCGGTCCATTCGCAGCCAGGGCCAGAGCAACAAGCGTTCCCGGCGCCACAACAGCCAGAGCCCGACGCCGGTGGCCATCAGCCAGGAGCTGGCCGAGGCGATGGCGGCGCCCTTGATACCCAGCTCGGGAAAGGGGCCGAGTCCGAATATCAACAGCGGATCGAGCAGGCCGTTGACCAGGCCTGCCACCATCATCACCAGGCTGGGCGTGCGAGTGTCGCCGGTGGCGCGGATGGCTGCATTGCCCACCATGGGCAGTACCAGCAGCGGCATGGTCAGATACCAGATCAGCATATAGTCGTGGATCAGCGCCAGCAGGGTATCGGTGGCCCCCAACAGCCGGAACAGCGGGTCTATGGTGGCGGCGCCCAGTCCGGCCAGCAGACAGACCAGCACCAGCGTCAGCAGCAGGCTGTGGCTGGTGAATTGCGCGGCCTCTTGCCGGTTGCCGGCACCCAGCGCCTGGCCGAGACAGGCGGACAGGCCCGCGCCCAGGCCCATGGCCAGCGAAATAACCACGAAGGTGATCGGAAAGGTAAAGCTGATGGCCGCCAGGGCATCGGTGCCGAGCAGGCCGATAAAAAAGATATCGGCCAGATTGAAGGCCTGAATGGCGACGATGCCGAGTGCCATGGGACCGGCCATTCTGGCCAGTTGCGGGCCTATGGGGGCGGTCAGCAGCGAATTGTGTAGTACCACTAATGCTCTCTTGAAATGAGTGAGTCAGCCCTGCAGAGGCGATGCCCATGATACCGCCGCCGGTCGTGCTTTTAAAAAAATTTATGTGTTGGCCCTTGAAGGGAGGGAATGCGCTCCCATATAGAAGGACAGCATGACAATTTGCGGCCGCCGGCCGTTTATATAACTAGGTAACAACACTCATCAGGAGAGTTATCGATGAACATTCGTCCATTGCACGATCGCGTTATTATCAAGCGTATTGAAGCCGAGTCAAAATCTGCGGGAGGCATTGTTTTGACCGGGTCTGCCGCCGAGAAGTCCACCCGTGGTGAGGTGCTGGCGGTAGGTAATGGCCGCACGCTGGACAGCGGCGAAGTCAAAGCCATGTCCGTCAAAGTGGGTGACAAGGTCATTTTCAACGAAGGCTTCGGTGTTAAAACAGAGAAGCTGGACGGTCAGGAAGTATTGATCCTGTCCGAAAATGACATTCTGGCTATCGTCGAATAATCATCCGGTTTATCTACTTTCAAGGAATATGAACAATGGCTGCTAAAGAAGTTAAATTTGGTAACGACGCCCGCGTAAAAATGCTCCAGGGTGTCAACATCCTGGCCGACGCCGTTCGAGTAACCCTGGGCCCGAAAGGCCGTAACGTGGTACTGGACAAGTCCTTCGGTGCTCCCGTTATCACCAAGGACGGCGTATCCGTCGCCAAGGAAATCGAGCTGGAAGACAAGTTCGAAAACATGGGCGCCCAGATGGTGAAGGAAGTGGCTTCCAAGGCTAACGACGAAGCGGGCGACGGCACCACCACCGCTACCGTACTGGCTCAGTCCATCGTTAACGAAGGCCTGAAAGCGGTTGCCGCGGGCATGAACCCGATGGATCTGAAGCGCGGCATCGACAAGGCCGTGATCCAGGCCGTTGCCGAGCTGAAGAATCTGTCCGTACCCTGTAAAGACACCAAGGCCATTGCTCAGGTTGGCACCATCTCCGCCAACTCCGACGAAACCGTGGGCGCGCTGATTGCCGAAGCCATGGAAAAAGTCGGCACCGACGGTGTTATCACCGTAGAAGAAGGCCAGGGCCTGCAGGACGAGCTGGACGTGGTAGAAGGCATGCAGTTCGACCGTGGCTACCTGTCTCCCTATTTCATCAACAAGCAGGAAACCGGTACCGTCGAGCTGGACGACCCCTTCATCCTGATGGTTGACAAGAAAGTCTCCAATATCCGCGAACTGCTGCCGGTACTGGAAGGCGTTGCCAAGCAATCCAAGCCGCTGCTGCTGGTTGCCGAAGACATCGAAGGCGAAGCCCTGGCGACCCTGGTCGTGAACAACATGCGCGGCATCGTTAAAGTGGCCGGCGTGAAAGCCCCGGGCTTCGGCGACCGTCGCAAGGCCATGTTGCAGGATATCGCCATCCTGACCGGCGGTACCGTGATCTCCGAAGAAGTGGGTCTGGAGCTGGAAAAAGCCACCCTGGAAGATCTGGGCCGTGCCAAGCGCGTGGTGATCACCAAAGACAACACCACCATCATCGATGGCGTGGGTGAAGTGGCTTCCATCGAAGCGCGCGTGGCGCAAATTCGCCAGCAGATCGAAGATTCTTCTTCCGATTACGACAAAGAGAAGCTGCAAGAGCGCGTGGCCAAGCTGGCCGGTGGCGTTGCCGTGATCAAGGTCGGTGCTGCTACCGAAATGGAAATGAAAGAGAAGAAAGCCCGCGTCGACGATGCCCTGCACGCCACCCGTGCCGCGGTAGAGGAAGGTGTGGTACCGGGCGGTGGTGTGGCTCTGGTGCGTGTAGCCAGCAAGCTGGGCGAGCTGCGTGGCGACAACGAAGACCAGAACGTGGGTATCAAGGTTGCCTTGCGCGCCATGGAATCTCCGCTGCGTCAGATTGTTACCAACGCCGGTGAAGAAGCTTCCGTCGTGGTTTCCAAGATCAAGGACGGTGAAGGTAACTTCGGTTACAACGCCGGCAACGACACCTATGGTGACATGCTGGACATGGGCATCCTGGATCCGACCAAGGTGACCCGTTCTGCGCTGCAGTTCGCCGCTTCCGTGGCCGGTCTGATGATCACTACCGAAGCCATGGTGACCGAGCTGCCGAAGCAAGACGCGCCGGCCATGCCGGACATGGGTGGCATGGGTGGCATGGGCGGTATGATGTGATTTAGATCACATTTATACTTCCTGGTCGCAGACCATGAACAGCAAACCGGGCCCTTGTGGCCCGGTTTTTCGATCTAACGGGCTGAGAATATCGTAATTAGCGGCGTGATTAATCAATTACACTTCAGTCAGGCCGAATGATTTAGGTATGATGGTATTCGTTTGAGCGATGATGTCATTCTCTTGAGGCGTGATACCGGCCTGCCGGTTTTAAGGAGGAGCGGTAATGAAGCTGATGGGCGGAATACTGCTGTTGTTGCTGTTGTCGTGGCAAGCCCGGGCGACGGAGCCGGTGGTGTTGACCCTGTTCGGAGATATCCAGCTCGATGAGCGTCAATATGATCGGCTGGATTTCACCCTGAGCGAACTGCAGGCGTTGCCCCAGGCCGATATCATCACGGCCCATCCCTGGGTGACCCGGCCTCATCATTACCGAGGGGTGGATCTGAACAGGCTGATGGCACGATTGTTTGGCCATCGCCGCGTGGTGACCCTGTACCTGGAAACACTGAACGGGTTCAGTGTGGCCGTCGACTGGTCAAAGCTAAGCCCCTTTGGTTCCATTATCGCCTGGCAGGATGACGAGCTGGTGATGAGTCGACGCAATAAAGGCCCCTTGTGGCTGATGCTGCCCTTCGATCGCGTGCCCGAGGTGCAGCAAGCCGACTTCCTGCACTTCATGGCCTGGCAACTCCGGGGGATCCGGGTACTCTCGGAGCCGGAATGAGACGTATTTTTCCATCGTGTCTTCGTGCGGACGGCCAATATGGGCGTTTACATCCCTTCAAGCTGGTTATCGGTGGCTTGCTGCTGCTGGGCATGGTTACTTTCGGCACTGGTGCCACCCATACCCTGATGAGTATTCGTCAGCACAACACTCTGCTGGAACAACGTACCTACGAAACTCCCTGGTCGTTTATGCAGTTGCGTCAGGAGATGGGCCGTTTTCTGGATGCGGTGCGACTGCTGCATGCCGGGGCCATAGGTCCGGATGAGCTGGCGCTGCGGTACGATATTCTCTGGAGCCGGCTCCCGATACTGCTGAGCAGCCAATTCCGTCATAGCCTCCGTGAGCGACCCGATCTGTGGCTGTTGATCCGGCAGATTGATACTCGGGTGCGGGGCTTGGAGCAGCAAGTGGCAGACCTGCAACCCGGCTCACCGGATTATCGAGTCATACTGGCCGAGCTGACACCCTACCTGGAGCCCTTATCGCGTACCGTGACCGCCGCCATGCATGGCAATGCGCGGTTTTATGCGCAGTATGACCAGGCCTATCGTCAATTGGGCAAGCAGCTTTATATCCAGATAGTCAGTCTCTTTATTACCTTCGCGTTACTGTTGCTGCTGCTGTTTCGGGAACTGCGGCGTTACTGGATTCAGCAATTGCGTGATCCGCTGACCGGACTGCCCAATCGTTTTGCCTTGCAACGACGCATAGCGCCGATGATCGAACAGAAAACTCCCTTCAGCGTGACCGTACTGGAGTTGAAAGACTTGACCGAACACCACCATCGTTTCGGGTTTGAGGTGGCGGACCGCCTGTTGCAGGCATTCAGCCTGCGTCTGCAGCAAAGCCTGCAATCACACGAGTTTATCGCACAGCCCTGGCAGGAGAGGGTGGTGGTGGTGGCTAGAGGCGTGGTATCGCTGGAGGAAGTGCGGGCGCAGCTGTCCCGTTTTCGGCAGGCGCTTACCGACAAGATTTCCGTTGATGCCTATGACTTTTACATGACGTCGATCATGGGGGTGGTGCTTTATCCGGCGGATGCGGACAATCTGGTGGAGCTGCTGGCCCGGGGAGAGCTGGCACTGGAATTGTCCAAGCGGGAGCGGCTGCCTTATGTGTTTTTCGATCCTTCCCTGCTGAAGGAAATGTCTCGTCGCCAGCAGCTGGCACGAGACCTGCCGGCGGCGCTGGACAGTAGCAGTCTGAGCCTGCAGTTGCAGCCTTTGATCGAATGGCCTTCAGGTCATTGCCGTGGGCTGCAAGCGTTGTTGAGCTGGCGTCATCCGGGCTTCGGGATTATTTCGATGACGGAGCTGATGCGAGTTACCGAACAATATCAGTTGTCGGAACGGTTGTTTATGTGGCTGTTGCAGCAGATCAGTCGGCAACTGCCTGCGTGGCAGTTATTGGGTGAGCCTCCGTTATTTGTCAGTCTGAAGGTGCCACAGGCGCTGTTTCGGATCGGGCTGGAGCAGGCCATAGTGCCGGTGTTAAAACAGCACTGGCTGTCGGCCGACGCACTGGTGCTGGAGATCAACGAAGATATGGTGATGCAGGATACCCGTGAGACGCTGGCCGTGATGAAGGGGCTCCGTGCGGCAGGTATTCGCATGGCATTGACCGAGTTCGGCAGTGGCTGTTCGGCCTGGGGCTCCCTGTCGCAACTACCGATAAGCTGGCTGAAGCTGGATGCCACCTTCTGCAGCGGTATTGAACGCGAGGGTGAGCCTCGCCGGCAGTTGGAGACCCTGTTTGCCCTGGCCCGGGTGCTGCAGAAGCCGCTGATTTGCTGCGGTGTCGAGCACAGGGCGGAGCTTGAGGTACTTGAAAGCATGGGCCAGCCGTTGCTGGCGCAGGGAGATGCGGTCGGCGAAGTCTTGTCGGCGGTGGAAGTGGGGGGCTGGCTCAAGCGCCGCCAGCTTGGGGTCCGTTGACCTTTCGCGGTTAAATTCAGCTCGAGTTAAACGCGTTTAGCCGACCCCGTAGGGCAGCCTTTGTGGGGGGCTTGCCGCTGCGTTAGCGCTTATTTATATAGAGTGACGACCTGGTATAAGCACAGCCTCGTATCAAGCCCACACACTGCTGCAAAGACTACCTCGAAAGGTCAACAGGCCCTGGTTGGCCGGCGGCGCGGCATCAGCCTCTACGATCAAGACAAGCGGGCGAAATGGTTGATGGTTTCGGCCAGCAGCTGGATTTTGTGCACCATCCGTGACAACAAATCCTGATATTCTTCATCGGTGGCCATTTCCAGTAGTTCCAGCTCTTCCGCCAGCTCGGCTACATAGGGCATGAAATGATCCGCGTGGGTGGTGAACTGGCTGTCTTCCCGCAGTACGGCACTGAATTTGGCCTGGCCGCGAGTGCGTAGCTCGGCCAGTTTCTTGTCCGCATCAATCGCCTGGTGATACAGCTCTTTCAGGGTGTCGTTCAGCTTTGCGGTAACGGAGTCGTGCATATCTGTTCCTTTTCTTAATGTCAGTTCGGTTCAAGACCAAGATCTATGGGTGTCTTGCTGTATTCGCCGCCGATTTCGCGGACCAGCTTGGGTACCAGAAAGCCGGGCAGCCGGGCCAGCATGGCGGCCAGCAAGGCGGTGGCCTCATTATCATCCACCGCGAAGTGGGCAGCCCCCGCGACCTTGTCCAGCTGATGCAGATAATAGGGCAGCACACCGGCTTCAAACAACCGCTCCGACAGCCGACACAAGGCCTCGGCGTTATCATTCACCCCGGCCAGCAGCACACTCTGGTTGAGCAGGGTAATGCCGCCCTGGCGCCAGGAGGCAAGCCGGGTTGTCAGCTCGTCGTCTATTTCATTGGCATGATTGATGTGTAACACCATCACCGCCTGCAAGCGGCTATGCTCGAGTCGTTGTCGCAGCAATTCGGTCAGCCGGGCCGGGATCACCACCGGCAGTCGGGTATGGATGCGCAGTCGTTTCAGGTGAGGTATGGCTTCCAGCCCGGTGATCAGGCTGTCGAGGTGTTCGTCCTTGGCCATCAGGGGATCGCCGCCGGAGAGGATCACTTCGTTGATCTCGGGGTGGACGGAGATATAGTCCAGTGCCTCGCGCCAGCCTTCCCGACCCGGGCTGTTGTCCGCATAGGGAAAGTGACGGCGAAAGCAGTAGCGGCAGTTCACCGCACAGCCGCCGCGTACCACCAGCAGCACCCGGGATTCATACTTGTGCAGCAGGCCGGGCAGGGCGCTGTCGTGCTCATCGAGCGGGTCGGTGACAAAGCCGGGTACCTGCTCGAATTCCTCATTCAGAGGCAGCACCTGGCGCAGCAGCGGATCCTGGGCGTCACCCGGGCGCATCTTGTCGGCAAAGGGGCGGGGTACCCGCATCGGAAACAGCCGCCGGGCCTGAAAGCCTGACAGCCAGGGGGCTGCGTCAATCTGCAGGTAGTGCAACAGCTGTTCGGGAGAGGTAAAGGCGCGGGCAAGTTCTTTTTGCCAGTTAATATGTAAATCGCCCCCATTTACGGGTATCATTGCCGGCATTTTCTGCAACTCTGTCAAACTCACGAGGGTAAAATGGCCTCTTATAGTACCAATGATTTCCGTGCCGGCCTAAAGATTATGCTGGATGGCGAGCCCTGTGCCATTGTCGAAAACGAATTCGTCAAGCCCGGTAAAGGTCAGGCGTTCAGCCGCGTGAAGATCCGCCGTCTGCTCAACGGCAAGATGCTGGAAAAAACCTTCAAGTCAGGTGAAAGTGTGGAAGCCGCCGATGTGGTGGATATGGAGCTGGCCTATCTGTACAACGATGGCGAGTTCTATCATTTCATGAACAACGAAACGTTCGAACAGCTGGCCGCCGACGAGAAAGCCGTGTCTGATGCCAAGCGCTGGCTGAAAGAACAGGACGTGTGCACCCTGACGCTGTGGAACGGCGCCGCGATTTCCGTGACTCCGCCCAACTTCGTCGAGCTGGAAGTGGTGGAAACCGATCCGGGCCTGAAAGGTGACACCGCCGGTACCGGCGGCAAGCCCGCAACCCTGAGCACCGGCGCCGTAGTACGGGTGCCGCTGTTCATCCAGATTGGTGAAGTACTGAAGGTTGACACCCGCTCCGGTGAATATGTTTCCCGCGTGAAGTAAGCCTGACGCTTTTCAATAAAAAAACGGCGCCTCTCGGCGCCGTTTTTTTATTTGTGAGGGGAGGGGTGAAGCGTAAGGAGTGAGGGGGAAACAGTTTAACTCCTCACCCCTCACAATTTATTCTTTGCCGTAGACGTTGTTTTCCTGCTCCAGCACCCGGATGAAGGTGGTGCGCTTGGTCAGTTCTTTAAGGCGCTGAGCTCCCACATAAGTGCAGGTTGAACGCACGCCGCCCAGAATGTCCTGAATGGTGTTTTCCACCGGGCCGCGGTAGGCCAGCTCGACGGTTTTACCCTCGGCGGCTCTGTACTTGGCCACGCCACCGGCGTGTTTGTCCATGGCGCTGGAAGAGCTCATGCCATAGAACTTCATGAAGGTCTTGCCATCGCGCTCGACCAGCTCGCCGCCACATTCTTCGTGTGCGGCCAGCATGCCACCCAGCATCACGAAGTCGGCACCGCCACCGAAAGCCTTGGCCACATCGCCGGGACAGGTACAGCCGCCGTCGCCGATGATTTGGCCACCCAGGCCATGGGCCGCATCGGCGCACTCGATAATGGCCGACAGCTGCGGGTAGCCGACGCCGGTTTTAACCCGGGTGGTGCACACAGAGCCCGGGCCTATGCCGACCTTGATGATATCGGCGCCGGACAGGATCAACTCTTCTACCATTTCACCGGTGACCACGTTGCCGGCGATGATGGTGTGTTTTGGAAACTGCTTGCGGGCCTTGCTGACAAAAGAGGTGAAATGCTCGCTGTAACCGTTGGCTACGTCTATACAGATAAAGCCGAGCTCATCGGACAACGCCAGGATCTGCTGCAGTTTCTCAAAGTCCTTGTCGGAGGTGCCGCTGGAAACGATGACGTGCTGCAGCATATCCGGGCTTTCTGCCTGAACAAACGCCTGCCACTCGGCCACGGAGTAATGCTTGTGTACCGCGGTCAGGATCTGATGCCGGGCCAGAGAGCGGGCCATGGCGAAGGTGGCCACGGTATCCATATTGGCGGCAATAACCGGCACACCAGACCAGCGACGACCCGAATGTTTGAAAACGAATTCGCGGCCAAGATCTACCTGAGAACGGCTGTTGAGAGTAGAGCGCTTGGGTCGAAACAGCACATCACTAAAGCCCAGTTTCAAGTCTTGTTCGATACGCATGGTATTACCTCAGTAAGTGACAGGCACAAAAAAACCGGGGATTTCTTAGGTCCCCGGTTTTCAGTATTGTAGGTTTGCGCAAACTTTTTGCAACTATCTTGACTCGTTATTCAGAAATTAATCCGGGCGTGTCAGAACCGGCGGAGCTTACGCTGGTCGGATACCGGGCCGCTCCACGATCCTGGGTGCTGTTATTTTGTACGATTTTGCGTCATGCTGTTAGCATCATCCTGGCGGGGAGGGTTGCGTTATGTTCAAGATACTGGGGTTGGATCATCTGGTGCTAAGGGTGAGGCAGCCGGCGCGGATGCTGGATTTTTACTGCCGTATTCTCGGTTGTAGCCTGGAGCGGAAAAAGAGCGATATCGGCCTGTTTCAGCTGCGGGCCGGAGAGCAGCTTATCGATCTGGTCGATATTCGCGGCCCGCTGGGAGGGGATGGTGAAGCCCCCGATCAGTGCAAGGCCAACATGGATCACTTCTGTCTGAAAATCGAGCCTTTCGATGCGGATGAGCTCTGTACCTACCTAGCGCTGAACGGGGTGATTTTTGAGGCGCCGGTCATTCGTTACGGTTCTGAAGGAAAAGGGCTCTCCATTTATCTATTCGATCCGGAAGGGAATCAGATAGAGCTGAAAGGCGCCGGCTGAGCTGGCAAGCATCCATATTAAGAGTAAAATCCTCTTATTTGGGTGCTGATGTCATGACTTCTATTACCTGGCCACCCACGGCCACCCTTGCGTTTTTACAACAACGAGCCCAGTTGCTCGCGCAGATCCGCGCTTTCTTTGCCGAACGTGGCGTGCTGGAAGTCGATACCCCGACCCTGGCCAGTGCCGGGGTGACCGACGTGCATCTGGATAACTTCGAGACCCGCTTTGTCGGCCCCGGCATGGCACAAGGGTTGGCGCTCTACCTGCAAACTTCGCCGGAATTTCATATGAAGCGCCTGCTGGCGGCGGGTAGCGGTGCCATTTACCAAATCTGCAAGGCTTACCGTAACGAAGAGTCGGGACGGCTGCATAATCCGGAATTTACCATGCTGGAATGGTATCGTCCCGGCTTCGATCACCACAGGTTGATGGATGAAATGGCCGACTTGCTGCAAGCGGTACTGGGAGGCGGAGCGCCTACGCGACTCAGTTACCGGCGGGCGTTTATCGATACCCTGGGCGTGTGTCCACTGACCGGCTCGCTGGACCAGTTACGTGTAGCCGGTCTTGGTCTGGGGGCCGATGACCTGATGGCTCGCGAAGAGCACAGGGATACCCTGTTGCAACTGCTGTTTGCACTGGGGGTCGAACCCCGTATCGGCCAGAGCGAGCCTTGTTTCGTCTACCACTTTCCGGCCAGCCAGGCGGCCCTGGCCCGTATCAGCCCGCAAGATGAACGGGTGGCGGAACGATTCGAGGTCTACTACAAGGGCATAGAGCTGGCCAACGGCTTTCATGAACTCAGTGATGCCACCGAGCAACGCCGTCGGTTCGAGCAGGATAACCGGGATCGTATCGAACGTGGCTTGCCGACCCGCCCGGTGGATGAATATCTGCTGGCGGCGCTGGACGCTGGGCTGCCGGACTGCGCCGGGGTGGCGCTGGGAGTCGATCGACTCATAATGTTGGCGCTCGGCGCCGAACGGCTGGATCAGGTGATTGCCTTCCCGGTCACCCGCGCCTGATAACCGAGCGCGACAGCGCCGTCAGATTCAGCTTCGTCGCCGATGCGGGTATCATAGGGATATCCAAACAGTGCTCAACCATTAGCAACCCAATCAAACGGATAGTTCAAATATGCTGTTGATGATCGACAACTACGACTCCTTTACCTACAACCTGGTGCAGTACTTCGGTGAACTGGGGCAGCAGGTGCTGGTGCGCCGTAACGATGACATCAGTCTGGACGAGATAACGGCGCTGCAGCCGGCTGGGTTGGTGATCTCGCCCGGACCCTGCACCCCCAATGAGGCGGGGGTGTCGCTTTCGGCCATCGAACTCTTTGCCGGCCGTTTACCGATTCTCGGGGTCTGCCTCGGCCATCAGGCCATCGCCCAGGCATTCGGGGGCAAGGTGGTGCGGGCGCGTCAGGTGATGCACGGCAAGACCTCGACCATTCGCCATACCGGTCAGGGCCTGTTCGCCGGCCTGCCGGATCCGCTCACCGTGACCCGCTACCATTCGCTGGTGGTGGAACCATTCAGCCTGCCGAGCTGCTTCGAGGTGACCGCCTGGACCGAGAACGAGGCCGGCGAGCGGGACGAGATCATGGGCATGCAACACGGCTCCCTGCCACTGCACAGTGTGCAGTTTCATCCCGAAAGCATCCTGACCGAAGGCGGCCATAGGCTGCTGAACAATTTCCTCGCGCTGATTTAAGCCCTACCCCTTCCTTTTATTCTGTCGACGGTGTATTAGAAATTCTATTGATGGTTGCAGGTATTAGTTTTACTTATCTGGGTTATCAGAGTTTTTCGTTCGTCAGCGGTCTGCACACCGGGGATAATGGTGTTTCCTGCTTCCCCGGACGATCTTCGGAAATTTTTTTTGGTTGCCCGTTTATGCAGCCTGCCTCCGTCTTTGCCACGGGAGCGAGGTTTTTGGTGCGAGCTTATGCAATATCAATGACTATATTTTTATTTAACACCGAACAAATGACTAACATGTTCGTGTTCTGTAGAGACAAGTCACTAATGGTTTGCAATAATGCTTGCGAATTTACATGGATTTAACTTTTGTCGCAGTGCAAGCTGCGGTATTTGAGGAGCAAAGCATGTCTGATATGGCAGTCACCCGCGAAGTATTCGACCAGGTCATGGTCCCCAACTATTCTCCTGCCGAGGTTATCCCGGTACGGGGCCAGGGCGCCCGGGTATGGGATCAGCAAAACCGCGAATACATCGATTTTGCCGGTGGCATTGCGGTCAACTGTCTGGGCCATTGCCATCCGGCGTTGGTGTCGGCACTGAAAGAGCAGGGCGAAAAGCTCTGGCATCTGAGTAACGTCATGACCAACGAGCCAGCCCTGCGCCTGGCCAGAAAAATGGTCGACGCTACCTTCGCCGACAAGGTATTTTTCTGTAATTCAGGCGGCGAAGCCAACGAAGCCGCCTTCAAGCTGGCCCGTCGTTATGCCATCGACCATTTCGGTCCGGAAAAAACCCAGATTATTGCCTTCAAGCAGGGTTTTCACGGTCGTACCTTCTTTACCGTGACCGTGGGTGGCCAGGAAACCTATTCCGATGGCTTCGGTCCCAAGCCGGGTGATATCGACCATGTGGCCTATAACGATCTGGCTGCGCTCAAGTCCATCATCTCAGATCGCACCTGTGCCGTGGTAATGGAGCCGCTGCAGGGTGAGGGCGGCATCATCAGTCCGGATGCGGACTTTGTGAAAGCCGTGCGTGAGCTGTGTGATCAACACAATGCCTTGCTGGTGTTCGACGAAGTGCAGACCGGCGTGGGTCGCACCGGCGCCCTCTATGCCTACATGGATCTGGGCGTAACTCCCGATATCATGACCAGCGCCAAGGCCCTGGGAGGCGGCTTCCCCATCGGCGCCATGCTCACTACCGGCAAGATTGCCGCTTCCCTCAAGGTCGGCACCCACGGCTCTACCTACGGCGGTAATCCGCTGGCCTGTGCGGTGGCCGAGGCGGCGTTCGATACCGTCAACAACGACGCCGTGCTGAATGGCGTGAAAGAACGTGAAAGCTGGTACCGCGAGGGCCTGGAAGCGATCAATGCCAAATACCACTGCTTCGAGCAGGTTCGCGGCAAGGGCCTGCTGCTCGGTTGTGTACTGAACGAGAAGTTCAAGGGCCGTGCCCGTGACTTCCTGATGGCTGCGATGGAAGAGCAGTTGATGGTGCTGGTCGCCGGTGCCAACGTGGTTCGTTTCGCTCCTTCTCTGGTGATCACCAAAGAAGAAGTGGCCGAGGGTCTGGCCCGCTTCGAGCGCGCCGTAGCCCGGGTTGTTAACGGATAAATTATTCCGGCGACAGGAATTCAGAGCGAGGCAGGGTTGCCTCGCTCTGGTCGTCAATATTATATAAGGAGTTCTGCATGTTGGTGATTCGCCCCATCGAGCAGAGAGATTTCCCAACCCTCAAGCAGATCGCTATTGAGTCCGGTCACGGTTTTACCTCGCTGCCGGTCAACGATGAAATATTGCAAAACAAGATAGATCACTCCATCGCCTCCTTCGCCGGCCGGGCGGCGGGCAAGGGTGAGTGCCTGTATTTCTTTGTGGCGGAAGACAGCGACACCGGCGATGTGGTGGGTACTACCGCCCTGGAAGCGGATCTGGGTCTGTCTTCACCTTTCTATACCTATCTGCTGGGCAAGCAGGTGCACTGCTCGCCCAAACTGGGTATCTACAACGTGGTCGAGACCCTGACCCTGACCAACGACTATACCGGCTCCACCGAGCTGTGCACCCTGTTCCTGCGGGAGCAGGCGCGCAAGGGGCTGAACGGCCGCCTGTTGTCCAAATGCCGCTTCATGTTTCTGGCCGAGTTTTCCGAGCTGTTCGACAATCGGGTCATGGCTGAAATGCGTGGCGTGTCCGACGAACAGGGCAAGAGCCCGTTCTGGAGCTGGCTGCAAGAGCACTTTTTCTCCATGGACTTCCCGACGGTAGATTACCTGACCGGTATCGGCCAGAAAGGTTTTATCGCCGATCTGATGCCAAAATACCCGATCTACGTCAACCTGCTGTCTAAAGAAGCGAGAGCCGTGATCGGCAAGACCCACGACAAGACCCGGCCGGCACTGCGACTGCTGGAAGAGGAAGGTTTTTCCTGGCGTGGCTATGTCGACATCTTTGATGCCGGACCCAGCGTGGAATGCGATCTCAGGCAAATCCGCACCGTGCGTCACGGCCGTCATCTGAAGGTGCGTATTGGTGATGTTGCGGATGCCGGCAAGCATCTGATCAGCAATACCCGATTCGATGACTTCCGCGCCCTGATCGGCGATGTGGCAGTGAATGAAGAAAAAGCCCAGGCGGTGATGACCGAAGAGGTTGCCCGCTTGCTCAAGGTCGAAGACGGCGATACTGTCCGGCTCGTGGAGATGTAACTTATGACTGAAGCAATGCAATATTCCGAAGCGGTTCAATACATCAACGGCCAGTGGCTGGCTGGCGAGGGCGAGGTTTTCGTCTCACTGGATCCGGCTAAAAATGAAGAAATCTGGCAGGGTGCCGCCGCCAGCGCCGGGCAGGTTGATGCGGCCATTACCGCCGCACGCGACGCGGCGGTGGCCTGGGCCGAGGCCGGTGTTGAACAACGCATGGCTATTGCCAAGCGCTACGCCGAGCTGCTGACCGAAAACAAGGAAAATCTGGCCCACATTATCGCCCGTGAAACCGGTAAGCCCCAGTGGGAAACCCTCACCGAAGCGGCGGCCATGGTCGGTAAGGTCGGCATTTCCGAAAAGGCCTATTTCGAGCGTACCGGCACAGTGGAAAACCCCATGCCCGGCGCCCGTGCTTTCGTACGTCACAAGCCCCATGGTGTGGTGGCGGTGTTTGGCCCCTATAACTTCCCCGGCCACCTGCCCAACGGCCACATAGTGCCGGCCCTGATTGCCGGTAATACCGTGGTGTTCAAACCCTCCGAGCTGACCCCCATGGTCGCCCAGGAAATGGTCAAACTGTGGGAGCAGGCCGGTCTGCCTGCCGGTGTGCTGAACCTGGTACAGGGTGAAGTTGACACCGGCAAGGCGCTGGCGGCACATCCGGGCATCGACGGCCTTTTCTTCACCGGCTCGTCGCGCACCGGCAACCTGCTGCACAACCAGTTCTCCGGCCAGCCCGGCAAGATTCTGGCGCTGGAGATGGGCGGCAACAACCCGCTGGTGGTGACCGAAGTGGAAGACGTGGACGCCGCCGTGCATACCATAGTACAGTCCGCCTTTATCACTACCGGCCAGCGTTGCACCTGTTCTCGTCGTCTGCTGTTGCCGAAAGGCGAAGCCGGCGATCGCATCCTGGCGCGGCTGCTGGACGTGACCAAAGCCATCCGGGTCGGCCAGTACGACGCCGATCCCCAGCCGTTCATGGGCTCGATGATTTCGGAGGCGGCGGCCAAGTCCATGGTGGCCGCCCAGGCGCACCTGCTGGCGCTGGGCGGTGAGTCCCTGCTGATGCTCAAGCACCTGCAGGCTGGCACGGGTCTGGTGTCGCCGGGCATCGTCGACGTTACCGCCATCGCCGAGCTGCCGGACGAGGAATACTTCGGCCCGCTGCTGCAGGTGATCCGTTATGGTGAGCTACCCGAGGCACTGGCCATCGCCAACAACACCCGTTACGGGCTGTCTGCCGGTTTGCTGTCCGACAGCGCCGACGACTGGGATTACTTCTTCCGCCGCATCCGGGCCGGCATCGTCAACTGGAACAAGCCGATCACCGGCGCTTCCAGCGCGGCGCCCTTCGGTGGCATCGGCGACAGCGGCAACCACAGAGCCAGCGCCTACTACGCCGCCGACTACTGTGCCTATCCGGTGGCCTCGGTAGAAGACGACAAGGTCAGCATGCCGGCCACACTGTCACCGGGCCTGACGTTCTAAAAACAATCGGCTCCGGGTATATAAAAGGGGAACGCGGCCGCGTTCCCCTTTTTGTTGTGTGCCCTGCCGTTACAGGTTTGAGCCAGATAATACTAATGTGAATAAACATTTGATCATTTTCAAACCCGAGATAAGAGGCAACACAGCCGCCTCCCACGACATGCCATAAACTCGTCCCTGAGGGCTCGGGAAATGCCGTCCATGGCATTTCACGGTCGTGGTAGTCAATATCTGTTGCCTCTTCTTGGGCACCGAGTTGTCTGTAGAGGACGCCAACAGGCAACTCCCTGGCATCAGGGAGGATAAAGGGATCTGCTCCGCCGACCTTTGCAGAGAACCAAATAGATTTGTTATTTAATCTGCTTGGAATCAGGATACGCAGGCGTCGGTTTCTGCTTCTGTCAGCTTGTGCTTGCCGACATAGCCGGAGGTCATGGCATAGAGTAGCGCCCGATAATTCAGTCGGAACGACAGTACATCCCCTACCTTTATATCGCACCCCGTTACATCGAGAATAAGGTGATCGCTGCTGCCGCCGAGGATGGCTATATCCGGATCGAACGGGATCAGATCGGCAACGGGCACGTCCTGCTCTCCCAGGGCGATGATGGCTCTGGTATGTATGCCCCTGTCCCTGAACACCGGCGTTTCGCCAAAGGCGTTTTTCCCCAGAGGCCCCCGGGGCAGGGAAGGCTTCTCCTTGACTTCTATAACCTCGGCCTCGAGCCTGAAAATGTCTTCATGCATACCCGCTATGTGCCGACCATAGGCGGTTTCCCGGCCGAAAAACAGGGCTTCTCCCAGCCTGAGCTGGTTGATGCCGGGAGGCAGCCGATGCTCCAGCAGCAGGGGGAGCAGGCTGGAGTTGCCGCCGGAGACAATGGTCAGGGCATGGCCCAGTTCGTTTTCTATCCGGGCTTTCAGGCCGGTCAGCTCCAGCATGATGTCGGCGGTCGGGATCACTCCGCCATAACAGGTGAGGTTGGTGCCGATGCCGAGCCACTCGATATGGTCCTGTTCCAGAATGAAGCGGCCCATCTCAAGCGCCTGATGGGTGCAGACGCCTTCGCGCAGATCTCCCAGTTCAATCATCAGGATGATTTTATGGCGGTGGTCGTATCTTTGCGCCTCGCGTTGCAGCGCGGCTATGGTGTCCTGCTCCGATACCAGGCTGATATCGGCGTAGCGAACCACCTCGGCGACCTCATGCAGACCGGGCAGACGCAGCAGTGTGGTCTGGCAGTCGGGTGAAATCTGCTTGATACGCCGGAGGTTCTCTATTCTCGAATCGGCGAAGGACTGGTATCCCTGCCGGATTAACGTGTCGACGATATCGGGATCGGCACAGGTGACCTTGGTCACCGGGATCCAGCCAACGGGATCTTGTTGCCGATGGCAGAGCCGATCCAGAAAGGCGGCATTGGCGAGGAGCCGGGATGGATCCCATACCACTCTGGGGAATTTTTTCATTTTACCCTGTTCCTGCTAGATAGCGGCGTTCGCCGGGCTTGAAATAGAAAAGAGCAGGCCGGGGCCTGCTCACGTCAATCGATACCAGATTGCCGGCTCCGCCGGATAAGCGGAGCCGGCGAGGTGAGCCTTATTGACCGGCTTTTTGCATCATGCCCAGCTCTTCCGTGCCGCTGGTTGCGACATCATCGGTGCGCGCCGCCACCTGATCCGAGCTCTGCAGTTTCACGATGGAAAAACCGGTCAGTGCAAAGAGGATGGACAACAGGGGCACGGCGAAGTTGAGTATCGCATAGGGGGCATATTCCAGGGCATGAACACCCAGGGTGGCGAGGATAAAGACACCGCAGGTATTCCAGGGAATGAACACCGAGGTCAGGGTACCGCCGTCTTCCAAGGCCCGGGACAGGTTCTTGGAATGCAGTCCTCTCTCTTTATAGGCGCCGGCAAACATCCTGGAGGGCACCACCACGGAAATGTATTGCTCCGAGCAAGTTGCATTGGTCATGAAGCAGGAAGCAATGGTGGTCGGTATCAGGCTTTTGGCCGAGCGGGACTTGCTGAGGATCTTGGCGACAATGGCCTTCAGCATACCGGTGTTTTCCAGCACGCCGCCCAGGGTCATGGCGACGATGGTCATGGATACCGTATACATCATGGACTCCAGGCCACCCCGGTTGAACAGGCCGTCCACCATCTCATTACCGGTTTCGATGCTGAAGCCGGCTTGCAGGGCCTTTACCGCGTCGGCGACAGAGCCGCCCTGGATGAACACCTGGCTGAGGAAACCCAGTGAAATACCCACGATCAGGGCAGGAAGAGCCGGTACCTTTCTGGTGACCAGAACAATCACGAACACCGGGATCAGCAGCAGCCAGGGAGAGATGACAAAATTATCCTGCAGTATGGCCATGGTGGTGGCGATATTCTGGAATTCGCTGTCGCTCGCGCCGAAACTCAGACCCAGATACCAGTACACGGCCAGGGCGATCAGCAAGCCGGGAATGGTGGTATAGAGCATATGCTTGATATGTTCGAACAGATCGGTGCCGGTCAGGCCGGCGGCCAGATTGGTGGTGTCGGACAGGGGCGATAGCTTGTCACCGAAATAGGAGCCGGAAATCACGGCGCCGGCCACCATGGGAGCGGGGATCCCCATGCTGATACCAATACCCATGCCGGCGATGCCGATGGTACCCATGGTTGACCAGGAGCTACCGATGGCGATGGAAACGACGGCACAGATCAGGGTGATGGAAACCAGAAACAAGGAAGGTGAAAGTATCTGCAGCCCGTAATAAATCATGCTGGCGACAATACCACCACCAATCCAGGCACCGATGGCAACACCCACCAGCATGATAATAACCACGGCCGGCAGAGCCAGTTTGATACCACTATAGATGCTGTCTTCTATCTGTTGCCATGTGTAGCCATGTTTCCAGGCCACCAGAGCCGCGATAGTGGTGCCAAATGCGAGCGGTATATGTGGGCTGCCTTCAAAGATGACAATGGTGACCAGCATGGCACCCACCATCAGAATAATAGGCAGCATCGCCATGCCAAAGGGTATTTTCGGTGTGTTGTTGTTCATAGTCCCTCTTACTGAAAAATATTGGTATCGCAGAGCAATGTTTGGTCGTCGATCCAGGTTAAATCCATGTAACAGGCTGGATTATTGCAAAATAATATTTTTTTGTCTTTTTTTTTAGTTATCAAATGGTGTTTTATGTTGTTAGTTGTTTATATTTAGTTGTTAAATTTGAATTTGTTGTCAATGTTTGGTGGTTTTATTGTCTGTTTTTGAATAAATAATCAATTTTATCGATGGTTTTCATGAGGTGCTACTCTGACGCGCTACCCGACCAGGAGGAAGGGCAGGGGCTATGGCCCGGGATGTGACTTCCCCCGGAAGGCTGCGTTATGCTCTCGGCCATTATTGGTGATGTATGCTGATGGCTATTTTGATATTGGTTCACAAGGCAGGGAGTAAAGGTAATGAAACTGGCATTTATCGGACTGGGCGTGATGGGCTTTCCCATGGCGGGACACCTGCAACAGGGTGGCCATGAGGTTTGTGTCTATAACCGCAATGCGGACAAGGCGGCCGACTGGGTGTCTCGTCATGGCGGCACCAGCGCTGCCACTCCGGCACTGGCGGCGAAAGATGCCGACATGGTGATGCTGTGTGTGGGCAACGACGACGACGTGCGTACCGTGGTCTATGGCGACGAGGGCGTGCTGGCGGGCATCAAGCCGGGCGCGTTGTTGGTGGATCACACCACCACATCTGCCTTGCTGGCCGAAGAGCTGGCGGTGGCGGCAAATAAAGCCGGCGCACGCTTCATTGATGCGCCGGTGTCCGGTGGTCAGCTGGGGGCGGAAAACGGCGCCCTGACGGTGATGGTCGGCGGGGGCGAGGCCGATGTGGCCGAAGCCACTCCTGTGCTGGCCGCTTACGGCAAAAAAGTGACCCGGCTGGGCCCGGTCGGTGCCGGCCAGCGCTGCAAGATGGTGAACCAGATCTGCGTGATCGGTGCGGTGCAGGGCATCGCCGAAGGCTTGATGATTGCCAGGAAGGCCGGGTTGGATATTCCCACCCTGATCGAGGTGTTGGCCGGTGGCGCCGCCCAGAGCTGGCAGCTGCAGAACCGGGCCCAGACCATGGCGGAAGGCAGGTTCGACTTCGGTTTTGCCGCCCAGTGGATGCACAAGGATCTGGGCATCTGTCTGGATGAAGCCGAGCAGCAGGGGCTGACCCTGCCGTTGACCGAACACGTTCACAAGGTATATGAAAAGCTGCTGGCCGACGGTTTCGGTCGCTGTGATTCCACCGTGGTGATCAAAGATTTAGAATCCTGAAGTCGCTGCAAGGCTGGCGGTCGTGACGGTGGTCGTCTATGCTGTTTCGGCTGTGGCCTTGGGCTACAGGCACTTTTCCTTGCGGTTATGTGATGTTTTCCGCAGTTTCCGCACAAAACAACGGCACTTGATATTTGGCATCAAGACAAAGGCTTTGCTTGAGCCTGAAATTTGAATACAGTGGGCAACCACTTAATGCCAAGTGAGAAAGGATCCCCTATGAATAAGACTCAGCTTGTCGATGCAATTGCCGCCAAAGCAGATCTGAGCAAGGCTCAGGCCAAGGCAGCCCTGGAAGAAGTACTCAACGGTATCACCCAAAGCCTGAAAGAAGGTGATCCGGTGCAACTGGTCGGTTTCGGTACTTTCAAGGTAAATCACCGCGCCGCCCGTACCGGCCGCAACCCCCAGACCGGCAATGAAATTCAGATTGCTGCGGCTAATGTGCCCGCCTTTGTGGCCGGCAAGGCGCTGAAAGACGCCATCAAGTAACCGCTTCCAAACCCGGCTTTCGCCGGGTTTTTTTCCTCTCCGTACTTGCTCCTTTAATCCTTAGGTTGTTATAACTGACACAGGTTATAAGTTAACCCAGTCTGTTCCCGTCTTAGGGAGGCTACGATGGAAGTGAACGCGATTCGACAGGTGGCAACGCCATGGGCCGGTGCCCGGGGCCTGACCAAGGGGCTGATGCTGACCGAACTGCATCAGGATGTATGGAACGGCCAGCTGGTGTTGTCGATGGGCATGCCCACCGATATCGATAGCCCGCCCCGGGTAATCTACCAGCTGGTGTTTGATTATCTGTTTGGCTATCAGGTGCTGGAAGGGGCCGATGTACTGGATTTTATGGACGACGATGAAACCGATATCGACAGCCAGATCCAGCTGATTACCCCCTCCCGTTTTCTGACCTGGTTTCACCAGCAGAGCCAGGGCACTCATCTGGATGAGGACATTCAGCATTACCGTATTGCGAGCTGGGATTATTGTGTCGACGTACTGACGGCCCAGGCGCCGAAGGTACAGTGTAAAGCAGGAGTCATATGAACGGATTTATTCTGGTTGCCCACGGTAGTCGTCGAGCCTCCGCCAACGAGGAAATAGCGGCCTTTGCACAGAGTCTGACCACCGCCATGGCAGGGCGCTTCGAGCTGATGGGGCACGGTTTCTGGGAGTTGGCCGAGCCGACCCTGGAGCAGGCCATCGACCAGCAGGTGGCCGCCGGTGCCAGAAATATCAAGTTGTTCCCCTATTTTCTGGCCGAGGGCAAGCATGTGGTCAAGGACTTGCCCTCGGTACTGATGCAGAAACGGGAACAGTATCCGGACATTAACCTCACCCTATTGCCCCACCTCGGCGCCCTGCCGGGGTTTGCCGACTGGCTGGGGCACCAGCTGTAGAAAAGAGCCCGAAAGGGCTCTTTTTCATTGTGAGTTTATATGGCGCCGAGTAGACCTTGTAAATTGACATCAAGGCCTGGCCAGGTGCCAGACATCGAACTTGCCGTCGCCTGATATGTCACCTGCCTGTTTGTCTTCTTTCCACAGATACAAGGGCTGCCCCTTGTAGCTCCATTGCAGGCTGCCATCGGCCCGGGTCACAATACCGTAGTCGTCGTCGGCCGTGTCATCGCCGGTGGCGGCCAGCGGTGGCCAGTTATCTGCACAGCTGCCGTTACAGTTGCTGATACCGGGCTGGTCTTTATCAAATACATACAGGCTCATGCCGACTGTGTTAGTCAGTATTTCTCCCTCCGGGGTATCGGCCATCTGCACCGGTGCCGCCAGTGCCTGCAGGCTGAAGGTCAGGGTTAAACCGATCAATACTTTGTTGAACATTCGTTACTCTCCTCGATGGGGCTGTTGGTAAATGGAGGCTTCTGGATAGATGCCTGCACCCGATAGTCGATGGCATCTGATTAGATAGTAGGCGGTTTTTATGCGATGAGATGTCATACCAAACAGATTAAAGAACGGATCTATTTGGTTACTCTGCAAAGGTCGGACAAAGGGCCAGCTCCGCCGACACGCCGTGAATACCTCCATCTAGGCTCAGCCGCACCATCCGTAGTGCGGACGGTCGGCGGAGCAGAGCCCTTTATCCTCCCTGATGCCAGGGAGTTGCCTGTTGGCGTCGTCTACAGACAACTCGGTGCTTGAGAAGAGGCAACAGAGGTCGACTACCACGACCGTAAAATGCCATGGACGGCATTTCCCGAGCCCTCAGGGATGAATTTATGGCGTGTCGTGGGAGGTGGCTGTGTTGCCTCTGAGTTTGGACTTAAGAAAGATCATATTTTTATTCAGATGGGTATCAGGTGTCTATTCAGCGATGGGAGACTGGTTCGTATGGTTCTTAGCGAGTCCTGCCTGAAGCTCAGATAATGGTTATAAAAAAGCGGCCCGAAAGGGCCGCTCTGGTTTGCAGGTGAATAGCGCTTATTGCTGCTGTTCGCGGGCGATGGCGCGGTAGGCGATGTCGCCGCGGCAGAAGACACCTTGCCACTCGATCTGACGGGCGGCGGCGTAGGCGTTGGCCTGGGCCTCGGTCACGGTATTGCCCAGGGCGGTGGCGCACAGCACCCGGCCGCCGGAGGTGACCAGCTCGCCGTCCTTGAACTTGGTGCCGGCGTGGAACACCTTGGCAACATCGGTACCGGCGGGAATGCCGGTGATGGTATCGCCCTGGCGGTAGTGACCGGGGTAGCCACCGGCAGCCAGTACCACCCCGACGGAGGCGCGGGGGTCGAAGTCGGCGGTGACCTTGTTTAGCTCACCCTTGCATCCGGCCAGACACAGCGCCACCAGATCGGACTGCAGACGCAGCATGATCGGCTGGGTTTCCGGATCGCCGAAGCGACAGTTGAACTCGATGACCTTGGGCTGACCGGCTTCGTCGATCATCAGGCCGGCGTAGAGGAAGCCTTTGTAGACGTGGCCTTCTTCCGCCATGCCACGCACGGTCGGCATGATCACCTGTTCCATGATGCGATCATGGATTTCCTGAGTCACCACGGGCGCCGGGCTGTAGGCGCCCATGCCGCCGGTGTTGGGACCGGTGTCGCCGTCGCCGACGCGCTTGTGATCCTGGCTGGTGGCCATGGGCAGCACATGCTCGCCGTCCACCATGACGATGAAAGAGGCTTCCTCGCCGTCGAGGAACTCCTCGATCACCACCCGGCTGCCGGCGTCGCCGAAGGCGTTACCGGCCAGCATGTCGCGTACCGCGGCTTCGGCTTCTTCAAGCGTCATGGCCACGATCACGCCTTTACCGGCGGCCAGGCCGTCGGCCTTGACCACGATGGGGGCGCCTTTTTCACGCAGGTATTCCAGGGCCGGCTCCACCTGGGTGAAGTTCTGATAGTCGGCGCTGGGGATCTTGTGGCGAGCCAGAAAATCCTTGGTGAAGGCCTTGGAGCCTTCCAGCTGGGCGGCGGCCGCACTCGGGCCGAAGATGGTCATGCCCTCGGCGTCGAAGGCGTCGACCACACCGGCCACCAGCGGCGCTTCGGGGCCGACGATGGTCAGGCCTACCTGTTCTTGCTTGGCGAAGGCCAGCAGGTCCTGAATGTCGGTGGCGGAGATGGCCACATTGGTCAGGCTGGGCTCGAGATCGGTGCCGGCGTTGCCGGGAGCCACGAATACCTGGCTGACGTTGGGAGATTGGGCGGCTTTCCAGGCCAGGGCGTGTTCACGACCGCCACCGCCGATTACCAATACCTTCATGGTCTGTTCCTCTAAATTTTTAAAGCAAACGAAGGAAGCTACGGGTCTGCAAAGTGCCACTCGGCTGGTTAGGGAGGGAGAGGGGGAAGTCTCTCAGCCGACCATGAAATGCCATGGATGGGTTCATGGCGTGTCGGCGTGAGATTCCCCCTGTCCCGATAGCTACCCAGCGTTCAATAACACCGCCCGTATCTTCCTATCAGTGGCGGAAGTGGCGCATGCCGGTGAACACCATGGTCATGCCATGTTCGTCGGCGGCCTGGATCACTTCGTCGTCACGCATGGAACCACCGGGCTGGATCACACAGCTGATGCCGGCGGCGGCGGCGGCGTCGATGCCGTCACGGAACGGGAAGAAGGCGTCGGACGCCATCACCGAACCTTCCACCTTCAAACCTTCATCGGCGGCCTTGATGCCGGCGATTTTGGCGGAGTAGACGCGGCTCATCTGGCCGGCACCCACGCCTATGGTCTGGGCGCCCTTGGCGTAGACGATGGCGTTGGACTTGACGTACTTGGCCACTTTCCAGCAGAACAGCAGATCCTGTAGCTCTTCTTCGGAGGGCTGACGCTTGCTGACCACCTTGAGATCGTCCAGACCTATCATGCCCTGATCGCGGTCCTGCACCAGGATGCCGCCGTTGACGCGCTTGATGTCACGACCCTTGGTCTGCTCGGCCCACTGACCGCATTCCAGCAGACGCACGTTTTTCTTGTCGGCGACGGCAGCCTTGGCGGCGGCAGAGATGCTGGGGGCTATGATCACTTCCACGAACTGGCGATCGATGATGGCGCGGGCGGTGGCTTCGTCCAGCTCGCGGTTAAAGGCGATGATGCCACCGAAGGCGGAAGTGGGGTCGGTCTGGTAGGCGCGCTCGTAGGCCTGCAGCAGATCGTCGCCCAGTGCCACACCGCAGGGGTTGGCGTGCTTGACGATAACACAGGCCGGGGCATCGAATTCCTTCACGCATTCCAGGGCGGCATCGGTGTCGGCGATGTTGTTGAACGACAGCTCCTTGCCCTGCAACTGGGTGGCGGTGGCAACCGAGGCTTCATCGATGTCGTTTTCCACGTAGAAGGCCGCACTCTGGTGGCTGTTTTCGCCGTAGCGCAGATCCTGCTTCTTGGTGAACTGGTAGTTGATGGTCCGTGGGAAGGCGGAGCCCTCGCTGGCGTCGTGGTAGGCCGGAACCATGGTGCCGAAGTAGTTGGCGATCATGCCATCGTACTGGGCGGTATGTTCGAAGGCGGCAATGGCCAGATGGAAACGGGTGGCCTGGGTCAGGCTGTTGTTGTCGGCGTCCATCTCGTTCAGCAGGCGGTCGTAGTCGCCGGCGTTCACCACTATGGCCACGTCGTTGTGGTTCTTGGCGGCCGCGCGTACCATGGTCGGGCCGCCGATATCGATGTTTTCGACGGCATCTTCGAGGGTGCAATCGGAGTTGGCCACTGTGTTGGCGAAGGGGTAGAGGTTAACGACGACCATGTCGATGGGCTGGATGGCATGCTCGGCCATGATGGCCTCGTCCTGGCCGCGACGGCCGAGAATGCCGCCGTGAACCTTGGGGTGCAGGGTCTTGACCCGGCCGTCCATCATTTCCGGGAAGCCGGTATAGTCAGACACTTCGGTAACGGGCAGGCCCTGTTCGGCCAGCAGGCGGGCGGTGCCACCGGTGGACAACAGTTCAACGCCGCGGGCGTGCAGGCCCTGGGCGAAGGCGACGATGCCGTGTTTGTCGGACACACTCAGCAGAGCACGGCGAATGGGGCGAGCAGTTTCCATGGGTTCTCGTTCCTTTAACGATCTATCGGGGGGTTTGGTAAAACCGGCAACCGGGTCATAATGTCGACTTTACCAAACCGCCTGGTACGCCAGAACAGAGGCGGCGTATTCTACTGTATTTTGCCGTGGCTTGTGTGACTATTTGCTTTGGTGTCAAGAGATTTCATGTGTAACAAAACCCGATTTTCAAGCCTCGAATGGCTGGGAGTAGTAACGAATGTTTCGGATTGGTGAGCTGGCCAAACACTTTGGAGTGAAGGCCGATACCCTGCGTTTTTATGAAAAAGAGGGGCTGCTGTCGCCCAGCCTGCGAACCCCCGCAGGGTACCGGTTATATAGTGAAGATGACAAACGGCGGCTGCATTTTATTCTGCGCTGCAAACGGGTGGGTTTTTCCCTCAAAGAGGTGGATGAGCTGTTGTCGCTCAAGGTCAGCAGTTGCAAGGTGACCTGCCGCGAGGTGAAGGCGGTGGCCGATACCAAGATTACCGATGTGGAAGAGCGGATTGCCGAGCTGGAGCAGTTTCGAGATTCGCTCCGGCAGCTGTCCGAGGCTTGCTGTGGCGGACTGGAAAGCGCCGAACATTGTTCCATCCTCGAAGCGCTGGACGGCAAGCAACTGACCGCCGAGAATAACGCCCGTTAACGCCCCCTGACACGGCAGCATTCGCTGCCTTTTTTGGCATGTCCTCACGGGCAGGTGTCTGCCTGCTCTGCTTTGCGCCGCCTTCGGCACCGATCACAGGAGTTGTTTATGCATTCTCGTTTTGGCTGGGGACTGAGTGTCAGCCAGTGGTTTATCTTTTTAATGGCCAATGCCCTGGCGCTGCCCATTATTCTGGGACAGGCCTTTGGCCTGGACAGCGGCGAGATAGCCGGCCTGATGCAGCGCACCCTGATACTGGTGGGACTGAGCTCACTGCTGCAGGCGACACTGGGCCATCGTTATACCATTGCCGATGGTCCGGCCGGCTCCTGGGCCATCGTGTTCGTGGTGATGGCCTATATCGGAAAAGAGCAGGGATACGACAGCGCAGAGACCCTGCAGCTGTTGGCGGGAGGCGTGTTGGTGGCCGGAGCCATCATGCTGGTGCTGGGGCTGGCCCGGCAGGTGCACCGGTTGTTGTTTCTGTTTACCCCGCTGGTGACCGGCTGCTTTATGTTGCTGCTGGTGATCCAGCTGGCCGGGGTGTTCGTGCGTGGCATGGTGACGGATCCGCGCAGTGGCGTGATCAGCCTGCCGGTGGCGCTGGTGGGGTTGCTGGTGTTTCTGGGCGTCTTGCTCTGCTCCTTCAGTCGTCATTCGCTGTTGCGTACCTATGCGGTCATGGTCGGCATAGTGGCGGGCTGGATAGCGTTCGCGCTCTTTGATCTCGCTAACATGACCCTGCCGGAGGCGGCGTCGGGGCTGCAGTGGCCCGAACTGTTCGCCTTTGGTCCTCCCCGGCTGGACAGTGGCATGTTGATCGTGGCGGTGCTGTTTTCACTGTTGCTGTTTTCCAACCAGGTCGCGGCGGTATCTGCCATTACGGCGGTGGTGAGTGAGCGACAACCTGATCTGGACAAGGTGATTAACCGCAGCAGTCGGGCCTCGGGACTGAGCCATTTCATGGCAGGCAGCCTCTCGACCATCGCCGTGGTGCCCTTGCCGGTGACCGCCGGCTTCGTGCAGCTCACCGGCGACAGCCGCCGTGGTCCCTTCATGCTGGCCTGTGTGCTGCTGGCGCTGGTGGCACTGTTTCCGCAGGCGGTAGGTTTTCTGTCGCTGCTGCCGGCACCGGTGGCCAATGCCGCCCTGCTGGCCACTTTCATCAAGCTGGTGGCACTGGCCTTCCAGATGCTGACCAGGCAGCCGCTGGACCATCGCTCCAGCACCCTCATAGGGGTGCCGCTGTTGCTGGGCGTGGGCTGCATGTTCCTGCCGCCGGAGCTGTACCGGCATCTGCCGGGCCTGGCCCAGTACCTGCTGGGCAACGGCCTGCTGACCGGTACCCTGCTGGCGCTGACCATGGAAAAGCTGTGGGCGGTTAAACCCTAGCGAATCACCAGCACGGCACCATCGGCGTGACGTACCACCTTGGATGAATTGGAGCCGAGCAGATAGGTCTTGGCTCCGGGTCGGGAGGCCGGCATCACGATAAGCTCGATGCCGTGTTTTCTGGCCTGGGCGAGGATGGTGTCATACACCACCCCATGTTTTATTCTGATCCGTCCCTGGTGCTGCGCCGGTATGTTGGCCTGCATGAAGTCGCAGAGCTGCTGTTCGATCACCTTGTCCAGATTGTCGATCAGCTCACTGGAATACAGTGGCGCGGCGGCATGGTGGATGCGGGCCGAATTCACGTACAGCAGGTGAACCTGTCCTTGCGGGTGGCACAGTTTCAGGGCCGCCTCGACTACTTGTGGGTAGAGCTCCAGATACTCAAAATCCAGCGGCAACAGTATTTGCTTGAACATAAGTGCGTTATCCCATCAGTTTATTAGGCAGCCAGGTGACGATCTCCGGCACCAGCATGCAGAGCACCAGTACGCCCAGCTTGAGCATGACGAAGGGCAGTACCGACTTGTAGATATCCATCATGGTCACCCCGGGAGGGGCAATGCCCTTGAGGTAGAACAGGGCGAAGCCGTAGGGCGGGGTCTGTACCGCTATCTCGATGTTCAGGATCATCAGGATACCGAACCAGATAGGATCGTAGCCCAGACCGATGGCGATAGGGGTGAACAGGGGGGCACAGATCAGCACTATGATCATCTCGTCGATGATAAAGCCGAGCAGCAGCATGATCACCTGCATCATCAAGATGATCATGATGGGGGGAAGATCCAGACCGGCGGCAAAGTCGGCCACCATGCCCTGCACACCCATCAGCAGGTGGAAGTTGCTGAACACGGAAGCGCCGAGCACGATCCAGATGGCCACGCTCACCAGCAGTGCGGTTTCGATACCGGAACGTTTCATCATCTTGAGCTTGAAGCGCTTGTACATGATGGCCAGCAAGAGGGCACCGACCACACCGATGGCACCGGATTCGGTGGGAGTGGCAATACCGCTGATGATGCTGCCGAGCACCAGTACGATCAGGCCCAGCGCCATGAAACCATCGCGCAGGGTAATGAAGCGTTCGCGGGCATTCTTGGGCACGTCCAGGGAATGACCAATGGGCGCGCGGCTGGGGTTCCGTTTGCAGGAGATCACCACATAAAGCACCATGACGGTGATGGAGATCAATGCCGGCACCAGGGCGGCGATGAACATCTTGCCGACCGAAGTCTGGGTGGTGGAGCTGAACAGTATCATGGGGATGCTGGGCGGGATCAGTATCCCCAGACCACCTCCGGCCATGATGACACCGAGTGCCAGTTTCTTGTCGTAGCCCCGTTCCAGCATGGGACGCAGGGCTATGCTGCCGGAGGTCATGATGCCGGCACCGATAATGCCGACCATGGCGCCGATCATGGAACAAACGCCGATGACGCTGATCGCAAGCGAACCACGGACCCGGCCGATAACCAACTGGCTGGCCTTGAACATGGCGTCGCCGATGCCGGATCGGGTCAACAGCTGGCCCATATAGATGTAGAGCGGAATCGCCAGCAGCACGAAGCTGAACAGGGTGCTCTCTATGGTGGTGGGGACTATGTTGAAAATACCTTCGCCCCAGGTTGCATAGCCAATCAGCATGGCGATGCCGCCCAGAGCCAGACCTACCTGGGCACCCAGTGCAAAGGAAATCAGTACGCCCAGCAGCAGCAGGCCGGTCAATAATTCGATACTCATTATTCATCGTCCTCAGACAGCAGGGGCTCACCGGTGATCAATTGCCAGGTATCTTTCAACATGTCGCTGGACAATTGCAGTAGAAACAGGATGGCGGCGACGGTCACCATGACCCAGAAGTGGCCGATGGAAGGAGCCCATTCGGACTGGCGGGTATAGCCGAAATCGATGGCCTCCAGCGCCTTTTCCCAGCTTTTGCTGGCCACTATGATCAAAAAGAAACCGCCCAGAGAGTTGGATATCAGATCGAAGATGTTCTTGGTTCGCTGCGATACCGACAGGTAGAGGATGTCGACGTTGATATGCGCCTTTTTCAGCTGGCCGCTGGCACCACACAGGGCACCGATATAACCGAACAGAAACAGCGATACGTCGTAGGCCCACATGGTCGGGCTGTTGAGTACGTAACGGGAAAACACTTCAAAGGCAAGGGTCGCCGCCAGCAGGGGGAGGGCCAGGGAGATGGTATGACCGACGGTCGACACCAGCAGTCCGGTCCCTTTGCACCATAAACAAAGTAGTTTTTTCATTATGCATCCATGGAATGAAAACATCAGCCCCGCCGTGGCGGGGCTATCTCATCGGAAGGGGGGGTTACTTCATCAGTTTTACGAGGCGAGAGCTGTATTGGTCGGTCTTGCCATAGTGGGCCCAAACGGTTTCGGCCGCCTGCTGCCACTGGGCCTTGTCGGCTTCGGATGCCTCGGGGCTCCAGTTCATGCCGATTTTCTGCATGTCGGCCACGGCTTCCTGCTCCCATTGGACGGATTTCTCTGCCTGCTCCTGGGCGTGCCACTTGGCGGCATCACGTACTACCTGCTTCAGCTCGTCCGGCAGCTTGTTCCAGGCGTTCTTGTTCACCAGAACGGGCAGGGCCTGGGCGCTGGACACCGGCAGCGGGTACATGAACTTGGCTACTTCGGCAAAGTTGCCGTCGCGGTGGTCGATCAGGTTGGAGCCGATGGTGCCGTCGATTACGCCGGTGGCCAGACTGGTATAGGTTTCACCCCAGGCCAGGTTGACCGGTGAAGCGCCCAGCTCGCGGAAGAAGCGGCCGTAGGCACCCGGAGCACGGATCTTCAGACCCTTGAAGTCCTCGATGGATTCGATCTTGGTCTTGGTAATGACGTAGACACCAGGCTGGAAGTAAGGATCCAGCCACACCAGGCCGTGACGATCATAGGCCTCGGTCAGTACTTCGGACCAACCTTTTTCATAGAACTGGGCGTTCAGCTCTTCCAGGGTGCCATTGCTGCCGGGCAGGCCGACTTCGACTACGCCGAAGGGAATTTCACCGGCATGCATGGGCTGGAAGGGAGCGGCCATGTCGATAAGACCTGACTTGGTGGCACCTATGATGCCATTGGTGTCTACGCCTTCACCGGCATAGAGCATGTTGATTTTCATGCGACCGTTGGAGTCGGCTTCTATCTTGTCGGCAAAGGACTGATAGATATCACCGAAGGCGGTGCCGCGGGAATACAGGTTGGTGAAGCGCCAGGTCACATCGGCAGCCATGGCTTCCATGGTGGCGCCCATGCCGGCAACGGCAATCAGAGAGGCGGCGATTTTGGTACGGGCGGAGCTCCAGATACGAGTCATGTTGTAGTCCCTTGTGTTATCACATTCCATCTGTTTTGAGTCGAACTCAAAGTCGGTATTTGGTATTGGCTACCCTTTTGGGTGATGTCAGTCTGCGCCAGCCTCAAAAGGGGATAAATACATAATCATTCATGTTTGGTTTGAACAGGGTCAAACAAACAACGGGAAACTTAAGTAACAGCGGTAGTAAGCACCAACATAATGCGAAAATTCAGCATATTGGATTGCTGTTATGTGAGGCGAGTCACGCAGCGGAGCCGACCCGAAAGCCGGGCTCAGGGCGCGGCTTGCAGGTGAGCATGCAGCAATTGCAGAAACAGTGCTTTCAATCGGCTCTGGCGACCATGCAGACGAGTGATGGCGGAAATACCGAGGTCATGATTTTTCTGCTCGGGCAGCAGCGCCTTCATGCGGCCACCGTCTACCCAGCGGCGGGCGAAGCTCTCGGGCAGAAAGCCGATGTACTGGCCGGACAGGATCAGCGCGGCCCTCGGCTCGTAGTGATAGGCTCGCCCCGCCAGGCGCATGTCGGCCAGTTGGGCGCTGGACTCGGGGTTGGTGTAGATACCGGGGTGGATAAGCTTGCTCTCTCCCAGTTGCTGTTCGATGCTCTTGTCATCTTCAATGGCAAACAGCGGGTGGCGATCGCTGCAGTACAAGAAGCAGCGCACCTTGTAAAGATGGTGGTATTCCAGCCCTTCCAGATCTCTGTGGTAGTGAATAAAGCCGATATCCGCATCCTCATTCAGTACCCGCCGTTCGATTTCGCCCATGTGAGCCACGTCCACACTGACATTGACGTCGGGCGCCTGGCCGCCCAGCTCCGCGAAGACATCGGCCATGGGAAAGTCATCTTCCAGCCAGATGTTGTCACTGGAAACGATTTTCAGCTCGCCGGTAAGCTGCTCGTGCAGCTCGTTGACCGTGTAGCGGAATTCTTCCAGTCGTGAAAACAGTCGCTTGGCGGACTCGTAGATCACGGCGCCGTCATCGGTAAGGGCAAAGCCGGAACGCCCCCGTCGGCACAGCTTCAACTTGAGCCGGTTTTCCAGGTTGGCCATGTGTACGCTGATGGTGGATCTACTGATATTCAGCTCGGTTTCCGCCGCCGAGAAACCACCGCATTCCACCACCGTCTTGAACAGCTTCAGCAGACGTATTTCATAATCACCGATTTGCCCTAGCACGGGGCGGCTTGCCTGGCTCATAGTTTGAAACTCTTCAATGTGAATGTTGATACGTGATGATTTATGCGACTTTAAGCGCAAGGCTACCATGCAATCAAAATATGGCCAATGCCGACGCAGGGGCGGTCACGATAACCGGGATTTTTATACTGGTTTTGTGACGGCAGCGCCGGTCCAGTGGCCGGTGATGGGCCCTTGGTTAGGGCCTGTATGGAACCAACACCGAGGCGCAATTCTTATGAGCATGAATTCAGTCAACAGCAAGCTGGTGAAAGATGCCGGTTACATTAATGGTCACTGGTGTCAGGCCGACAGCGGCGCCACCATTGCCGTCCATAACCCGGCCACCGGCGAACAGCTGGGCCAGGTGCCCGACATGGGGATCCTCGAAACCGGCGCCGCCATCGATGCGGCCAGTACCGCCCTGCTGAGCTGGCGGGACGTCGCGCCCAAGGAGCGGGCTCGTCTGCTGCGCTGCTGGTTTGATCTCATCATGGAGCACAAGGAAGACCTGGCGCTGCTGATGACCCTGGAACAGGGCAAGCCGCTGTTCGAGACCCGGGGTGAGGTGATGTACGGCGCCTCTTATATCGAGTGGTATGCCGAAGAAGGCAAGCGTGCCTACGGCAAGGTCTTTGCCGCGCCGACCGCCGACAAACGTGCGCTGAGCATTCAGCAGCCCATCGGCGTGGTGGCGGCCATTACTCCCTGGAACTTCCCGAATGCCATGATCACCCGCAAGATAGCTCCGGCGCTGGCCGCCGGCTGTACCGTGGTGGTCAAGCCGTCGGAAGAAACGCCCTTCTCCGCCCTGGCGCTGATGGCGCTGGCCGAGCAGGCCGGTATTCCCGCAGGCGTGATCAACATGATCACCTCCAGCCAGGCCGCTGCGGTAGGCAAGACGCTGACCGACGACAGCCGGGTACGCAAGCTGTCGTTCACCGGCTCTACCCGGGTCGGCAAGCTGCTCTACGGCCAGAGCGCCGACACCGTGAAGAAACTCAGCCTGGAGCTGGGCGGCAACGCGCCCTTCATCGTGTTCGACGATGCGGATCTGGACGCCGCCGTGGCCGGTGCCGTGATCTCCAAGTTCCGCAACGCCGGCCAGACCTGTGTCTGTGCCAACCGTATTCTGGTGCAGGACGGCATTCACGATGCCTTTGTTGCCCGCTTCAAAGAAGCGGTAGAACAGCTGGTGGTCGGCAACGGCCTGAACGACGCCACGACCCTCGGTCCCGTGATCAACAAGGCGGCGATAGACAAGATTGCCGGCATGGTCGACAAGGCTCAGTCCGAGGGCGCCAGTCTGGTGACCGGTGGCCAGCGCCATGAGGCCGGCGACTTGTTCTTTGCGCCGACCATTCTGACCGGCGTGACCCAGCAGATGGACATTGCCCGTCAGGAAATTTTCGGCCCGGTAGCACCGGTCATTCGCTTCAAGGATGACGCCGAAGCCATCGCCATTGCCAACGACACGCCCTACGGTCTGGCGGCCTATTTCTTCACCGAGAGCCACAGCCGCATCTGGAAAGTGGCCGAGTCGCTGGAATACGGCATGATAGGTATCAACGAGGGCATTCTCTCCAACGAAATTGCCCCCTTCGGTGGCGTCAAGGAATCCGGTCTGGGACGGGAAGGTTCTTCCCAGGGGCTGGAAGATTACATGGAAACCAAATACCTGTGCATGGGCGGCATCCGCTAAGCAAGGACTTCAGGAGACAATACAATGAGCAAGAATCAGCAACTGCAACAACGCAAAGATGCCGTCTTCGCCCGCGGCATGGGTAATATGGCCGCCGTTTATGTCGATCATGCCAAGAACAACGAAATCTGGGATGTGGAAGGCCGTCGTTTCATCGACTTCGCCGCCGGCATCGCCGTGGTCAACACCGGCCACAGCCATCCGCGAATTCAGGCCGCGGTGGCCGATCAGCTGAGCCGTTTCAGCCACACCTGCGTCATGGTCACGCCCTACGAGAGTGCGGTGGAACTGGCCGAAAAGCTGGTCGAGCTGGCACCGGGCGAGACGCCCAAGAAAGCCATCTTCGTCACCACCGGTGCCGAAGCGGTAGAAAACGCGGTCAAGATTGCCCGCGCCCACACCAAGCGCAGCGGCGTTATCGCCTTCAACGGCGGTTTTCACGGTCGTACCAACATGACCATGGGTCTGACCGGCAAGGTCGCTCCCTACAAGGCGGGCTTCGGTCCTTTCCCGAGTGAAATCTATCACCTGCCTTACCCGAACGAGTATCACGGTGTGACTGCCGAGCAGTCGCTGAAGGCGCTCGACGAGCTGTTCCACTGCGACATCGAGCCGGGCCGTGTGGCCGCGCTGATCATAGAGCCGGTGCAGGGCGAGGGCGGTTTTTATCAGGCCCCGCCGGCCTTCCTGCAGCAGCTGCGCGCTATCTGTGATCAGCATGGCATCGTGCTGATCTGTGACGAAATTCAAACTGGTTTCGCCCGTACCGGCAAGCTGTTTGCTACCGAATACGCAGGCATAGAGCCGGATCTGATGACCATGGCCAAGGGCATTGCCGGCGGTTTCCCGCTGTCTGCCGTGGTAGGCAAGGCAGACATCATGGACGCCGCCAACCCGGGCGGTCTGGGCGGCACCTATGCGGCCTTCCCGCTGGCCTGCGCCGCGGGTCTGGAGGTGCTGAACATCATCGAGGAAGAACAGCTGTGCGACAAGGCACTGGCTATCGGTGAGCTGATGAATAAACGCCTGAGCGCGCTGCAGGCGAAGTATCCTCACCATATCGGCCAGGTACGCAACCTGGGCGCCATGGTGGCGATGGAGCTGGTTCACAATGGGGATGTGGATCAGCCCAATGCCGAGCTGACCAAGGCTGTGGTGGCCAAGGGCATAGAGAAGGGAGTGATCCTGTTGTCTTGTGGGGTACGAGGCAACGTCATCCGCTTCTTGCCAGCCCTGACCTCGCCGCTGGAGGTAGTTGGTGAAGGTCTGGATCTGCTGGAGCAAGTGCTGGCAGAACTGATCTGATAGTAATACGTCGTAGTCATCAAATTTTGGCGGGCCCTGTGCCCGCCTTTTTTATGGCTCTATTCAGGCGTATCCAGGGTGTAGCCCATGCCGCGTACCGTGCAGATGAGTTTGGGTTCGAAGCCGTCATCGATCTTGGCGCGCAAGCGGCGAATGGCCACGTCGATCACATTGGTATCGCTGTCGAAATTCATGTCCCACACCAGAGAGGCAATCAGAGATCGTGGCAGCACCTCGCCCCGGCGGCGCACCAGCAGCTCGAGCAGGGCGAATTCCTTGTTGGTCAGGCTGATGCGCTCCCCACCACGCAGGGCCCGACGCCGTACTATGTCCAGGGTCAGGTCGGCGACCTGCAGCCGATCGCTCTGCGCCACCGGTGTGCTCCGGCGCAGCAGGGTGCGTACCCGGGCCAGCAGCTCGGAAAAGGCGAAGGGCTTGACCAGATAATCATCGGCCCCCAATTCCAGCCCGCGCACCCTGTCTTCCACGCTGTCGCGAGCGGTCAGAAACAACAAGGGCATCTGTCGACCCTGGTTGCGCAGTGATTCCACGACACGCCAGCCGTCCAGATCCGGCAGCATCACATCGAGAATGATCAAATCGTAAGGCTCGCTTGCGGCCAGGTGCAGACCGTCCAGACCACTGCGGGTAAGATCCACCACAAAACCCGCCTCGTTCAGCCCTTTTTGCAGATAATCTCCGGTTTTTCGCTCATCTTCGATGATCAGAATTTTCATGGCAGTATCTCTTTGCATTGTCTGTTAAGGGCATGATGACGGCCCGGGACACCTTGCTACAACCCTTATCTCTGACACCTGGTCACAAATCCAGAGCAGGAGAACGGCATTGTTTGCTGCCCCATGTTTGCACATAAAACAAAGAGGCCGATTCGTGACCAATAGACAGCCCTTATCGTGACCGAGCGCCTTTTATACATGTATACATGGCACGTGGCGGCTGCCAGTCAGATGACGGCAAGATGACAAATTTGTAATGTTGCCGTCATCTTGCAGACAGCGATGCCTCTCTATTCTCTCCTTATCATCATTATTTCGTATGAGCGAACAGTCAGGAAAGGGAGAGCATTTGATGAAAGAGGCGAAGAGCAGCCCCAGTCTGCCCCGGCGCAGGTTTGTGCAGGGTCTGGCCGCCGGCGGTGTGGTGCTGGGCATGGCGCCCATGTTAAGGCCGGCTCGGGCCGCCAGTCCGGGTACCCTGACCGGCGACGTTCCCGTGCTGACCGGTACCGAGTTCGATCTGGTGATCGATGAAACGCCGGTCAACTTCACCGGCAAGAACCGGATGGCCACCACCATCAATGGCTCCATTCCCGGGCCCACCTTGCGCATGCGTGAAGGGGATGAAGTCACCATTCGTGTGACTAACCGGCTGAAGGAGCCGACCTCCATTCACTGGCACGGCATCATTTTGCCCTACCAGATGGACGGGGTGCCGGGCATCAGTTTCCCCGGTATTGCCCCCGGCGAAACCTTTACCTACAAATACCGGCTGGAGCAGAGCGGCACCTACTGGTATCACTCCCACTCGGGCATGCAGGAGCTGACCGGCATGTACGGTGGCCTGATCATCGATCCGGCCGAGGACGAGCTCATTCAGGCCGACCGCGAGCATCTGGTGTTGCTCTCCGACTGGACCGACGAAAACCCGATGCGGGTGTTCGGCAAGCTCAAGAATCAGGGCGATTTCTACAACTTCAATCAGCCCACCGTATTCGACTTTTTCCGTGATGTATCCAGCGATGGCCTGAAGACGGCGCTGAGCAAGCGACAGATGTGGAATGAAATGCGCATGAGCCCGAGTGATCTGGCGGACTTGTCATCCCAGACCCTCACCTACCTGATGAACGGTACGACTCCCGTCGGCAACTGGACGGCCTTGTTCAAGCAGGGCGAGCGGGTGCGGCTGCGTTTTATCAACGGTGCCGGCAACTCTTTTTATGATGTACGCATTCCCGGGCTCAAGATGACGGTGGTACAGGCCGACGGCCTCAATGTAGTGCCGGTGATCGTGGATGAGTTTCGCTTCGGCCCCGGCGAGACCTACGATGTGCTGATTGAGCCCCAGGCCGAGGCCTATACCCTGTTTGCCCAGGCGATGGACAGAACAGGCTATGCCAGTGGCACCCTGACCACGCGGGAGGGGCTGAGTGCCGCCGTTCCCGAGCTGGACTCACCCCAGAACCTGACCATGGCAGACATGATGGGCAACATGGCCGGCATGGACCATGTCGGTATGGAAATGGGCGCCATGGGTGGCATGGACCATGGCGGTATGGAAATGGACGCCATGGGTGGTATGACCGGCATGGACCATGGCGGTATGGGGATGGGCGCCATGGCCGGCATGGATCATGGCGGTATGGAAATGGGCGCCATGGCCGGCGGTCTGGCCAGGGCCGGTAGCGAGGTGCGCCATGCCCGTGGCGAATATGGCCCCAGTGTGGACATGCGGGTGGATACGCCGCGTACCAATCTGGACGACCCCGGTGTCGGACTGCGCAACAACGGCCGTCGGGTGCTGACTCTCGCCGATTTGCGCACGCCGGGCGGCCCCATGGATCCACGACCACCGGAGCGGGAAATAGAGCTGCACCTTACCGGTAACATGGAGCGTTATACCTGGTCCTTCGACGGGGTCGAGTTCGGCAGCTCCACCCCGGTTCACCTGAACTTCGGCGAGCGGGTGCGGATTATTCTGCACAACGACACCATGATGACCCACCCCATGCATCTGCACGGCATGTGGAGCGAGCTGGAAGGTCCGGATGGGGAGTTTCTGGTACGGCGCCACACCATACAGGTACAACCGGCCCAACGAGTCAGCTTTCTGGTGACCGCCGACGCTCTGGGCCGCTGGGCCTGGCACTGTCACCTTATGTTTCATATGGATGCGGGCATGTTCCGCGAGGTGATGGTGTCATGAGCCGGACCAACAGAGGGAGAACGACCATGAAATCCGGATTGAACGGTATGCTGCTGATCCTGTCGGTGCTGCCGGCCGGGGTAGCGCTGGCTCAGGGCATGGGTCACGGCCAGATGCAGGGTAAAGACCATGGCCGCATGCAGATGCAGGGAGGTTCGGCACCCGCCGATGCCCGGGATCCCCATGCCTATTCCGGAGGCTTTACCCTGGAAGAAGGGCCCTATGCCTTGCCCGGCCCACGGCAGCTGCGGCTGGCCGATGAACATGCCTTTTACGGTGTGCTGGTCGACCGGCTGGAACGGGTCGACAAGGGGGAAGGCCATGCACTGATCTACGATACCCGCGCCTGGTTTGGCTATGACTACGACAGAGCCGTGCTGAAGGCGGAAGGTGATATAGAACAAGGCCGACTGCAAGAAGCCAGCACCGAACTGTTATGGAGCCATGCCCTGACGACCTTCTGGAATAGTGAGCTGGGTGTGCGTTACGACACGGGGCACGGTCCGGATCAGGGGTGGTTGGCCTTGGGTCTCGCGGGGCTGGCTCCTTACTGGTTCGAGCTGGATGCCGCCGTCTATCTGGGCGACGACGGGCAAACGGCGCTGGCGGTGGAGGGGGAATATGAACTCTTGCTGACCCAGCGATTGGTATTGGAACCCAGGGCGGAACTGACCGCCTATGGCAAGGACGACGCCGAACGCGGCCAGGGGCGAGGTCTGGCCGAACTGGTGGCCGGTGCTCGTTTGCGTTATGAATTCAGCCGCCAGTTTGCGCCCTATGTGGGCTGGGAATGGGCGGCGGCATTGGGCAACAGTGCCGATCAGGTACGAGGAGAAGGTGACGCGACCCAGGAAACCCATTGGGTCGCCGGGGTCAGGTTCTGGTTTTAATCTGTCATTACACGATAAAACTCACACCAAGGAAGAAAAACATGAAAAAAACACTGTCCGTTTTAATCTTGTCTCTGTTGCCCGGCCTGGCGATGGCCGCGGGTGAACACGGTGGCCATCAGGGGCACGATATGACGACCATGCAGCAGGATATGCACGGCATCGGTCGACCCGGCACTTCTGCCGAGGTCAGTCGTACCATCGAAGTGGTGATGAGCGATAACATGCGGTTTTCACCGGCACAGATAGAGGTTAACACCGGTGAAACCGTGCGCTTTTTCATTAAAAACTCGGGCAAGGCGACCCATGAACTGGTGATTGGCAACCTTGAGTCGTTGCAGGCACATGCCGAGATGATGCGCCAGATGCCGGACATGAAGCACGCCGAGCCCAATATGATCAGCCTGAAACCGGGCCAGAAAGGCGGCTTGATCTGGACCTTTGATCAGGCCGGTACCGTCGATTTTGCCTGCCTGATCCCCGGCCATATGGAAGCGGGTATGAAAGGCCGCGTACAGGTGATGTAAGAGGGATGGCATGGGCGGCTGCTCATGCCATTTTTTCAGCCAGTCAAACTTTTCAGCCAGTCAAACAAGAGGACAAGCAACGCCGTGAACAAAACATCAAGGGTTAACCGCCGGTGGTTATGGGGTACAGGAGTTGTGGGACTGGCAGCTCTCGCGATGGTCGGCAGCCACTTTTTGCCGGGTGACTCGTCCGCCGGAGCCGAGCAAATACGGCGTGGCAAGCTGGCTTACCTTGATAACTGCGCCGGTTGTCATGGCGCAGACCTCAAAGGTAGTCGCCAGGGGCCGCCGTTTATTCACCAGGTGTATGAGCCATCCCATCATGGTGACGAGGCCTTTTATCGCGCCGCCGTCAACGGAGTACGGGCCCATCACTGGCGCTTTGGCGACATGCCGCCGGTGCCTGGTATCAGCCGGGACCAAGTCGGCGATATCATCGCCTATATTCGCGAACAACAGCGACAAAATGGCATAGAGTAAGCGGTTGCCACTATCCCGCTGCCGCGTTCACCGGCTCGAAACACCCCAGCAACTCGTCCGGCTCATCGCCCAGTGCTAACGGTAAGTTCATGAAATAGATATAAAAAAGGCTTCAGTTGTGATCTGATGTCAGTCGCCAAATAAAACAACAAATCCCAATGAAGCCGATGACTATTTTCCACTTGATTTACGATGAAACCCAGCCATCACAACAGATTAAATCCAGTAAGAGCAATGGCTAAGGTGACATTTATGAACATTTTAATGCTTAAGTGCCTGGCTATGAGCTGAGACAGATTGTTCACTGACTCAGAAAACAACGCCCTGGGCCGAGAGTTCTCTTCGGAGGATTTCTGCTCCTGCACTTAGGGCATTTAGCTTGCCTCTTGCTACTTCACGAGATAGGGGCGCCATGCCACAGTTGGTGCAAGGATAAAGCTTGTCGGCATCTACAAACTCAAGCACTTTTCGTAGAGTATTGGCGACTTCTTCTGGCGTCTCAATGCGATTGGTTGCCACATCAATGGCCCCTACCATCACCTTTTTACCTCGTATGAGTTCAAGCAGCTCGATCGGGACATGAGAGTTATGACATTCTAATGAGATAATATCGATATTAGACTTTTGCAGTTTGGGAAAAACCTCTTCATACTGTCTCCACTCGGACCCCAGCGTCTTTTTCCAATCCGTATTGGCTTTGATACCGTATCCATAGCAAATATGTACGGCAGTTTCACATTTAAGGCCCTCAATTGCTCTTTCTAAAGCAGCAATCCCCCAATCATTGACCTCATCAAAAAACACATTAAATGCAGGTTCATCAAACTGGATAATATCAACACCAGCTGCCTCTAACTCTTTAGCTTCTTGATTGAGTATTTTGGCGAACTCCCAAGCTAGCTTTTCGCGACTGTGATAATGGTCATCATAAAGCGTATCTATCATAGTCATGGGACCTGGCAGGGCCCATTTAATGGGTTGCTTGGTTTGCTGACGCAAAAACCTGGCATCTTCAACAAAAACCGGCTTTTGGCGACTTACAGCACCAACGACTGTCGGTACACTCGCATCATAGCGATCACGAATTTTAACGGTCTTACGTTTTTCAAAATCAACACCGCTAAGGTGCTCAATAAACGTAGTCACAAAGTGTTGGCGCGTTTGCTCGCCATCACTGACAATATCAATGCCTGCTTGTTGCTGTTCTTGCAACGACACACGTAAAGCATCGTGTTTTCCCTCAATCAATTCATCCTCTTGCAATTTCCAAGGTGACCAAAGTGTCTCAGGTTGTGCAAGCCAAGAAGGTTTGGGTAAACTGCCCGCAGTTGAAGTAGGTAATAATCTTTTCATAATAAACACCGTTCTGTATTCTTGTTAATTATAAGGCCCTAAATCAGGAAGCGTAGCTAGCAGACCATTGTTCAAGGATAGATTGGTATGGTTTGATGAAGTTTTCCTCAGCCACTTTTCCCTGTTTAACTGCTAACTTGCTACGTTCTTCTCGATCATAAACAATTCGAGTTAATGAATGATCCGGATTCTTCAGGTTAGGTTTGTAGCATTTTCCTGCCACAGCATTGGCATTATGAATCTCAGGTCGGTAAATTTTTTGAAAAGTTTCCATCGTGCTGATGGTGCTGATAAGCTCAAGATTATTATAATCATTAAGTAAATCACCAAAGAAATAAAAAGCCAGAGGCGCAACGCTATTTGGTGGCATGAAGTAGCGAACTTCCAATCCCATTTTTTTGAAATATTTTTCAGTTAAGGATGATTCATGTGGCTGATATTCGACACCTAATACGGGGTGCTGATTTCCAGTCTGATGATAGGTCACCTTATCCGAAATGCTGAGGCATATAACAGGATGTTTAATAAAATTTTGCTTGTAGGTGTCTGAATTTACAAAACATTTGAATAGTTTTCCATGCAGATCGCCAAAATCATCTGGGATACTAAATTTGGGTTGCCCCTTGTTATGATTCAACAGCAATACGCTGAAATCATAATCTCGCACATAAGAGGAGAAATTATTCCCTACAATGCCTTCAATGCGTGTGTTGGTTTTGTGATCAACAATGTTCGTCTTCAATATTTCAATCGTAGGAAAGGTGTGGCCATTGCCTTTATTATCAATGTCCATCTCAACGGAAATGATTTCAAGCTCGACGGAATAACGACTTCCTTCGGGGTTATCCCAATGCGCCAAGGCATTGAACCGATTGTCAATCATCTTTAAGGCGTTGCGCAAGTTCTCTTGGCGGCTCTCTCCTCTGGCCAAATTAGCAAAGTTGGTCGTAATACGCGTATTGTCTGAGGGCTGATAATTTTCATCGAAGCCAATGCTGGTTATAGCGAATGTAAAGTCGTTACTCATGGTGATCTGGCATCCAATTATCCGAGATAAAATCTGAATTTATTCCTTGCTCTTTCTGGTCTTGCTGATTTTTCAATCAACAAGCTGCACAGTATTTTCTGGTACTTGTCTGGTTAACAATCAACTGCAATGTTACCTAGAAGTCCAGATGTCTAGAGCTAAGCGTAGATATGTTATACAGGGGCAGATGTATGAAAAATAATGATTTAATTTCATTAATGCGTGAATAAAATTCATGATTTATTGTAAGCCAGCGCACGCTCGGTCAAGCGGTATGCCAGGTTCGCAGTTTGGGCGCACTTGCAGATGCGGCTGTACCCCGGTGGGGCAGGGTACGTCTATCAGCTGAAAATGGCAGCACCATTGCCGGATAGCCTCTTCATCCATCCGGAAGCTCAGTGAACCGCGATTGACCAAGGCCCGGTTGTACGGCCGCCAGTGGCTGATGTTGTGCCGTGCTTTACCCATCTGTTTACTTCCGAGTCCGTTCGTCAGGTGATCGGATCATGGGTGAGACAGAGAGTTCACCGATATAGGAAACAACGCCACCTGACAGGACCGGCGGCTGTGTTAGTGAAGAACAGTGTGAGTTTAAAGGCAAGACTGAGTAACTACCTGACACTCTGAGCCTGAGTAATGAAATCACTCAGGTAATTAATCTGCTCCTCGCCTTTTCGCACCCCTAAAAAGATTTGTTTTCTAATCCCATGTTTACCGAACCGGAGGCTCTTAATGGCCATTTTTTTGGCGAATTCATCCGCTAACCAACCAGGCAATGCACAGACGCCTCTGCCAGCCGCCACCATTTGTAACATTATTTCCGTAGTTTCGATTGTCTTGTGTTTTTTGACCGTGTATTTTGAGGGGTTTAAAAACTGACTGTAAATATCCAGCCGTTCAGGCTCTACCGGGTAGCTAAATAACACTTCATCACTTAACTGTTCAGGCATGATCGAGTTTTCCATGGCAAGACGGTGAGATGTCGAAACGACGAGTCTATGTTCATAGTCAAATACCGGTATAAACGTCACCTTGGGTTTATACAAGGGATCAGGCGTGACGAGGATATCTATCTCGTAGCTATGCAAGGCACCCAGACCACCGAACTGAAATTCCTGCTTCACGTCAATGTCAACGTTTGGCCATTTTTCAAGATAAGGTTCAATCACTTTCAACAGCCATTGATAGCAAGGGTGGCATTCCATGCCGATGCGAAGTGAACCCATTTCGCCTGTCGCTATCTGGCGCAATAGATGTTCAGTGTGTTTGAATTGCGGCAATACCCGATTGGCAAGAGTCAAGATTTGTTCACCAGCATTGGTAAGGCGCAAGGTTCTGCCTTCTTTTTGCCAAACCGGTGTTTTGATCTGGCCTTCTAGTTTTTTGATGCTGTGACTCAATGCAGACTGGGATAAATTTAACGATTCAGCAGCCTGGGTTAAGGTTCCCTGCTCTTTTATTGCTGCCAGCACTTCAAGGTGAAACCGCTCCAACATAACTTAACTCCGGTCTTTAGCACTTAAAATTATGAATGTAATTCATGACTTATTGAAAATATATCATTATTTTCATTATTAAAATCCCGACAATGCATGCCTGAATGTCTGGATATGCAGGTGCCCGGTGGGGCAAGCTTGTCCTGCCGTGACGACGGGCTTCAATCTGGCCGAACATCCAGTGAGTGTTCGCAGCAGGTTGAAACAATGAGTGTCACATCCCGGCGCGTCGAGGGAGGCGGCTGTGTTGCTTCTGGCCCTCAGTCCCAAAATCCGCTCAGACTCTTGATGGGGTTGCTATAAACGGCCGTGGCTAGCCCGCCGTCGTGAAGGGGCCATCGCCGGGAAAGTGGGCCGTGAAACAGGTTTCCCGTTCATCGGAGTGCACCGACAGGGTGCCGTTGTGAGCGGTTATTATTGCCCTGGCGATGGCCAGGCCAAGGCCGGTGCCTTCGGTCACCGACTGGCGGGCGCTGTCGGCACGGTAGAAACGATCGAACAGCCGGGGCCATTGCTCGGGCGGGATGACGGGGCCGGGGTTGGCGACCTCGACGGTGATGCCCTGGCTGTCTTTCAACACAGAAATGCGGATTTCTCCCAGCGCCGGTGTATAGCGAATGGCATTGGTCAACAGATTGCTGAACGCCCGTTGCAGCATGGATCTGTCACCCAGCAGGCAGGCGTTGCCCTGCCGACGAAAATGTAGCTGCTGCTCGCTGGCCAGCGGCTCGAAAAACTCCAGTAATTCGTCCAGTTCATCGGCCAGCTCCAGGGGTATTGGCTGCATGGGCAGTTTCCCCTGTTCCGACTGGGCCAGAAACAGCATTTCACCGATCATTCTTGCCAGCCGTTCTGCCGCCTCCAGATTGGCGTACAGCGCTTCCTTGTATTCAGCAGCATCGCGTTCATGCGCCAGCGCCACCTGAGTGTGCATCATCAGGCTGTTGACCGGGGTGCGCAGTTCGTGGGCGATATCCGAGGAAAATGCCGACAGCCGCTGAAACGAGTCTTCCAGTCGGTCCAGCATGGCATTGAATGCCTTTATCGGCACATGCAACTCGGTCGGGGCATCGGCCAGGGGCAACCGGTGGTTGAGCCTGGCGGCGCTGACCCGGGAGGATACCGAGGCCAGGGTACGCAAGGGCGCCAGGCCTATTCGCGAGGCGATCCAGCCCAGCACTATCGAGAGCAGGGCAATGCCCAGGGTAAATCCGATCAGGGCCCGGCGGATGCCATCGATAAAATGCTGGTGGTAGCTGGTGTCCAGGGTGGCGCGGATCACCACGGACTCGGGCGCATCCGGCCAGGATGGGGCCAGCCGTACCCGTTCTGTCCGGCTGCGATAGTGGGTGCCTTGTTCGGTCCAGTTTTCTGCCAGCGGTATGTCGGCTTGCGGTGGTGGCGATGTCTGTTTTTCGGGTTGCGGGTGCCGGATGCCGGCCTCGGCCAGTAATTGGCCTCGGGGATCCTGCAGCGTAATATAGAGATGGCCATGTCCGGAGAGTGCATCATCAAGCCGCTGTTTCAGCATCGACCAGTCCGGACTCGCAGTATGTTGCTGGCTGTTCAGCAGGCTGCGGGTCAATATCAACTTGCCCTGCAGCTCTTCCTGATCCTGGTGGGCAAAGTGCTGATCCAGCGCCTGCAGCAACAAGACGCCAACCAGGAGCCAGATGGCAAGCATGGTAGCGCTGAACAGCAGGCTCAGGCGGGTGGTAAGAGAAAACAGACGATGCATGCCGGGGCCTTTCCATGGGGCGGGAGCACCAATATAGCATGAGCCAAAAAACAGTTGACCTTACCATGGTGGTAAGGTTGATACTGGGCATCACGATAATGCCCAATGAGGAAAGCACTATGATCAGTTTTACCCTGCCCGACATGACCTGCGGCCACTGTGTTGGCGTGATTAACCAGATGCTGATAGAGCTGGATCCGGCCTGTGAGCTGGAGTTCGATCTGTTGAATCATATCATCAAGGTAGAAAGCAGCTGCACCCACGAACAGTTGGCCGATGCCCTGACCGAAGTCGGCTACCCGCCGGCGTAAACAGCGATGGCCCGGGCCGGCCCCGGGCTTTGACGGGAGCTCCATCATGAGCAGAACCCCGGACAAGAGGCGTAACCCCAGCGCCAAGCAACGACGAGAAGCCGAGCGGGTGCAGCAATTGCATCCATTACAGCAACGACAACATCCCTCTGCGGTGCCCGCGGATCATGACCGGCTTTCCCATATCAATATCTACGGCGCCTTGCCGGATGACTATATCGACCAGCCCTTTATCTGCCGGAACTGCGGTAAACGGGAGATCTGGAAGGCACGGGATCAGAAGTGGTATTACGAGGAAGCAAAGGGGCATATCGACGCCATCGCGGTCGAGTGCCATTGTTGCCGCAAGGCAGGGAAGTCGGCTGCAACGTCATAATGGATACCGTTTTTCATGGTTATTGGAGGCCGAGATGAACATAGGCGAAGCCGCAACCAGGGCCGGGGTCTCGGCCAAGATGATCCGCCATTACGAACAGATAAAGCTGCTGCAGCCGGCGGAGCGCACCGCCGCCGGCTATCGGCAGTATGACGAGCACAATATAGAGCAGCTCAGGTTCATTCGTCAGGCCCGATTGCTGGGATTTTCCATTCGTCAGATAGAGGCGCTGCTGAGCCTGTGGCAGGACCCGCAGCGGCCCAGTCGGGCGGTTAAACAGGTGGCACAACAACACCTGCAGGAAGTGGAGCACAAGATGCGTGAGCTGGCCGCAATGCAGGCCATGCTGCAACGGATGATTGCCGCCTGTCCGGGTGACGAGGGATCGGCCTGTGCCATTCTGGAGCAGTTGTCCTCATCAGAATTGGCACCCACCGGGGGAGTGACCAAAAAATAGTATTTGTGTGCTTGACCTTCCCATAATGGGAAGCCTTAAGGTGAACATGACATATTCATCACGGGGATAACACCATGACGTCATTTACCACTACGGCCACCGATACAGCCGGAAAAGCGCCGGTCCTCAGCGTGCAGCTGCCGATCACGGGCATGACCTGTGCTTCCTGCGTACGGCGGGTGGAGCAGGCGCTGCTCAAGTCACCGGGCGTACTCGAGGCGACGGTGAACCTGGCCAATGAAAAGGCCGAGGTGAGCCTGGCGGCCGATACACCGCTCAGCGTGTTGACCGAGGGGGTAGTGAAAGCCGGTTACCAGACCCGCACCGAGCAGTTTGAGCTGTCGATCATCGGCATGAGCTGCGCCTCCTGTGTCGGGCGGGTGGAAAAGGCGTTGCTCAAGCTGCCCGGCGTCTTGTCCGCCAGCGTCAATCTGGCGGCGGAAACCGCACATGTAGAGGCGCTGGCCGGCAATCTGGACGAGCAACAGCTGACGTCCGCGGTGGCCAAGGCCGGCTATGAGGCGGCGCCTCTGTCTGCCGAACGGGATGACGACAACGCCCGTCGGGAACGGGAGCAGCAGGATCTCAAGCGCTCCCTGTGGTGGTCGGCGGGGCTGACGGCCCCGGTGTTTGTGCTGGAAATGGGGGCGCACTTCGTGCCGGGCATGCATCACTGGGTTATGGCGACCCTGGGGCAGCCACTGAACTGGGGCATTCAGTTTGTGCTCACCACCCTGGTGTTGTTTGGCCCCGGCCTGCGTTTTCTCCGACTCGGGCTACCGGCCCTGTTGCGGGCGGCGCCGGACATGAACTCGCTGGTGGCACTGGGCAGCCTCTCGGCCTGGGGCTTTTCGGTGGTGGCGACCTTTGCCGGCTTTATGCTGCCGGAAGGGACACGCCAGGTGTACTTTGAGGCGGCGGCGGTCATCGTCACCCTGATCCTGCTCGGTCGCTATCTGGAAGCCAGGGCCAAGGGCCGCACCGGCGAGGCGATTCGACGGTTGCTGAGCCTGCAGGTGACCACGGCGCGAGTGAAGCGTAACGGCGACACGCGGGAATTACCGCTGGCGCAGGTACGGGTCGGCGATCTGGTGCTGGTGCGCCCCGGCGAACGGATACCGGTAGACGGCAGGGTACAGGATGGCAGCTCCTGGGTGGACGAGTCCATGCTCACCGGCGAGCCGGTACCGGTAGAAAAGAGCGCGGGTCACGAGGTGGTCGGCGGCACCGTCAACAAGAATGGCGCCCTGAGCTTCGAGGTCACCAGGGTGGGGGGCGATACCCTGCTGGCCAGGATTATTCAGATGGTGGAACAGGCCCAGGGTGCCAAGTTACCCATTCAGGCGCTGGTAGACAAGGTCACGGCGGTGTTCGTGCCGGTGGTGATGGCGGTGGCGGCGCTGACCTTTGTGGTCTGGCTGTGGCTGGGACCCAGCCCGGCACTGAGCTTCGCACTTATCAACGGCGTGGCGGTGCTGATCATCGCCTGTCCCTGCGCCATGGGGCTGGCGACACCCACCTCCATCATGGTGGGCACCGGCCGGGCCGCCGAGCTGGGGGTGCTGTTTCGCAAGGGACAGGCCCTGCAGACCCTGCGTAATGCCGGGGTGATAGCGCTGGACAAGACCGGCACTCTCACCAGAGGGCGGCCGGAACTGACCGATTTACAGGTGGTGGCGGGGTTCGATGAAAACGAGGTGCTGGCGCTGGTGGCGTCGGTAGAGCAACACTCGGAGCACCCCATTGCCGAGGCCATAGTGGCCGCCGCGACGGAGCGAACGCTGAGCCTGTTTGAACCGCATAACGTCAAGGCTTACCCGGGGCTCGGTGTCAGCGCCACTCTCGATGGCCGAAAGATAGAAGTGGGCGCCGATCGCTATATGAAACAGCTGGGCCATGAACTGGATGCCCTGGCCGAGACGGCGGAGCAGCTGGCCCTGGAAGGAAAAAGCCCGCTTTATGCGGCCATCGACGGCAAACTGGCGGCTATTATCGCCGTCGCCGATCCCATCAAGGAAGGCACTCCGGCGGCAATCGAGGCCTTGCACGAGCTGGGGCTGAAGGTGGCCATGATCACCGGCGACAACCGCCATACTGCCAGCGCCATCGCCCGCCGGCTGTGGATCGACGAGGTGGAAGCCGAGGTGATGCCGGATGGAAAGGTGGCGGCCTTAAAGCGCTTGCGCGAACAGCATGGCCCCGTGGCCTTCGTCGGTGATGGCATCAACGACGCCCCGGCGCTGGCCGAGGCGGATGTGGGGCTGGCCATAGGTACCGGTACCGATATCGCCATCGAGGCGGCCGAGGTGGTGTTGATGAGCGGCGATCTGCGTGCCGTGCCCAACGCCCTGGCCATCAGCCACGCCACCCTGCGTAATATCCGCCAGAACCTGTTCTGGGCCTTCGCCTACAACATCTGTCTTATCCCGTTGGCGGCCGGCGCCCTGTATCCGTGGTTCGGCATCCTGTTGTCGCCCATGCTGGCCGCCGGTGCCATGGCCATGTCCAGCGTCTTTGTGGTCGGCAACGCCCTGCGGCTGAAAAAGTTCAGGGCGGTGTCATAAGCCAGGTAAGTGATGTTTATGGTCGATATCTTGTTATTTAACCATGAGTTTGATCCTGTTTGATCATGTCGGCGCACTTTTCGCCGATCATGATCGATGGGGCATTAGTATTACCGGAGACGATCAATGGCATGATGGAGGCATCGGCGACCCGCAGTCCCTTGATGCCATGAACCCTCAGTCTGCAGTCGACCACCGCCATGTCGTCATTGCCCATCTTGCAGGTACTGGTTGGGTGATAAATGGTCTGACTGAAGCGACGGGCGGCACCCAGCAATTGCTCGTCTGTCTGATACTGGCGGCCAGGTACATATTCATCGATGATCACCGGCTTGAGCGCATCGGCTTCGGCGATACGCCGGGCCACCTTGACCGCATCCACCGCCACCCGCAGATCTTCCTCTTCCGAGAGATAATTGGCCTGAATCGAGGGGTATTCATGTGGATCGGCGCTGCGGATCCTGATGCTGCCCCGGCTATGCGGGCGCAGCTGACACCCAGTTTCTTCACCGGGTTGTTGACCTCGTCGTTGAGGGTCTTGCAACTGGTCTTGAATACCAGGCGTATTTGCAGGTGGTCCTGCAGGTTTTCGCCCACCCCTGGCAACGGGTGCAGACATTCCACTCCCACCGATGTCAGGTGTTTCGGTTCACCAATCCCCGAACACTGCAGTATTTGCGGCGAGCCGATGGCGCCGGCGCTGAGCACCACTTCCCGTGTTGCCCGGGCCAGCAGGCGCTTGCCCTTGTGTTCGAATTCGATACCGGTGGCCTGTTTGCCTTCCAGCAGGATGCGGCGGGTATGGGCGTGGGTCAGCAGCGTCAGGTTGGAGCGTTTCAATGCCGGTCGCAGAAATGCCTTGGCGCTGCTGCAGCGCAGACCCTTGTAGGCGGTTTGCTGGAAGTAGCTCACGCCTTCCTGTGTTGCACCATTGACGTCGGGGTTGGCCGGGATGCCGATTTGCTGGGCGGCGTCGACAAAGCGCTCGGCGATTTCCCTGCGCAGGCGCAGATCGGAAACCTTCAGCGGGCCATCGATCCCGTGATAGGCGTCGGGCCCTCGTGACTGGCATTCGGACTTCTTGAAGTAGGGCAGGACTTCCTTGTAGCTCCAGCCATCATTGCCCAAGGCGGCCCAGTCATCGTAATCCTGATGTTGACCGCGGATATACAACAAGCCGTTGAGTGAGCTGGAACCACCCAGCACCTTGCCTCTGGACCATTGCAGTTGCCGGCCGTTGAGCCCCAGGTCCGGATCGGTGATATAGCACCAGTCGGTTGCGGGATTATGCATGGTCTTGAAGTAACCGACGGGAATGTGGATCCAGGGATTCCAGTCTCGTCCCCCCGCTTCCAGCAGCAATACCCTGATTTCCGGATCTTCGGTGAGCCTGTTGGCCAGCACACATCCTGCCGAGCCTGCGCCCACCACGATATAGTCGAACTCTCCAAAAGTTTTACCTTGATACCGACCCACTACACGATCGCTCATAAATGGCTCCAAATGTTTCGGTTTATCTGACAGCTACCAGCCTTTCTGTCAATAAATCACCAACTAAATATAGGTGTTTTTTCGATACAAAATGTATCGTTTTGATTTATTTTGATGTTGACATAACTATGTGATGGTCAATATAGTCTCACTTGTTAACTTATTGTAAGTTTTTATCAAGTCAAGGATGAGGTTACCTATGAAAATTGCTCCATTTATCCTGTCGTCAGTGGTATTGGCCATGTCGGTCAGTCCGGTCGTCATGGCTGAATACACAGGCCCCAAGATCAAGATGAAGCTGGCGCACACGGCTCCGCCGGGTAATCACATTACTCAGGCCTATGAAAAGTTTGCCGATCTGGTTAAAGAAAAATCGGATAGCCGGATAAGGGTTCAGGTATTTCCGGGGGCCATTCTTGGCAGTGATCGCGTGCTGATAGAAGGGGCGCAGAGAGGGACGCTGGAGATAGGCGTTAGCTCGACTCCGAATCTGGCAGGCTTTTCTCGCCTTTTCCAGGTCTTTGACTTGCCATATATTACTAGCCCTGAACACCAGGATAAGCTTTACAAGTCTTTGGACAAGGGTGGTCTGCTGAACACCTACTTCGAGCAGGCGTCGAATGAAATTGGTTTGCAGCCCATCATGTACGCAGAATATGGCTATCGCAATTTTGTTTCGACCAGTAAACCGTTAACCGGTCCAGATTCACTATCCGGGTTAAAAATGAGAACCACCGATTCACCGGTAGAAGTGGCGGTGGCCAAGGCGTTGGGCGCGAATCCGGCTCCTATTGCCTGGGGAGAGGTTTATACCGCGCTTCAGCAGGGCACCATAGATGCTGAAGGAAATACTTTTCCTCACATGTTTGGTGCCAAGCACCATGAAAACCTAGAATATGCGGTGACCTCGGCCCATAACTATGGCATGCAGGTGGCAATGGCCAATAAGAAATGGTGGGATTCACTTCCTGTCGAAGCCAGGGAAGTCATTGAAGAAGCAGCTCAGGAAGCGGTTACTTATCAGCGGACAGAAGCTTATCCTGCAAACGAAGATAAAGCCCGACAGGGAATGTTAGAGGCTGGCATTACTATTCATCAAACAACGGCGGAAGAAAATGCCAGATTTCGTGAGCTGACCCGACCGGTATTTGAGGAATTTGCAGCCAATTTGCCGAAGGACCTTATCGAAATGGTACAGGATACCCAACAGTAAAATTATCTATCAATGCGTAGCGGTATCGGAAAACGATTAATCGACCGGTTGCCGAATAACGGGTGGGAGTGATATTCCCACCTTATTGATTGCTGAAGGTGTAGTGCCGGAGCTGCTTTATGGAAATGCTAAAGCAAAGTGAAATACAGGATGTTCGTGAGCGAAAATATTCATTTTTTAATATTCTAAATAACCTAGAAAAACCTTTTCTTTTCGTTGGTTTGATTATGATGATTCTAATCATCAATTATCAGACGTTTTTCAGATACGGTATATCCACTCTTCTGGAACTGATTGCTACTCCGGGTTTTGAGCGGTTTTTCGGTAGCTGGCTGGATACAGAAGTACTGCGTGATAACATCAAGGGGGCCGTAGGGTGGGGCGTCTGGACCGAAGAGTTGGCAAGATATGTTTTTATCTGGATTTCATATCTTGCTGTATCTATATCGATTCTCACAAGAAGCGGAATCAGGGTTGATGTGTTACACAACAGGCTTTCACAGCGCTGGCAGAGTGTTGTCTGGGTAATGATCGACTGTTGTACCTTGGTACTGGTGTTTCTTTTTTCTTACATGGGTCTTGATTATGTAAAAATGCAGTTGGCTATGCCACAAATAACACCCGCTTTGCAGATAGGTTATTACATTCCTTATCTGATTCTTCCTATCGGCTTTGGACTGATGTCGGTGCGTACCTTGCAGACACTGTGGCAACAGAGCAGAAAGATGATACTGCCAGATGTTGTGCTGGGCATGGCGTTGTCGGTATTGCTGTTTTTGCCTGTGTTGCTGTCTGAAGACTGGAATGCACCTCTGCTGTTGTTCGGTTACTTTACTTTTTTTCTTGTTTTGGGCGTACCTATTGCTTTTGCCCTGGGGCTGGCCGGGCTGACCACTGTGCTGGGGGCCGGCACCCTGCCGGTGGATTATCTGGCTCAGATTGCCTTTTCTTCGATCGACTCCTTCCCCATCATGGCCATTCCTTTCTTTATTGCGGCCGGAGTATTCATGGGGGCCGGAGGCTTGTCCAGGCGGCTGCTGGCACTGGGTGATGAACTGGTGGGTGCCTTGCCCGGCGGTATGGCACTGGCCAGTATCATGACCTGTATCTTCTTCGCTTCGATCAGCGGTTCTGGCCCGGCGACGGTGGCGGCCATCGGCTCCATTACCATACCGGCCATGATAGCCAGGGGATATGATAAATATTTCTCTGCCACCGTGGTGGCTTGCGCCGGGGCGATTGGGGTGATTATTCCGCCCAGCAATCCCTTTGTGGTCTACGGGGTGTCGGCTCAGGTCTCCATCGGCAAGCTGTTTATTGCCGGTATCATACCCGGTCTGATTATGGGCGTGGCCCTGATGGTCGTTGCCTACCTGATCTCCAGGAAAAATGGCTGGTATGGTGAAGTGCGGGAGCGTTCGCTAAAAACCTTCATGAGTGCGGCCTGGCAAGCCAAGTGGGCCTTGATGGTACCCGTGATCGTGCTGGGCGGTATCTATGGCGGCATCATGACGCCAACGGAAGCCGCTGCGGTTGCCGCCTTGTATGGTCTGTTTGTGGGTATCTGTATTCATAAGGAGCTGACCTTAGATAAACTCTGGACCTCGGCTCAGGATGCCGCCGGTATTTCATCCATCATCATATTGTTGATGGCGATGGCAACCATCTTTGGCAATATTATGACCATTGAGCAGATCCCCGAGTTTATAGCCGAGTCTATTCTGGCTCTGACCTCAAACAAGATTGTCATTCTGATCATGATTAATATCTTCCTGCTCTGGATCGGTATTTTCATGGAAGCTCTGGCAGCCATCGTTATTCTTACGCCGATTTTACTCCCATTGGTCATAGCGGTAGGCGTAGACCCGGTGCATTTTGGGGTGATGATGGTCATGAACCTGGCAATCGGATTTATTACGCCACCGGTGGGGGTGAATCTGTTTGTAGCCAGTGGTATTGCCAATGTCAGTATTGGCGGTCTTGCCAGGTCTATCTGGGTGTATCTGCTGGTGATGATAGCGGTGCTGTTGCTGGTTACCTATGTTCCGGAAATATCATTGTTTTTAGTATGATAATTTTCTTAATGGAAGCGGAGCCTGATGGCTTCGCTTTTGTTTTTTGGCGGCACAGATAAAGGAGTCACCTTTGACTATCAATTCAATGACAGTTTCGACGTCCTGCCTGACAACGGCCAACATGGCCGGGCAGGATGGGGGGAAACCGGTCTGTTTTGCGGCCGTAGATGCTTCGGGAGCCCTGATTTATCTGTATCGGATGGATGGAGCGCCCGAACGACTGGTCAATATTGCTATAGGCAAGGCCTATACGGCGGCTAGGATGGGGGTATCGACCGACATCTTCAGACAGCGGTTGTTGAACGAGCAGCTGTCGCTGGCCGATTTTCTGGATGACAAATTCACCTCTCTGCCAGGTGGGCTGCCCTTGCTTGAGGTAAATCAGCTAATCGGCGCGGTTGGCGTCAGCGGCCGGGCTCTGGAGGAAGATGTGGCCCTTTGTCGGCAGTTCGCTGAACGTATCCAGATTTCTCTATGATAAACTGCCTGAATATACATACAGGAGGGCTTATGAGCACATCAGCCAGTGCTACCAATTCTACTCTGCTTCGTGCTTTTGCCTTGATCGAGGAAATGCTCAAGGAGGACAGGGCGACCTCGGCGGCAGACTTGTGTCAGCGTCTGGATGTGCCCAAGCCAACAATACACCGCATTATCGGCCAGCTGGAACAGGAAGGTCTGTTGCAGAAAGAGCCCGACGGTCGTCACTTTAGTCCGGGACCGCGCTTGAGAAAAATGGCCCTGGGTGTACTGGCTCAACGCAGTGTCGGCGCTCCGAGACGGGCGGTATTGCAGAAACTGGCCGAAGAGCTGGGAGAAACCTGCAATATTGCCCTGCTGGATGGCCATGAACTGGTCTATTTCGAACGGGTCGAAACCAACTGGCCGGTACGGATACAGCTGCATCCGGGGTCGCGTATGCCATTACACAGTACCGCAGCCGGAAAGCTATTGCTGGCATTAATGCCGCTGCATAAACGTAAGGCCTTATTAAGCGGCTTGTCTCTGGATGCTCATACCCGACATACCATTACCGATAGGGAACAGTTGGAACTTGAACTGGAGAAGATTGCCGCCAATACCCTGAGTATTGATAATGAAGAAATGTTTGAGGGCATGGTGGCTTTTGCCGTGCCGGTATACGACGAGGTGGGGCAGGTACGCGCGGCAGTCGCCGTACATGCCCCTACCGCTCGTAAGCCGCTGGCCAGCCTGATGGAGTGGGCCCCGACCTTGCGCCGTGCTGCCGCCCAGCTACAGGTTGTGCTGGATCTGTAAATCCCCGGTTTTCACGCAAAACACCTGTTCTCATGCAGCATAAAGGAGGCCACCGGTTCCTTTATGCTGCCGTTTCCGCCTGTAGCTGTGCCTTTATTTTTGCCAGCAACCGGATGCCGGGTTCGATTTTTTCGAGTGGTATCGCCGACAGGCCTATCTTGAGATAGTTTTTCGGCAGATGGTTGCCGAAATGGTAGCTGTCGGCGGAGATCAGCAGCAGCCCTTCTTTTGCCGCTCTTTGTTTCAGCAGCCCTGCATCTATATGTTCTGGCAGTTCCAGCCAGCAAGAAGAGCCGCTGATGGGGGAGCTGATGCAGTCGGGCAGGTGCTGCTTTAACGCCTGCGCCAGGCATTCCCCTCGCTCCTGGAATACCCTGGCCAGTTTTCGTAATAGGGCATCGTGATAGCCCTGGGCCAGAAACAGCGCCACGGCGCGTTGGTTATTGAGCGGCGGGTGACGTAGCATCAGCTGGCGAAGATTACGGGCTTCCTGGATCAGGGCGCTGGGCCCAACCAGAAATCCCATGCGTAATCCGGGTGCCAGAGTCTTGGACAGGCTGCCGATGTAAAGCACCCGTTCGGCCTTGTCCAGGCTCTTCAGGGCCGGGGTTGGATGGGTATCAAAGTTCATTTCCATCTCATAGTCATCTTCAATGACGATGAAATCCTGTTGTTGTGCCGCTTCCAATAGTGCGATCCGTCGTGCCAGCGGCATGGTTACTGCGGTAGGACACTGGTGGCTGGGGGTCAGGTAGACGGCATCACATTCGTTCAGCTGCTCATCAACCACCATGCCATCTTCGTCGATCCCCAGGCTTTTCACTCGGGCATTGAACACCCGGGCGATATGGCCGGCACTGACATAACCGGGATCTTCAATACCGAAACAGGATTGGTCGTCCAGTAATAACTGGGCCAGCAGATAGATAGCCTGCTGTGAACCAACGGTGACCAGAATTTCTTCATTGCTCGCCTGTATGCCCCGGCTCGGCAGGATGCGTTTCTGCAGCTGTTCGATCAACTGGGGGTCGTCGCTGTCGTAACGATCCGAGCTCCAGTCACGGATAGCCTGCACACTGACGGCGTCCTTCCAGCATTTACGCCAGCTGTCGATGGGAAACAGGCTGGTATCCAGCTGGCCGTAAACAAAGGGGTATTGATAGCTTTGCCAGGAATGGGACTGACTGGCATTGGTCTGATGGCCGGGTTTTACCTTAAGCCGCGCAAGCCAGTTTACCTTATCGATATGGGGATCTGCAGGCATGGCCCGGGAGGCGTCAAGGTGACCACCGGCAAACTGGGCGTTGACATAATAACCGCTGCGCTCACGGGAAATAAGGTAACCATCCGAGACCAATTCGTCATACACCAGCACTATGGTATTACGCGCTACATTCAGGTTTTTGGCCAGGCTACGACAAGAAGGGAGAGGTTTGTTCGGGGGTAAAAAGCCACCCAGTATGGCACTGACCAAGTGTTCCCGGACCTGCTGTTGCAGGGTCGCCTGACTACCTCTGTCGAGATGGAAAAGTGCCGACATCCTGTGGCCTCCGTGATGAACTGTGAGTGAACGCGCAGGGCATTGATAAAGCGATAGCAACACCCAGTAACAGACCTGCCAAATCATAATTACAGGCTATTATGGCTCGATATTTACATAAAAATACCGTGTTATCATTTAAAGTGAGTGTTTATTTCTCACTTTGTGTTATTTTCCACATTCACAACCAGAACCCCAGCAGCATGAAGGCGGGAATCAGCACCAGCAATGGGCACTTGAAAGCGCGCAGGGCCAGCAGGCCGAGGGCGGCGGCGGCCAGTGCCGGGGCACCGGTGACGCTGCTGACAAACACCGGCTGATAGAGTGCCGCCAGCAACAGTCCTACCACGGCCGCATTAATGCCTTGAACTGCCCCGGCCATGACCGGTCGTGACGCCAGCGCCTGCCAGCTGTGTTGCAGGGCCAGCACCAGCAAAAAGCCGGGCAGAAATACCCCAAAGGTGGCGACCAGGGCCCCCAGTATCGGCGAGCCCGGTAACAGTTCGGCGCCTAACAAGCTCGCCAGGGTAAACATGGGGCCGGGCATGGCCTGAGCCGCCGCATAACCGGTAAGAAACACCTCTTGAGACAAGTCACCGGCCAGAGTCCCCTGCAACAAGGGCAGCACCACATGACCGCCACCGAAGACTAGGCTGCCGGCCTGATAAAAGTCGGCAAATATTGCCGCCGTGCCGGTGAGTGCCAGCAGCGGCATCGCCAGCAACAAGCCGAGAAACAGCAAGAGGAAAGGCCAGTTGAGATCGAGCGGCTGGCCGGGCCCGGCGCCTTCCTTTTTAAGACATAGGGCGCCGGCCAGTGCCGCCGTCAGCAGCACGACAAACTGGCCGGTCAGGCCCGGCAGCAGCCACAGCAGGGCGGTGCTCAGCACAGCTATGGTCAGGGTCAGCCGTTGGCGACAGAATTGGTTGGCCATGGTCAGCACCGCATCGGCCACCACCACCAGCGCAAACAGCTTGAGCCCGGTTACCACGGCCAGGGCTGCCGGCTGGCTGGCATAGTGCTGACCGGCCAGAGACAGGCCGAGCATCAGCAGAAAAGAGGGCAGGGTAAAACCGGCGAAGGCCGCCAGGGCCCCCGTGAGTCCGGCGCGCTGGTAGCCGATGGCAAAGCCCAGCTGGCTGGAAGCGGGGCCGGGCAGAAACTGGCACAGGGCGAGGGTAGAGGCGAACCGGTCCTGCGGTATCCAGCCGAGTTTTTGCACGAAATGGCGTTGAAAATAGCCGATGTGAGCGGCGGGGCCGCCAAAGCTTATCCAGCCGAGTTTAAAGAATTGCCAGAACACCTGAAGCATAAGTGAAATCATCCGTTATCGCGGAGGATCTATCATAGCCGTCTGTGGTGAACTTCTCATGACTGAAATGAGAAAAATTCAGTGAGTATGTCTGTTGCCTATATTGCCCAATGCTCGCGCCGCTGATGTTGCTGGGGCAGCGCAGTGTGGAGCGGGTTTATCATGAGGAGATAAACCTCCCTTTTGTCTGGTACGGCCGTCTATACTGTTGATAGTTCATTTGCCGCAGAAGGAAGAAGACGATGTTCAAGAAACTGATGATGGTGCTGATGGCGGCAGGCCTGGCGGTTGGGCTCTACGGTTGCAATACCTTTGCCGGTGCCGGCAAGGACATTCAGCAGGGGGGCGAGGCGGTGGAAGATGCTGCTCGTGATGTGCAGCGCAGTTACTGACCAGACAAAACCGAACAGTAAAACGCCACCAGCGAGCCCTGCTTGCTGGTGGCGTTTTACTGTCTTTATGCCTGGCTTAGCCGAAGCGTTGCTGTAGGTAGGCGATGATGTCGTTCGACTCGTACATCCAGCGACTTTCGCCGTTTTCTTCTATGCGCAGGCAGGGGGACTTGATGCGACCTCCGCCCGCCTGCAGTGCATCCCGGTGCGGGGAGCCTGGCTGAACATTACGCAGTTCTATGGGCAGATTCAGCTTGTGCATGCCCCGGCGCACCTTGATGCAGAAGGGGCAGCGCGGCAGCTGATACAGCGCCAGCTGTGCACAGGCTTCATCAATCTGCTGCTGTGCATCTGGCGATCGCCGCATTCTGGTGGGGCGAGTCAGTATGTCGCCCACCTGCAGTATGCCTCCAATCCCATTACGTAATATTTTTACCAGCATGATGGCTCCCCTGTTTTGCGATTCATCAGATAGTTGTGATCGAGTCGTGGTGATCAACGGGGGATTGTATCTGAAAACCACCGGCATTTTCGCTATTTCAGCAGACCGCTGGCGGACTCCATGATGCGACGAGCCCGGGCCATCACCGGAGTATCCACCATGTTGCCACTCACCGCGACGACGGCGCCCTTGACCCTCTGCTCTGCCTCCAGGATATGCCGGGCCCAGGAAATCTGGGCGCTGGTGGGCGCCAGCGCCTGCTGGGCCGGCGCTACCTGTGCCGGATGGATCAGCAGGAAGCCACCGAATCCGAGCCGCATGCCCTGGCGGGCGTAGGTGGTCAGCCCCTTGGCGTCGTGAATGGCGGTATAAATGGCGTCCAGCGGTGCCGCCAGGGCATGAACGCGGGAGCAGATCACCAGTTGACTGCGGGCATACAGAAAGGCGGACTCGTCGAGAGGTTCGCCGGCAGGAGGTGGGTAATCCATGCCCAGATCTAGCGCCAGATCCAGCTTGCCGAACAGCAGGCGGGCCACGCCGGAAGCGGCGGCAATCTCGTTAAGCCGGGTAAGGGCTAACGCAGATTCAATGAAGGGCAGCAGGGGTTTTTCGGTGATATGGGCCAGCTCTTTCAGCGCCTCGGGATCTTCGGCCTTGGGCACGACGATGGCGGCCACCGCAGGAGAGCGACACAAGGAGCAGTCCTGGGTAAACCAGGGGCTGCCGGTGCCGTTGATCCGGAGCAACACCGAGTTGGCGGGCTGCTTGTCGAGCCAGCCGCTCAGTGTGGTGCAGGCGGCGTCTTTTTCTGGCGCCGGTACCGCGTCTTCCAAATCGATGATGATGGCATCGGCCCCGCTGGCCAGTGCCTTGTCGAAACGTTCCGGCCGGTTGGCCGGAACAAACAGCAGAGTTTGCAGCGCATTGATATCCATAAAAAACCCCTGTCAATCCGGGCAGGGCGCCCGGAGATGTGCAACGGAGTCTTCTGTTTAGAGCAGTTGGTCAAGACTGTAAACAACGAGAGTCGGATTGTGGGATCCGGTCGCCGTTAGAGGGCCTGATGAGGACCGAATACCTCGTAATGCAGACGGTCGTCACCGATGCCCCAGCCGGATAGCGTCTCTTTTATCATGGCCATGAACGGCAGTGGGCCGCAGAAGTAATAATGGGCACCGTCCAATGTAATGGTGTCTTTTACCTGGCTCAAATCCATCAGCCCCTCGGCGTGATAGTCCTCTGCCGGTTGGTCGTTTTCGGCCGGAGTACGGTACCAGACATGGGTATTCAGGTTGGCGTGGGCCTGACGGCGCTGTTGCATGTCGTCTCTGAAGGCATGCTGGGCGCGGTTGTCACAGGCATGCAGCCAGTGAATGTCTGCCTGATGGCCCAGGGTGAGCAGTTGATCGAGCATGGCGCGCATCGGGGTCTGGCCCACACCGCCGGAGATCAGCACCACCGGGGTCTCTGCTTTCACTTCCATGAAGAAGTCGCCCGCCGGTGGCAGTGCCTGCAATTGGTCGCCGACCTGCACCCGATCGTGCATGAAGTTGGAGGCCACGCCACCCGGCTCGCGTTTGACGGCGATACGATATTCCCGACCGTTGGCGGCCTGACACAGGGAGTACTGACGATACTCCTTGTGTTCGAGTTCGGGGCTGCTCAGGTGCAGGTTAAGGTACTGGCCTGGCAGGTAATCGGCCACGGCGCCGCCGTCGGCCGGGGCCAGCAGGAAGCTTACGATCTGCTCGCTTTCAACCCGCTTTTCTTTCACCATGAAAGAACGAAGGCCGCGCCAGCCGCCGTCTTTCTGTTCGCTTTGCTGATACAGCTGCTCTTCACGACCGATAAAGATACCGGCCAGGGCGCCGTAGGCCTGGGCCCAGGCGTCGATTACCTCGGGAGTGGCGGCATCGGGAGCCAGTTCCTTGATGGTTTCCAGCAGGTGATGGCCGACGATGTCGTACTGGGCCGGTTGAATGGAAAAGCCGGTGTGCTTGTGGGCGATGCGCTCGACTGCCGCGCTCAGAACCGCCGGATTGTCGATATTTTTGGCATAGGCCAGTACCGCGGAAAACAGCGCCGCCGGCTGACGACCGGACGCCTGATGGCTGAGGTTGAACACGTCTTTCAGCTCCGGGTTGTCACGGAACATGCGCTTGTAGAAATGCTCGGTCAGGGCGGTGTTGGCAGACTCCAGCAGGGGGACTGTGCTCTTGACGATTTCGATGGTGCGGCTATCCAGCATGGCAAGGCTCTCTTTAAGTGATATTCAGGATGCAACTTACTGGTGGATTCTATAGTTATATTTAATATGCATCAATATGAAATATGTCTTTATTGGTGAGGGATAGCCGCTTCCTGTCGGTTAAAAACGGCTAACTCCCTGATTGTTGCTTGCATTTACAGTCTCAGAGGTAACAATGCTTTTTTGTTACCCCAAGGACGTCAGGTGATGACCCAGAACTCCCGTTTACAGCAAGTGTTGGCATTGATCGATGCCGAAAACCGTGAAGATCCGAATCAGGTGCCGGCCGAGGGGCGGAACTGGCCCAAAGAATATCTCTATAGTCGGCGAATGAGTGAAACACTGGACCACTTTGCGCCTAAGGCTCCCGAGCTATTGCACATTGCCTGCCGGGCACAACATATCAAACGCTGGAGCATTCCCCGGGCCGACTATCCGATGGATCGCGCCGGTTACAAGCGGTGGCGCAGCGAATTGGCGCAGTTTCACGGCGATCTGACCGCGAATCTGATGGCCAAGGTCGGTTTTGACGAGGAGGAGCAGCAACGGATAAAGGATCTGCTGCTGAAAAAGCAGCTCAAGCGGGATCCGCAGGTGCAGACGTTGGAAGACGTGATTTGTCTGGTGTTTATCCGCTATTACCTGGAAGACTTCGCCACCCGCCACAGCGAAGAGAAGCTGGTCGACATTATCCGCAAGACCTGGGGAAAAATGTCGCCGGACGGGCATGCCGCCGCCCTGAAGATTCCGCTGAGCAGCGAAATAGAGGCCCTGGTGGCCAAGGCGCTTCAGGAGTAACTATATAGCCAAAACGATATACATAACATATAAAAATTATATGTCTGTTAAATGTATATACAATGTTAAGTTTTTGTTTGTGTCAGGTCTGTCCGGACACGATAAGCATTGACAAGGGATTGAATAACATGAGGGAGAGGATCCTATGAATGCCATTGTTCTGGCCATCCTGGTGATGGTCGCGCTGTGTCTGGCTCGGGTATCGGTTGTATTTTCGCTGGTGGCGGCGGCGCTGGTGGGGGGGCTCTGGGCCGGTATGTCGGTCGATCAGGTGATCGGTGCCTTTAACGAAGGGCTGGGGAGTGGTGCTACCGTGGCGCTGGCTTATGCCACCCTGGGAGCCTTTGCCGTGGCGCTGTCGCGCACCGGTATTACCGATATGGTGGCCGGCAAGGCCCTGGGCTGGGTGGGCTCTCGGCGTGAGCCGGGGCAGCTTAGCGGCGTCAAATGGTTGATGTTCGGTGCCTTGATCATCATAGGTGCCGCCTCCGGTACCGTGGTACCGGTTCATATTGCCTTTATTCCCATTCTGGTGCCACCCCTGCTGGGGCTGATGAGCATGCTGAAGCTGGACCGGCGCGCCGTGGCCTGTGTGATTACCTTCAGTATTACCATCATGTACATGACCACGCCGGTGGGCTTTGGCACCATCTTCCTCAACGATATTCTGACCAACAGCGTCAATCAGGCAGGTGAAGAGCTGGGCATGCATGTCACGGCGTCCATGGCACCCAAGGCGATGCTGCTGCCCGCACTGGGTATGCTGTTGGGGCTGGGGGTGGCGGTGCTGTTCAGTTATCGTCGCCCACGGGAGTACCAGCAGCAGACGGTAGCGACCGTCGACAACGGCAAGCAACAGGCCCGACTCAGCCGCAAGCAGCTGTTCATGATACTGGCGGCGATCGTGGGTGCCCTGGTAGTACAGCTGATGACCGGCTCCATGGTGCTGGGTGGTTTGCTGGGCTTTGCCCTGCTGTCGATGAACGGCCTGTTCAAGTGGAAAGATCAGGACGATGTCTTTACTCAGGGCATGCGACTGATGGCGCTGGTTGGTTTTATCATGATTGCCGCCTCCGGTTTTGCCGGCGTAATGAAGACCTCGGGTGCGATCCCCGAGCTGGTTGCAGGCTCGGGTGCGCTGATTGGCAACAGTCCGGCGCTGGCGGCGCTGATCATGCTGCTGGTGGGTCTGTTCATCACCATGGGCATAGGATCTTCGTTCTCCACCATTCCCATTATTGCCGCCATCTATGTGCCGCTGGCGGTCAGCTTTGGCTTCTCGCCGCTGGCCACCCTGGCGCTGGTGGGCACCGCCGGGGCCCTGGGTGACGCGGGTTCACCGGCGTCCGACTCCACCCTGGGGCCGACCGCCGGCCTGAATGCGGACGGTCAGCACGATCATATTCGTGACTCGGTGATTCCCACCTTCATTCATTACAACATTCCGCTGGTGATCTTCGGCTGGATAGCGGCACAGGTATTGTAAGCCGTAAGCCGTAAGCCGTAAGCCGTAAGCCGTAAGCCGTAAGACCCCGGGTTCAACCTGAACTCGGGGTCTTACGGTTTTTTATGCCTGGTTATTCTGGCCTGCCACCTGATCGAGAAACAGCCGGGCGGGGATGGAGAGCGGTACTTCGCGGGAGCGGGCCAGCACCACCCGCTGGGGAGGAAATGCGTCCTGCAGCAGTCGGCAGGCGAGAGGGGCACCATCATAGCTTTGATCGCCGGCGGGCCGGGTGCAGGACAAGGCCACTCCATGACCGTGAGCTACCAGGCCCCGCTGCATCTCGAACGAGGCGGTGGTGTGGATCTGAGCGGGTTGCAGATCCTGATGCCAGAACAGCGACATGAAATACTCCCGGGTCAGCGGCATGTCCTGCAGTATCAGGGTTTCTTTCGCTATTTCCGCCAGGCTAAGGATCGATTTTTCGGCCAGTCTATGGCCGGCAGGCAGCAGGGCATAGGGCTTCAGCTCATCCAGCACCCGGGTGGCCACTTCCTGCGGCAGCCCCAGCGCATAGCTCAGTGCCAGTTCAGCCTTGCCCTGGGTCAGGGCAAGGCTGACGCCGGCCAGATCCTGCTCTTGCATCACCACCCTTATTTTGGGATAACGACGCTCGAATTCGCTGACCAGTCGGGGCAGGTAATAAGGTGCAATATCCCGGAAACAGCAAATGACCAGTTGTCCTTCCACCTCGGTGTCGTCCTGCTGCAGCCGGGCCAGCAGGTTATGAGACAGGGTGAGGATCTGGCGAGCTTCCTTGAGTAACTCTTCCCCTCTGGGTGTCAGGCTGACCCCCTGGCCGCGATGACGCTGAAACAGCGGCTGGCCGAGCAGGCTTTCCAGCTGATGAATGGCGATAGATACCGAGGGCTGAGACACATGCAACGCCGCGGCGGCCTTGCTGATGCTGCCGTGCTGGGCCACGGACACAAAATAACTCAGCTGGCGAAAGGTGAATGGGATAGCCATTTATCTATGTGCCTCATATGTAAAATGTATTTTTATACTATGTAATGGGGGTGCTAAAGTCGATTCATTACTCATAGAGGGGAAGGAATACAGCATGAATATGCCGGTAACCGCACAGCATTGGCTGACAGAGGAGCAAAAGGCGGCCTATGAGCGCGATGGTGCCATCGTGATCAAGGGCGTGTTCAAGGACTGGATTGAAACCCTGCGTGCCGGTTTCGACAAGGTGCTGAACGACCCCAGCGAGCATGGCCGTGAAAACGTCACCGGCACCGATACCGGTCGTTTCTTTGAAGATTACTGCAATTGGCAGCGCATTCCCGAGTTCAAACAGTGGATTGAACAGTCGCCGGGTGCCGCCATCGTCGGTGAAGCCACCGGCTCCGAGCGGGTGCAGGTGTTTCACGAGCACATTCTGGTGAAAGAGCCCGGTACTTCCAAGGCCACTCCCTGGCATCAGGACTTGCCCTATTACTGTGTGGAAGGTGATCAGACGGGCAGCTACTGGATACCGCTGGATCCCATCACCCCGGAAAACGCCCTGCAGGTGGTGCTGGGCTCACACCGCTGGCCCAGGCTGATACGCCCGAGCAAATGGTCGACCAATGCCTCCTGGTACAAGGAAGACAGCCACTTCATGGAGATGCCGGACATCGACGGCGGTGATTTCGAGATCATGATCCCCGAGATGGAGCTGGGTGATGCGCTGCTGTTCAACTTCAAGACGGTACACGGTGCCCCGGGCAACCAGACAATGAACCGTCGCCGGGCCTTTTCCACTCGCTTCATGGGTGACGACGTGCGCTATATCGACCGTGGCGGCGCCACTTCACCTCCCTTTGACGGCATCAACCTGAACACCGGTGACACAATGCGGGAAGACTGGTTCCCGGTGGTGTGGCGGCGCTAAGCCGCGAATAATTTGGCTGTAAATCAAAAAAAAGCCCGCCATCCGGCGGGCTTTTGCGTTGAAGGGCGGCGATAGGCGGTTAACCGCCGTAGAAGTGTCGGCTGAGTGCCGCGGCGATAATGCCGGCGGTAATGGCCGGCAGCGGCTTTTTCAGCGCCAGCATGGTCAGCGCCGTGGCCAGCAGCGCCATTCTGGCGCCGATATCGCCGTTGACTGCCATGGGGGTCAGAATGGCCACCAGCACAGAGCCGGACATGGCGCTGATAAATTGCTGCACCCTGTGATTGATGGGGATCAGTGACATCACGAAGACGCCGCCCCAGCGGGTAGCCAGGGTCACTATGGCCATGACGCCGATAATCAGCAGGGTGCCTGTGCCTGCGGTTTCCAGATTCATTTTTGGTCTTTCTCCATCCACAGGGCGCCTATCAGCCCGCCCGACAGGGCGCCGACCACCACATGGCTGTTGGCAGGCAGCCACCAGTAGGCCAGCATCGCCGAGGCGCCCGCCACGGTCCAGATAATCAGGGTGCGCAGATCTTTACGTCCACCCAGGGTCATGGCCAGCAGGAAGCAGCCCAGTACCATGTCCAGCCCTATGCTGAACGGATCTTCGATGGCGCTGCCGAAATAGAGGCCGAGCCAGGTACCCAGCATCCAGAACGACCAGATGGCCAGGCCGCCGCCAAACAGGATACCCAGCGCCCGCTCGCCCTTGTGAAAGCTCTGCATCGCCATGGCCCAGTTGGCATCGGAGGCAAACAGCATGATGCCGTAGCGCCTGAGCGGAGGCAGGTGCTGCAGCCAGGGATAGAGGCTGGCGCCCATCAGCAGGTGACGGGCATTGATGGCGAAGGTGGTGATGATCAGGGGCACCAGCGGCACCTGAGTGCCCCATAGCTCCAGCGCGGCAAACTGGGAGGTTCCGGCAAACACCAGCGCACTCATCAGCACTATGTTGCCTTCGCTCAGGCCTTCCTGAGCGGCGGCCAGGCCGAACGCCAACCCGAAGGCGGCCACAAAAAAGGAGAGCGGTAACAACTGCTTGAAGCCAAGCCAGGTATCGGCGGGCTCCAGTCGTGCCTGTTCGGCATAGGTGTTCATAACGGTCTCGGGGCTCAATCTTTACAAAGCCGACAGGATACCATCATGAGCGGAGAGGGGCGAGGCGGGGCAGACCTTGGCCTGGGGTCTGTTGACCTTTCGTGATGAAAACGCGGTTAACTCGAACGAAATTTAACCGCGAAAGGTCAACAGGCTCTAGTGTTGCTGCAGAGGTCGCTCTGTTAACGCCTGGCTAACAAAAAGCCCGCATCATGCGGGCTTTGGTATTGTTCATCAGGTAAAAACAGCTTACTTGGTGACTTTCTTGTACTTGATGCGTTTGGGCTGAACGGACTCGGCGCCGTAGGTTTTCTTCTTCCAGTCTTCGTATTCGGTGAAGTTGCCCTCGAAGAATTCCACCTTGCCCTCGTCCTTGTAATCCAGAATGTGGGTGGCGATACGGTCGAGGAACCAGCGGTCGTGCGAGATAACCATGGCGCAACCGGGGAATTCCAGCAGGGCATTTTCCAGTGCGCGCAGGGTTTCAATGTCCAGATCGTTGGTCGGTTCATCCAGCAACAGCACGTTGCCGCCGGTTTGCAGCAGCTTGGCCATGTGCAGGCGGCCACGTTCACCACCGGACAGCTCGCCGACCCGCTTCTGCTGGTCGATGCCCTTGAAGTTGAACCGGCCCAGATAGGCGCGGCTGGGGATTTCGAGGTTGCCGATGCGCAGCATATCCTGGCCGTTGGCCACTTCTTCCCATACGGTCTTGCTGTCGTCCATGCTGTCACGGAACTGCTCGACCGAGGCCAGCTGTACCGACTCACCCAGGGTGATGCTACCCGAGTCGGCTTGCTCGGCCCCGGTGAGCATACGGAACAGGGTCGATTTACCGGCGCCGTTGGCACCGATAATGCCGACGATGGCGCCCTTGGGAATGCTGAACGACAAGTCGTCAATCAGCACCCGGTCGCCGTAGGACTTGGTCAGGTTTTCAACGTCGATGACATTGTCACCCAGGCGCGGACCGGGCGGAATGAACAGCTCGTTGGTTTCGTTACGCTTCTGGAAGTCCTGATTCTGCAGTTCTTCGAAGCGGGCCATACGGGCCTTGGACTTGGCCTGACGACCTTTCGGATTCTGACGCACCCATTCCAGTTCTTTCTGGATCGACTTCTGGCGGGCGGCCTCGGACGATTGCTCCTGCGACAGACGGGCGTCTTTCTGCTCCAGCCAGGAAGAATAGTTGCCTTCCCAGGGAATACCTTCACCCCGATCCAGCTCCAGGATCCAGCCGGCCACGTTGTCGAGGAAGTAACGGTCGTGGGTGATGGCCACGACGGTGCCTTCGTAGTCGTGCAGGAAGCGCTCCAGCCAGGCCACGGACTCGGCGTCCAGGTGGTTGGTGGGTTCGTCCAGCAGCAGCATGTCCGGTTTTTCCAGCAGCAGCTGACACATGGCGACCCGGCGGCGTTCACCCCCGGACAGCTTGTCGATGGTGGCTTCCCAGGGCGGCAGGCGCAGGGCATCGGCGGCGCGTTCCAGCTGGTTGTCCAGGTTGTGGCCGTCGTGGGCCTGGATGATGGCTTCCAGCTGGCCCTGGCGCTTGGCCAGCTTGTCGAAGTCGGCGTCCGGATCCGCATAGGCGGTGTAGACTTCGTCCAGCTCCTTCAGGGCGCCGGCGACTTCGGCCACGGCTTCTTCAATGGCTTCGCGTACCGTCTGCTCCGGCTTCAGTTTCGGTTCCTGCGGCAGGTAGCCGATGTTGATGCCGGGCTGGGGGCGGGCTTCGCCCTCGATTTCGGTATCCAGGCCGGCCATGATGCGCAGCAAGGTGGATTTACCGGCGCCGTTCAGACCCAGTACGCCGATCTTGGCGCCGGGGAAAAACGACAGAGAGATATTCTTCAGAATATGACGCTTGGGCGGAACTACCTTGCCCACGCGATTCATGCTGTAAACAAATTGAGCCATTTATGATTGTCCTGATAAATCAGTGAGTTGACAGGTCGTATTGGCAGGCTGTGCTAGGTATGCCAAACCTGCGGCCAACGCAGGGCCATGGCGCTATATGGTACTTGGCTGGGCGGGGAAAGCCAGAGCCCGAAGGCGGAGAAACGGGAATTTCACGAGGGTGCGGTACTTTGAATGTTCATACCAGTCGGGCAAGGGGCCAGCTCCGCCGACTCGCCGTAAATACATCCTTGTAGGCTCAGCCGCGCCGTCCGTGGCGCAGATGGTCGGCGGAGCAGATCCCTTTGCCCTCCTTGGGCGCCGGCGTTGCCTGTCTGTGTTATCAGCCATGAACGCCGATGCCGGAAGAGAGGCTGCAGGGAACGCTAGGGATGGCATTTTTGAAGCCCCATGGATGGGTTAATGGCGTGTCGAGGGAGGCGGCCCTGTAGCCTCTGGGTCAGGGCTAGCTATCAGGACTTGGTTTTCAGGGTTTCCTTGAACGACTGATCCACGAATTCGCCGCTGGCCGGGTGGAATTCCTGACCGTCGTAACGGGTGGAAATAGTGATCTCGCCGCTGACGATCTTGGCGGCCAGTTCGTCCAGCTTCTGTTTCACTTCCGGCGATACATCTTCGGCCAGAGTCAGCTTGACCACGTCACCCTTGCCCAGACCGATCTCCTGGATCTGGTTGGGCTGCCATTCGCCGGTGGTGTAGTCGCGGGCGGCGTTGAGGATGGCGACGCTGGCATCGGCCACCGCCGAGCCGACGAAGGTCGAGTCAACCCGGGTCCAGTCGGACACGTTGCCGATGTGGCGTACCTTGCCGTCGTGAGATTTGATCTCGTCGATCACGCCCTGGCGGCCGGCGTTGAGCATGGTGTAGATAACATCGGCGCCATTGGCGATTTCGGCGGCGGCGGCCTGGCCGTTGATCTCGGTGTTATCCAGGTCGCCGGTAAACCAGGTCAGGAATCTGGCGTCGGGATTGACATGTTTCAGTCCGTCATAGAAGGCGGCTCTCCCTATCAGGCCGGGCTTGGGCCAGGCACCGGAGATATGGCCGACCACATCGGATTCGGTGGTCAGGCCGGCCAGGGCGCCCGCCAGCCAGGCCGAGTCTTCCTGGCGCACCACATAGCTGGACAGATTGGGGCCCTGTACGTGGCCCTGAATGACCACAAACCTGATATCGGGGAATTCCTGACTCACGGTCTGGGCCGGGCCGTTGCACTGGCCGCCGTGGGCGATGATCATGTCGGGGCCCTCGGCTGCGAGCTTGCGCATGGCCTCGGTCAGTAGTACCGGATCCGAAGTAGCGGAGATATTGGATACATAGCTGGCGTTGACATCCAGTTCGGCCTTGATCTTCTCGTAACCCCGGTAGGCGGCCTGCATAAAACCGTTATCGTCGTGTTTCCCGGGGATCAGTACGGCGATGTCGGCCTTGTCGGCGGCCATGGCCAGAGTCAGGGGAGCCAGGGTCAGACCGGCGGCGATCAGCAGTGTACTTCCAAGCTTGTACATGGCGTTGTCCTTCATTTGTCTCGGCGTGTGTGTATTTTTTGTATGCATTGGTTGCAGGCCTTGAGATTACGCGTTGGTTAATTTTTTGTTAACTTTGGTGGCGGTTAATTGTGTGCAAGGTCACAAAAGCGAACGGCCTGGCCGAAACAAAACGAAGAGAAAGCAGATAGAGAAGAGAAAGCAGAGGGAGGATGGAAATTAAGCAAGGGGTACGTTCCTGCGGCCGGGTTATTCGTCGTTTCTCTTGCTGCTACAGCGGGTCGGGCTGGCCGGGATAATGGATGGTATGGCCGAAGAATCCCCGGCCCATCCAGGACCGCTTGTCGGCATGCCCGTCGATACTGGCAGCACAATAACCGGTCGTCCGGAAAACAAGAATACGGGGATTATACCAGTACCCGGTGCCCGGACGGGCTGTGCAGCAACTGGGCCCGATAACCGAAGTGCTGCGCTATGTTATCGGGCGTTAATACCTGCTCCGGGGTGCCGGTACAGGCGATACGGCCCTGGTGCATCAGCACCAGCCGGTCACCGTAGCGGGCCGCCAGGTTGAGGTCATGCAGTATTACCAGCACGGCGCAGCTTTCAGAGGCCAGGCGGCGGGCTTCGGTCAGCAACAGGTGCTGCTGGCCCAGATCCAGGGCCGAGGTGGGTTCGTCCAGTAACAGCATCCGCTGTCTGTGTTTCCCGTGCAGCTGGGCCAGCACCCGGGCAAAATGTACTCTTTGTTTTTCACCACCCGAAAGTCGGGGGTAGGGTGCATCGCGCAGATGCCAGACTCGGGCTTTTTGCATGGCCAGCTCGATAATCGGCTGATTTTCTCGTTCACAGGTAGCGTGGGGAATACGTCCCAGGCTCACCACTTCATGAGCCAGAAAGGGAAACAGCAGGCTGGATTGCTGAGGCAGTACGGCCAGCTGGCGGGCCAGCGCCTGTCGTGACCATTCGGCTCTCGGGCGGTCAAACAACCGAAGTCGACCAGAGGGATCATGCTCGCCGGCAATGCACTTGAACAGGGTGCTTTTGCCGGCGCCGTTGGGGCCGAGCAGCACAGTGACTTCGCCCGAATTCAGTTGCAGGTCTATGTCTGTCAGTAGCTGGCGACGTCGTAACGACAGAGATAAGCGATGGATTTCAAGTGGCGCCTTGTTCATGACAGACCTATTCCCCGTTTCTGTTTCAGTAACAGCCATAAAAAAAACGGGGAGCCGAGCAGGGCGGTGACAATGCCGACCGGCATCTCTGCCGGTGCCGCCAGAGTTCGGGCCAGCATATCGGCCAGCAGCAGCAGCCAGGCCCCGAGCAGGGCAGACAGTGGCAGCAGCCGCCGATGGTCGGGGCCGGAAATCAGCCGCACCAGATGCGGTACCACCAGACCGACAAAGCCGATAATTCCTACCGCCGCCACGCTGATGCCGACCGCCAGCGCCGCCAGCAGCACCAGCCGGCGCTTGAGCGACTGTACATCAATACCCAGGTGCCCTGCTTCCGCTTCACCCAGGGCCAGGGCATTGAGATCCTGGGCATGGCGGCGCAATAACAGGGCTAGCACCAGGGCGGTGATACAGACCATCACGAGCTGATAGCCATCGCTCTGGGCCATGGAGCCCATCTGCCACAGGGTCAGATCGCGCAGGGTTGCATCGTCGGCCAGGTAATTCAACAAACCGAGAATGCCACCGCTCAGGGCGGCGATGGCCACCCCGGCCAGCAGCAGTATGCTGACCGAGGTACCTTGAGTGGTGCGTGCCAGTTGATAAACCACCAGGGTGGTGACCAGGCCGCCGGCAAAGGCCATCAGCGAGGTGAGACTGGCGCCGAGCCAGGCTGGCAGTTGGGCGGCAAAGGGACTCAGTAATACCATGGACAAGGCGGCACCCAGAGCGGCGCCGCTGGACACCCCTATGATGCCCGGATCGGCCAGGGGGTTGCGAAACAGTCCCTGCATCACGGCGCCGCACAAGGCTAGAATGGCACCCACGCCCAGGCAGAGCAGGGTACGGGGCAGGCGAATATGCAGCAATACCAGGCTTTCGGTCGGATCGAGTTGCGAAGGGGTCAGCAAGTTGAACAGATTCAGCGCCATGGGACCGGTGGCCAGCGAGATCAGACCGGTGAACAGTAACAGGCACAAGAGCACCGGTAATAAATAGGCATGACGGTTCACCGCTGTTGTCTCAACCAGTCCCGATTCAGTCGCTCCGCCTCGGAAAGGGTAGTCAGGCCCAGGCCTCCGATCAGTGCCTTGCCGTTGATCGGCACTATGGCGTCGCGTGCGGAGGCCGGAGTCTGGCGCAACAGGGGGAAGCGGCGTAACAGTTCTTCCTTACTGCCCTGTTGATCCAGGTGGCGACGGCTGATCAATATCAGTTCCGGTGCCATGGTGACCAAGGCCTCCATGGCCACCGGCTTGTAGCCCTCTATACGGTCGGCGGCGGGATTGCGGCCACCGGCCAATCGGATCAGGCTGTCGGCCAGAGTGCTGTTGCCGGCAATCTGTACCTTGTTACCCTCTCCCAGCAACAGGAATACGGTTCTCTTGCCGGCCGCTGGGTTGTCTGCGACCAGTTTTTGCGCCCGTTCGCCGATTTCTCGATGCAATGTCTCGGCCTGGGGCTGCCGGTCGAGCAGCTTACCCAGGCGAGTAATGTTGAGTTGCAGTTGCGCTATGGTCATGGCTTCCGGCAGGGCTTCGACCTGAATGCCGGCCTGGCGTACCAGGTTCAGGGCCGAGGCCGGGCCCATTTCTTCGCTGCCGATGACCAGACTCGGCCGGGTGGAGAGCATGCCTTCGGCGCCGAGTTGGCGATGATAACCGAGCCGGGGAAGGGGGCTATCGGCGGGCAGTTCGCTGGTGCTGTCGACAGCCACCAGCTGCTTGCCGGCATCCAGTGCCAGGATCAGTTCTGTGATGCTGCTACCGGCACTGAGCAGGCGGTGGGGCTCGGCCGATGCTGCCCCGGTGGCGAGCAGCAATAAGGGCATGAGCCAGCGGCCGATCATTGTCCCTCCTCCATCAGGATCTGGGTGGCCTGGATCTGGTGCTCCTGCAAGAAGGCCAGCAGCTTCAGCATCTTGTCGACGGTGACTTCCTTGTCGGAGGCCAGTACCAGCTCGGCGTCTTTCAGGACGCTTACCCGACTCTGCAGTACCGGTTTGAACTGTTCCCAGCCTTCATATTTTTCCCCCTGCAGTGCCCAGGCGGGCGTGCCGGCCAGCAGGTTGATGGTGATCGCCTTGTTGTCCTGCACGCTGGACAGCGCCGCGCTGTCGGTCTTGGGCAGGTCCACTTCCAGCGATTGCAGCGGAATGTTGGCGGTGAGCATCAGGAACACCAGCACGATAAAGATGATATCGAGTAATGGCGTGATATCCGGAGTCAGGGAGCGCCAGCCGGAGTGGGCGGGTTCGGGGCGGCCTATCATGGACGGACTTCCAGCCGGACACCTTCCAGCTGCAGGTTACACCGGTTCAGCTCGTCGGTCAGCTTGTCGATCAGACGATCGGCCCAGAGCCCGAACAGCTGGGCGCCTGCAATGGCGGGCAGGGCAATCAGCAGGCCGGCGGCGGTGGTGCTCATGGCCAGACCCAGGCCGTCAGCCAGCAGTGCCGGCGTCACAGGGTCGCTGCTTTCGCCGACGCTTTTGAACATTTCTATCAGCCCCAGCACGGTGCCGAGCAGGCCCAGCAAGGGACTTATGACCCCCACCAGGGTCAGTACCCGCAGGCCGGCATGCAGTTTTCGTCTTTGTTGCTGCAGCCAGACCGAGGCCAGGTCTTCCCGGGTGCTCTTGTCACAGCTTCTGTGCCTTACCAGCAGGCTGCAACCCTGCAGAATCAGCGACTTGGGCGCGGAAATTTCTGCCTCCGGGTAGGTGCTGCCGCGCAGCCGCAGGTGACGTTTCTCCTGCTCGCCGCGCAGGCTGGTCCACAGCAGGGACAGGCCTCGTTCCAGCCATAGCGTCAGGGTGATAACAGAACAAAGGATCAGCGGCCAGCTCATCAGGCCCAGTTGTTGATGTAGTTGATTCAGAAGCGACATGATTTAGTCCAGTTTGAAACGAATGGGAATATGAACGCGGTGAGCAATGCCCCGACCGTTTTCCACGTAGGCGGAAAAACGCCATTTGGCGATGGCTTTCAGGGCCGTTTTGTCGAGCAGGCTGACGCCGGACGAGCGGGCCAGTAACCGTTTTGTCTGTTTGCCCTGTTCATCCAGCCAGACCTCGACCAGAACTGTGCCTTCCAGCCCCCGACGGCGTGCCTGGGAAGGGTAGGGAATGGGCGCCGGCCGGGTTTTGAAACTGGGCGTCTCTATGTGTCTGGGCGCGCTGTTTTTGGCGGAGACCTGTTGTGCCTTTGGCTCTATCTTGGCCAATGGTTGTGGCGTAGGCGTAGGCGCAGGCCTGGGCTCGGGTTTGGATACCGGCTTTGGCGCAGGCTTTGGTTCCGGCTTGGGCTTGGGTTTCGGCGCCGGCTTAGGTACAGGTTTGGGTACCGGTTTGGGGGTCGGCTGTGGTTCGGTTTTTGGCGCAGGTTTCGGCTCGGGCGTCGGTTCTACTACCGGCTCGGCTTTGGTCACCGTTGGCAGCATCTGCACGCTGATTGGCCCCGGGCTGGTGGTCGGTGCCATGGAAATGACCATGTCTTCTCGTTCCATGGCCTGAACCAGCAGTCCGTGCAGTAACAGCGAGGCCAGAGCAAACAGGGAGTAGCGTCGAAAACTCAAGATAAAACCCCGGATGATAAAGAGAGTAGTCAGGTGATAGGGCTATAGAATACGTATTTTCAGCAGGATGTCTATTGCTATTCTTAATGATAATGAGTTGCATTTGTATGGTTGTTGGATTAGCCTGCGGCTCTCATTTTCAGGGAGAATAACAAGTGCAGAACCATCCGAACCAAGCTTGTGTAACCCGCTGCAGCGTACTGGCGCTGGCGGTATGGGGCGCCTTGCTGTCGCCGGCTTACGCCACCGATACCAGTCAGCTGGATGAGGTACTGGTCCAGGCCAGCCGGGACAACACCAGTCTGGTTCAGAGCAAGCGCAGCGTGGCTCTGGTGACTCGTCAGCAGCTGGACGAACAGCAACCGTATTCGGTGGCCGATGCGCTTGAATACCAACCCAACATCGAGGTGGGCGGTGGTCCCCGTGGCAGCAACCAGCAGCCGATCATCCGTGGTTTGACGGGGGGCCGGGTCCTGCAACTGGTGGATGGTTCCCGCCAGAACTTCAACTCCGGTCACCGCGGTACCTACCAGCTGGATCCGGAATTGCTGGAACAGATCGACGTAATCAAGGGCCCGGCCAGCAGCCTGTGGGGGAGTGGTGCCATCGGTGGCGTGGTGGCTCAAACGACCCGTGATGCGCGGGATATGCTTAAACCCGGCCAACTGCTGGGCGGCTATGTGAAGCAGGGTGTCGGTAGTGCAGCCGATAGAAACAGCACCAGCGCCGCACTCTATGGGCAGCTTAACGAACAAGTCGATATGCTGATAAACGGCTATTACCAGGATCAGAATGACACCCGTCTGGGTAATGACGAGAGTCTGGCCAATTCGAGCGAGCGAGGCACTGGCGGCATGATCAAGCTGGGTTGGCAGCTGGACGAGTCTCGGCGACTGACCCTGAGCCACCGTTACAGCAAAACCATCGGCTCGGTGCCCGGTAACCCGGCCACCAATGTCGGCTCCAGCAGCCCGCTGATCGACCGTGAGTCCAGCGACGGCAGCACGGTATTGGGTTATCAGCTCAATCCCGAGTCCGAGCTGGTTGATCTGGACGTGACCCTGTACCGTAACAAAACCGAGGCGGATGAATTTCGCATTGCCAAACAACAGCATGACAGCACTCAATATCGCACCCTGGGCCTGAACCTGGTTAACCGCTCGAAGCTGGACTGGGGCAAGCTGACTTATGGAGTCGATGCTTTTCAGGACAAGAGCCAGGGCCACCGGGAAGGAGCCAGCCGGCCAGCCCCGGCGGACGGCCGCACCGAGGTAGTGGGCGGCTTCGTGCAGGCGGACTTGCCGCTGGCCGAAGCCTGGGTCCTGAGCCCGGCGCTGCGTTACGACCATTTTCAGACCGAAGCTGAAAACCTCGACGACTCCAGACGCAGCGAGAGCGAGTTATCGAGGTCGTTGGCACTGAGTTGGCAGGCGACCGACTGGTTGCAGTTGATTGCCCGCTACGACGAGGCCTTTCGCGCTCCCACCAGTGAAGAGCTTTACACCTCTGGCACCCACTTTTCCATGGGGCCGATGGGATCGAATATCTTCGTACCCAACCCGGAGTTGCGCCCGGAAACGGCCAGCAACAAGGAACTGATCGCCCGGGCCGCATTTGATGGGGTAATGGCGGAAGACGACAGCCTGAAACTCGGCGCCAGCCTGTTCGAGAACGACGTCGAGGACTTTATCGAGCAGCAGGTCAGCCGATTTGAAACGACGTACAACAACGTCAACGATGCCGAGCTGAAAGGCGGCGAGCTGACCATCGATTACGACTGGCAGGATCTGAGTCTGGGACTGTCCTACGGCCGGACCCGAGGCAAAGACAAGAAAAGTGATCGGGCGCTGGAAGGTATTCCGGCCGACAAATGGGTGGCCAGTGCCGGTTACTGGCTGTGGGATAACCAGCTGAAACTGGGTGCCAGAATGACGTATACCGACTCGGTGAGTTTCGAGGGTGAAAACAACAGCGAGCGGTACGACGGTTACACCCTGCTGGATCTGGGCGCCCGTTGGTACGGTCGTGGCGCCGTTGACGGACTGGAACTGGGTCTGGTAGTCGATAACCTGACCGACAGTTACTATCGTCGGGCATTTAACGAATTGTATGAGCCCGGGCGCAACATCAAACTGAATGCGCTCTACCGGTTTTAAGTTGAGGAGTAGATAAGCATGTCCGAACTGACAACACAGGTGCGCGAGCTGCTGGCGGCGGAGCCGGCACTGCGTCCGGTCGACATGGCCAAACGACTGTCGGTCAGTGAGTGGGAACTCATGTGCTGCCTGCCGCAAGAGATGGTTTGTCTGCTGGATGGCCGACACGCCCAGACCGTGCTGGAGCGGGTGGCGGAGTGGGGGCCGGTAACCACTATCATGGAAGTAGCCGGCTCGATATTTGAGGTCAAGGCCAGCCTGCCAAGAGGCCGGCTCGGTCACGGTTATTACAACCTGTTCGGCGAGCCGGGCCAGCTGCACGGCCACCTCAAGCTGGATGCCATCCGTCATCTGGCCCTGCAGAGTAAGCCACACCGGGGTAAGGAAGCCCATGCCATGGTGTTTTTTGGTGCCGACGGTCGCTGTATTTTCAAGATTTATCTGGGCCGGGACGAAAAGGGTGCACTCTTCCCCGAGCAGATCACCGCCTTTCACGAACTGAAGGAATTACAACATGGTTGATAAAGTAGAAAAGCAGGCTCGACTGCAGGGGCGGCTGGCGCCGGAAATTCGCGAATTTCGCGATCAGATGTATACCCTGGTACTGGCGACCGTGGATACCGAGGGTGACCCCAACGTCAGCTATGCCCCTTTCGCCCTGCGGGAAGACGGCTATTACATCCTGATCAGCGAGCTGGCCCGTCATACCAGAAACCTGCTGGCCAACCCCAAGGTGTCGTTGATGATGGTGGAAGACGAGCAGAGCAGCCGCACTTTGTTTGCCCGCAAGCGTCTGACCTTCGACGCCCGGCCCGAGCGGGTAGCGCCTGGCACCCCCGAGTGGCAGGCCGGCATAGATGCGTTGCATACCCGTTTTGGTGATACCGTGTCCGGACTCAGCGGACTGACGGATTTTCATCTGTTCCGGCTGGTGCCCATCAAGGGGTTGTTCGTCAAGGGCTTCGGCCAGGCCTTTGCCGTCAGTGGCGACGATCTGGTGGATGTACTGCACCTGACCGATGGACACAGGCCGGTCGCTACCGCCGAGTAAGAATTTCAGAAAGTAGAAAAAGCCCGGAAAGTCACCGAACTTGCCGGGCTTTCTCTTTTGTGTTTGCAACCATACCGGCTCTATGTCACACATAATACATATTGTGAAGTGATTCATCGGACAAACAAGGAAGGACAATTCATGGCTGCAACTACTGTTGGCGATATCATGGCTCGCGATTTACTCACCCTGGACCAGGCCGCCACCCTGAAAGATGCGCATGATCTGATGCGGGGAAAAAGCATCCGTCATATTCCCGTGGTAGACAAGCTGACCGGCAAACTGTTGGGAGTACTGACCCAGAAACGGATGATCGCCACCGTGATGAGTCTGTTGTCGGATTATGGCGTCAGCGCGTTGGAACGGCGTGAACGTCAGTGTCGGGTGGTGGAGATTATCGATCCCGATGTCGAAAGCGTGGACGTCAAGGCACCGCTCACCGAAGTGGTGTCGTTTTTTCTGAAGAACAAGCATGGCTGCCTGACGGTGGTGGATAGTGAGCAGCGTCTGACGGGCATAGTGACGTCTTCCGACTTTGTGCGCCTGTGTGCCGAGCTGCTCAAGGAACGTAACGCATAGCGATGAGGCGTAAGTGATCGGTTTGTATTTTAAGTTCGAGCGAAACAATCGTACAGAGGGCCAGCTCCGCCGGCTCGCCGTAACCCATCCGAGGGGGCTCGGCCGGGAAGTACTCCTGCCGTCCAGGCATTCCCGCCATCCATGGTGTTCAGAGGGCCGGCGGAGCTCTCCTTGATGTAATAGGTATAGCTGGCGGTCAGGTGTCAGGCTTGCGGGCGGGGTAATGGATCAGGTTGTAAAACACGGCAGGCGTAGGGCCCGGGTTGCGATAACCGTGAGGCCGGTCGGCGTGAAAACGCACCGCCGTACCCGGAACCAGCGGTTGCCACCGGCCTTCCAGTAACAGCTCCATTTCTCCTCGCTGTACTATAACGTGCTCGATGACACCGCTGTCGTGTGGGTCGGACCGGCGTTCATAGCCGGGCAGCAGGGTCAGCTCCAGCATCTCGAAGCCAAATCTGTCTTCGAAGGGAAACAGCGGTGCCACCAGGATGCCGTCACCGGCCGGTTGCCGGCGCAGCGTATCTGCCTGTCGGTAGAGTGGACCGGGGTGAGGAGCGGGTGTCGGCTCCAGAAAGTCGGACAACGAGGTATGAAAGCCGCCGGCGATCTTCCACAGGGTGGCGATGGTGGGGCTGGACTCGCCGCGTTCTATCTGTCCCAGCATGGCCTTGCTGACCCCGGTTTCACCGGCGCACCGGTCCAGGCTCCAGCCCCGCTCTTTACGCAGGGTTCGCAGACGAGTGGCAAGGTACTTATTCGGCTCCTGCATGGGATTTCTCCTGACTGATTTTTCCTTACTGATGCTGTTGTGCGTTATAGCATACCTTTGCTAGCATGGCGCTCCCTGAGGTGTGCGTTATAACGTACACCTCTCTCACGCAAGGATACGTGATATGCGCGCTGTCATCGGTCTTTCCCATCTTTCTGCCGGTTTTATCGCCGTGCTGGTTGGCTATACCAGCTCGGCGGCCATTATCTTTCAGGCGGCGGCGGCGGCAGGCGCCAGCCAGGTCGAGATCGGCTCCTGGATGTGGGCCCTGGGCCTGGGGGCGGGGGTCACCAGCATCTGGTTTTCCCTGCGTTACCGGGAGCCGATACTCACCGCCTGGTCGACGCCGGGGGCGGCGCTGCTGGTGACCGCCCTGGCCGGGGTACCGATGAGCGAGGCCATCGGTATCTTCCTGTTCAGCTCAGGCCTGATCCTGCTGTGCGGGGTGACCGGCTGGTTTGACAAAATCATGCGGCTGATGCCAGCGGGACTGGCGGCGGCCATGCTGGGCGGCGTCTTGCTGAATTTCGGTCTGGATCTCTTTGCCTCGGCCCAGACCCAACCCTGGTTGGTCGCGGCCATGTTGGCGACCTATCTGGCCCTGCGCCGGCGCTGGCCGCGCTATGTGATACCGCTCAGCCTGCTGGCAGGGCTGGTGGTCGCCGGGGGGGAGGGGTTGCTGCGGTTTGACGGCTTCGAGTGGCAGCTGGCCCGGCCGGTGCTGATGATGCCGAGCTTTTCCCTCACCGGCCTGCTGGGTATCGGACTGCCCTTGTTCATGGTGACCATGGCCTCGCAGAACGTGCCGGGCATCGCCGTGCTGCGTGCCCACGGTTATCATACTCCCGCATCACCGCTGATCGGCTGGACAGGATTCAGCGGCCTCTTGCTGGCGCCCTTCGGTGGGTTTGCCCTTAATCTGGCGGCGATCAGCGCGGCGATTTGCATGGGTAAGGAGGTGGACGCCAATCCGGGTCGGCGCTACAAGGCGGCGGTATGGGCCGGGGTATTTTATCTGCTGATGGGGCTGTTTGGCGCCACCGTGGTCGGACTGTTCAGCGCCTTGCCGACAGAGCTGGTGATGGCCATCGCCGGCCTGGCGCTGCTCGGCACTATAGGCAACAGCCTGACGGTGGCGATGGCGAATGAGCAGGAGCGTGACGCAGCGCTGTTGACCTTCATGATCACCGCCTCGGGCGTGGCGTTGCTCGGTATCGGCAGTGCCTTCTGGGGACTGGTGATCGGCGGCGGCGTGCACTGGCTGAACCGACGGCATCGACACTAAAAAGCCGGCCACCCCGGTGATGTATTTACTACATTTTTCAAGCAGTATTTTACAGCTACGTAATGCCAGAATACTCAGCCTCTATCCTGCCAGAAGAGTCAGCGAGCTTTTGGAGAGGCTTGCGTGGCGCCCCCGGTGTTGAATAGTTTAACACCGGGGGCGTTATTGTTTGGCGACGGTTCCGGCTCAGACTACCAGTGGGACGCAGCTCAGCTGTGCGCTCTGCTTGAGCCAGCGGTGCAAGGCGGGCGGCCAGCTGATTGACGGCTCGCAGGCATAGCCGCGCAGGATGGAGTAGATAATCGCATTGTCGAGCAGGGCCAGTGGCTGCTGGCTGTCGGCGTCGGAGAGTAATGCGATGGTCTGTTCCAGCAGTACTTCCAGCTCGCCGACGATGCTGGTCGTATTGGCTATCAGGGCAAGAAAATTGAGCTCGGAGGTCTCTTTGCGTGCCTGCCAGCTGGTGCGGCTTTGCGCGGCGGCAAACTCTTTCAGGGCCAGGTGATGCCATCGTGGATAACCTATTTTCTGCAGCAGGGGCAACGCATTACGTTGCCACGCCAGCACGGCGGAGGATGGCGTAAGCTCCGCGGGTGCCTGGAAGTGCAGTTTGATCAGCATCTCGATGATTTCCAGGCTCTCTGTCATCAGTCGGCCATCGTCGAGCTGCAGGATCGGGACGATTTTCTTACCCACCAAGCGGACCGGGGTGGCTTCGTCATGGTAGGCAAGGACTTCAATGTCCAGAGCAACCCCAAGGCGCCCGGCGATGTATCGGACCCGAGCGCAAAAAGGGCAATGCTCATAGATATAGAGTTTCATTCAATATTCCTGATGATTGAGTTCAATTAATGGCTCAGACAGTTAGCTGAGATGATTCGCTGTAAGTTGGGTAATTGCTATAGCCTTTTTCCGTGCCGCCAAACAGGGTGCTTGGGTCAAGACCTGCCAATGGGTTCTGGTGCTTAAGCCGGGTTACGAGATCCGGGTTGGCAATAAAGGGTCTGCCGAAGGCCACCAGATCTGCCAGGCCTTGCGTCAGTATTTGCTCGGCACGCCCCGTGTCATAACGCCCGGCGACGATGATGGTATTGGTGAAAACGGCCCGTAATGCCTGGCGGAACGAAAGCGGAATGGTTGGCGCATCATCCCAGTCGGCTTCCGACAGGTGCAGATAAGCCACGTTCCGGGCCTGCAGATGTCGGGCACTTTCCAAAATTATTGGCACAATGTCCGGGCAGTCCATGTCTTTAAAGGTAACAAACGGTGCCAGACGCACACCGACTTTATCCGCCCCGATGGCGTCAATCACGGCATCCACGACTTCGAGCAAGAACCGCATCCGGTTGTCACGGCTGCCGCCGTATGCATCGTTGCGAACGTTGGAGTTGGTTCGCAGGAATTGGTCAATCAGGTAGCCGTTGCCGCCGTGGATTTCCACTCCGTCAAAGCCGGCAGCCATCGCCTGGCGGGCCGCCCGGGCAAAATCAGTTACTACGCGTCGAATGTCGGCTTGAGTCATTTCCCGGGGCTCAATGCAGTCCACCATTTGTCCCTGACCCTCTTCGTCGGCAATCCAAACCTGAGTTTCGACCGGTTTGATAGCTGAGGGCGCCATCGGTGCTTTGCCGTTCTGGAAGGTCGGGTGGGAGACTCGGCCGACATGCCAGAGCTGGTTGAAGATCCGACCACCCTGAGCGTGAACTGCCCGGGTCACTTGCTGCCAGCCGGTAACCTGCTCCGGGGTGTAAACGCCGGGGGTGAATGAGTAGCCCTGGCTGTCGTCTGAAATCTGGGTCGCTTCGGTGATGATCAAACCGGCACTAGCGCGTTGGGCATAATAGTTTGCCATCATCACATTGGGGACGTTCCCCGGTTGGGAGGTCCGGGCGCGGGTCATCGGGGCCATCACCACTTTATTGGCCAGGGGTAACCCCTGTAGGCTCGTTGGGGCAAAAAGTGTCGGGGTAGTAGGTGTCGTCATGTCGGTGTCTCCAAAAAATTAAAGCTTGCCGCCGGCATCGATGTGCAGGCTGGCGCCAGTCAGGCTCGGGTTTTCAATTGCGAACAGGTAGCCCTGCGCGACGTCATGGGCGGTGGCGATCCGGCCTAGAGGGTGTTTTGCAGCCGCATTGTCAAACAGGCTTGCGCGCGCTTCGGGCGCCAGATGCTGATAGGCTGCGGTGTCTGTCAGGCCCGGACTAATCATGTTGAGACGCAGGGGCGCGAGCTCCAGCGCCAGAGGTTTTAGCACGCCCTCCAGCGCGGCATTGATCAGGGTTTTCGGACTGGTGCCTGCCACTGCCTTGTGTGCCACAACCCCGGAGGTCAGGGTGATTGAGCCGTGTGGGTTGATGAAGTCCAGGGCGGTTTTGACGGCGGTCAGGGTGCCCCAGAGCTTGGTGGTGACGCCTTGCTGAAGTGCCTGAAGCGCCAGGTCGCGAAATGGTCCGCCCGGTGCGGCGGAGCCGGCGGTGATCACCAAGTGATCAAATGGCGCATATTGTTCAAAAAAGCTAATTAGCGAGTCGGGATCAGTCATATCCAGGCCGGTCTGACGGCTGGCGGTGACGACCGAGTAACCGAGATGCTCAGCGGAGACCGCGAGTGCTTTTCCAATCCCCGAATTACCACCAATGATAATGATTTTTTGTTCTTTAACTGATTTCATGATGGGGTTCCCTTGTGCTGTTGGAGAAACAATAGCGGAAGAAGGGGCGGGGATAATCTGGTCGAAACTGAATTTATTATTTAAAATATATAAATAATAAGAGGGAGATGATGAATAAACTGGCCAATATGGCCCTGTTCGCAGCGATTGTTGAGCACAACGGCATGGCTGCGGCGGCCAAACACCTCAATACCTCGCCGGCATCGGTGTCGACCAAACTCAAGGCGTTGGAAAACCACTACGGCGTCAAACTGCTCAACCGGACGACCCGCACCGTGCGTCTGACCGATGAAGGGGAGCAGTTCTATCAGCTGAGCAAAGCAACCCTGAAGAATATTGCCGAGATGGAGAACCAGATGATGAGCCAGCAGGATGTCTTACGGGGCAACCTGCGCATCTCGGCGCCGCGTGATCTGGGGAAGAATGTCATTGCGCCGATGCTGGATTTGTTTCTGGACCGGCACCCAGAGCTGGTGCCTCATTTGATCCTCAGTGATGATATTTTACCGATCCATGACAGCCGTTTGGACGTGGTGTTTCGTTATGGTCACCTGGATGACAGCCAGCTGGTGTCGCGCCGGTTGCGTATCAGCCGCCGGGTGCTCTGTGCCTCACCGGGGTATCTTGAACGCCATGGTAAACCCACAGTGCCGGAAGATCTGCACCAGCATCAGTGCCTGGGGCTGATCCGGGCAGGGGAGCAACTGACTCGCTGGACCTTCTCTACCGGCCAAGACAAGCAACACCTGACAATACAACCGGGCCGGTTATCCAATGATGGTGAGGTGATCAAGCGCTGGGCGATAGACGGGCATGGCATTGCCCTGAAATCCTGGGTCGATGTGGAGAAGGATGCCGAATCCGGACGGCTGGTGGTGATTTTGCAAGACTATCTGCAAGATTTCGTGCTTGGAGTTACGGACGGAGCGGATCTGTCTCTGATTTACCCGGCCAGGCTGTATTTGCCGGCCCGGACCCGGGCGTTTATCGATTTTAGTCTGGATTATTTTGCCAGGTACTGAGAGAAGTGCCGCTGAAAAGCGAGGGAGGCAGCTGGATCCTTATGGGGGCTGGAGACTCATACTGGGCGGGGGATTATGATTTGCTAAAGGACCTGGCTAGTCCCTCTAACATCTGGGCCTCCTGATTTATCAGCGGGATGAGGCTTCGATCGCGGAGTTTGTCCAACAGGTCACGATCGAGAATCTGACGTATCCGGCGATCAGGTATCAGAGCCAAGTCTTGATGACATCGGCCACATCGGGGCAGCTGATTGGGTTGTGGCGAAACTCGACTGGGGGGGACGTAAGGCAGGAGACGAGGTTATAGCCACGTCAAAAAGAGTAAAAAAATCAATAATATCCAGGGTGATAAAAATAACCCCGGCGAATGCCGGGGTTTTGGTTTTAGCCGTCGTGACGGCCGTGGCGTTGGGGCTGGTTCGGCCTGTTGCTGCGCGGTGCCTTGTTGTTGGCGTTGCGCGGGTTCTGGCCGCGGCCAGCGCCGTTGCCTCTACCGCCATTACCACGGCCCCGGCTGTTGGCGCCGGGTTTTTCGATGGGCGGCTGCTGGCTGTCTGGCAGCGGCTCGTAACCGGGCAGGATTTCCAGTTCGGCGCTTTGTTTGATCAGTTTTTCGATGGCCTTGAGCAGCGGCTTTTCTTCAAAGCACACCAGAGACAGGGCTTCGCCTTTAATACCGGCACGACCGGTACGACCGATACGGTGCACATAGTCTTCCGCCACATGGGGCAGCTCGTAGTTGACCACGTGGGGCAGCTCGCTGATGTCGATGCCACGGGCGGCGATATCGGTGGCTACCAGTACGCGCAGCTTGCCTTCCTTGAACTGGCTCAGGGCACGGGTACGGGCGCCCTGACTCTTGTCACCGTGAATAGCCATGGCCGGCAGGCCGTCTTTGTCGAGCTGCATCGCCAGGCGGTTGGCGCCGTGCTTGGTGCGGGTGAACACCAGTACCTGTTGCCAGTTGTTGTGGCCAATCAGGTAGCTGAGCAGGGCGCGCTTGCGGTTCTTGTCCACGCCGTAAAAACGCTGGGCTATGGTGTCGGCGGTGGCATTGCGGGTGGCCACTTCGATGTGTTCCGGCTCGTGAAGCAGATCTTGGGCCAGTTGCTTGATCTCGTTGGAGAAAGTGGCGGAAAACAGCAGGTTCTGCCGCTTGGCCGGCATCTTGGCAATAATACGGCGAATATCGCGGATAAAGCCCATGTCGAGCATGCGGTCCGCTTCGTCCAGCACCAGCATTTCGATCCGGGACAGGTCGATGGAGCGTTGGGAAACGTGGTCCAGCAGACGGCCCGGGGTGGCGACCACTATGTCTACCTTGCGGCCCAGCGCCTTCATCTGCGGGTTGATGCTGACGCCACCGAACATGGCCAGGGTGGTCAGATCCGAATGCTTGGCGTAGGCCCGCAGGTTTTCTTCTACCTGAGCGGCCAGCTCACGGGTGGGGGTCAGCACCAGGGCGCGCACCGGGGCACGGCCATTGGCCAGCGGCTTGGCCCTGGTTTCGCTCAGGCGCTGCAGCATGGGCAGGCCGAAGCCGGCGGTCTTGCCGGTGCCGGTCTGAGCGCCGGCGAGCAGATCACCACCTTTAAGCACCAGCGGAATAGCCTGGGTCTGGATGGGGGTCGGCTCTGTATAACCACATTCATTAATGGCTTGAACGAGCTGGGCGTTCAGGCCGAGGGAAGCAAAAGACATGAGACTCCGAACAAATAAGGTCCTGGCGGACGATTGAGAGGCATTGCCGGTGGGCAAACTGCCGTCATGATAACAGAAAAGCGCTGCAGGCTATAACAAAGGCGTACGGAGGCGGGGTTGGCACTCAGCACGGACGTGAGCCAGTGGTCAGGTAATCCTGGGGCGTGTCGGTGAAGATCATGTCTACACCCCAGGCGGCAAGGGTAGCAGCCTTGCTCGTGTGGTTGACGGTATAACAGTTCAGCCGGTAACCTGCCGCCTTGATGGCTTCGGCCCGGGCACGGCTCAGATGGCGGTGGTGGCAGTTCAGGCTGGTACATTTCAGCTGCTGTAGTTGGGTTTGCCAGTCGTCGGGGATGCGTTCCACCAGCAGGGCGCGGTCGATATCCGGTTGCAACACCCGCAGTTGGCGCAGGCAGTCGGGCTCGAAGCTGGAAAACAGCAGCATGTTCTGGTCGAAGGCGCCTTGTGTCATGACCTCACTGACCCGGCGGCACAGCCGTTCGGCATCATCTTCAGGGTAGAGCTTGAGTTCGATATTGACGTGAATGCCGAGCCTGGCGGCGAGGGCGAGGTAATCCTGCAGTAGTGGTATGCGTTCATCGGCAAAAGTCGGAGCAAACCAGCTGCCTGCATCGAGTCGGCTCAGTTCATCCCGGTCGAATTGGCGCAGCCACCCCTTGCCGTTGGTGCAGCGGTTGACCTTTTCGTCGTGGGCAACCACCACCTGCTCGTCTCGGGTCAGCTGAACGTCGATTTCCACCCATTCAAGACCCAGCCGGTGGGCCTCGCGCAGCCCGGCCAGGGTATTTTCCGGGGCCAGGCTGGCCACGCCCCTATGTCCGCACAAGATCATGACATTCTCCTTATCCTTCAGTGGCCACTGCTTCCGGACCACAGCTGGATCACCGCCACCCCGGCGATGATGAGCCCCATGCCGAGCAGCGCCGGCAAGTCCGGGATCTGCCGGTAAAACAGCACCGCCAGCAGGGTTACCAGTACGATACCGGCACCGGACCAGATGGCGTAGGCAATGCCCACCGGCACCGTGTTCATCACCAGCCCCAGCAACCAGAAGGCGGTGCCATAGCCGGTGACCACCAGCAGGCTGGGTCCGAGACGGCTGAAGCCGTGTGATGCCTTGAGTGCCGTGGTGGCAATGACTTCGGCAACGATGGCCATGGTCAGTAACAGATAGGCGTTCAATGGAGACTCCGTGGCAGATACGGCAGGCAATGTGCCCGATTAAGGCCGGAAGATCAAAGCAAGATCATCAGGCTTCTTTTTTGTGGTGGTACCGGCCATTCAGCAGTCGGGCGTGCCGAGACGGAAGGACGGCAAGGGTTCCTTGTCCAGCCGGGCGGCGGGCAGGGAGCCAACCTTCAACGACCACAAGGGGGCTCTGGGCGGCGTTTCACCCGTGGTCACCGGATAAATGAGGACTATCTTCAGCCCGGGGGCCCGTTGTTGCAGGCGCCGGGCGGTGCCTAGGCCGTCACCGATATGAAAGCGGCCTACCGTCAGCATCACCCGGTGCCCGGGATGAGCCTGCAGATAGCGGTTTATGCTCTCGGCCATGGTGTCATCCCAGCCGGTCTGGGCGGCAAACTGGAATTCGGTGGGGGCCTGGCCGTGATGGCGAGTGGCCATAAAGTGCGTCTTGTAGGCGTCGTCGCTCAGGGTCAGCTGCCCGGCTACCCAGCCGCGCTGTTCTGCCGGCAGCTGGTCGAGGTAGGCGGGGCCTTTGCTGGCGATGCAACGCACCAGGTGGCGGGGGGCATTGGCCGCCAATACCGGAATCTGGGCCTGGCGTGCCAGTTCGACCAGTGGCCGGTAGTCGCTGCGATAGCCGGGCCAGGCGTGGCTCTGCTCGATAAAGGCATCTTCACCCAGTTTTCCCGCCAGGTAGGCGTTCAGCGTGGCTTGATGGTCCCGGCTGAACTGCTCCATGGCCAGCGCCAGCGGGCGTGGCTGGCGCAACAAGCGGGCCAGCAGTTCGGCCTGAAAACGGTGAATGCCCGGATGCCCGTGCAGCTCGCCGACCATGATCACATCGGCGGTGTCGAGCTGCCGGGCGGTCTGGGCAATAGACAGCGCTTGTCCCGTCGGGTCGTACAGCCGGTAATCGAACAGGGTGGTCGGGGGGCGGGCGTCGGTCTGGCAGCCGCCGAGCAGAAAGAGGGTCAACAACAGGAACAGACGCATGAAACCACCTTGGTTCAATCAGAACACAGCAATTAATTCATAAAGTTATTATCATAGGCCGCATTATTCCATAACTCGTACCGGACATGGCGCCTGCATTCTGGCTTTCATTATTTTTTGCCATTTATTATTTTGGCTACGGCACCTTCCTGCCTTTCTGGGCCTTGTGGCTCAGCCATGTCGGTGCCGACGCCGGTTTTATCGGGATCCTGCTCGGGCTGGGCATGGCGGCGCGTTGCATCGGCAATCTCGGCATCATGAGCCGCATTCGAGCTGCCGGCCATTTGCTGCCGGCGGTGCGTTGGCTGAGCCTGTTGAGCCTGCTGGGCTTTGCCTGTTTTTACGGCGGCCAGTCGAGCCTGGCGCTGGTGGTGCTGATGGTGCTGGTGAGCCTGATTTACCCGACCCTGATGCCGGTGGGGGAAGCCATTGCCAGTCGCCTGATAGTGCAGGTGCACCTGGATTATGGCAAGTCCCGGCTCTGGGGGGCGGTGGCCTTTATTGCCGCCAACCTGGTGGTGGGCAGCCTGAGCAACAACCTGGGGCCTCAGTGGGTCCTGCATGCCATGGTGTTGTCGCTGGGGTTGCTGTTGGTGCTGAGCTGGTTGCCCATGAGTCCTGCTCCGGTCGACAGTCGGCTGAGTGGGCAGGGTGACTCGATCCTTCAGGTGTGGCGTCGTCCCGGCATGCGGCGTTTTCTGCTGATAGTGTCGTTGCTGCAGGGCAGCCATGCCTTTTACTATGGTTTCAGCGCGCTGCACTGGCAGCAGAAGGGCTACAGCACCACGACCATCGGCTATCTGTGGGGGCTGGGGGTGCTGGCCGAAATTGTGGTGCTGGCCATGAACAAGCGATGGTTTGAGCGCTTCGATGCCCGTCAGCTGTTGCTGGCCGGGGCCGCCTGTTCCCTGCTGCGCTGGAGCATGCTGGGCGCAACGACCGAGTTGGGCTGGCTGATGCTGGCCCAGTTGCTGCATGCGGGCAGTTTTTGCCTGAGTCATCTGGGAGCCATGCGCTATATCAGTCGGGATCTGGGCGGTGGGGCTGTGTTCGGTGCCCAGGCGCTGTATGCCGCTATTGCGATGGGATTGACGGTGGCCTTGCTGCTGGTGCTGTGTGGCCAATGGTACCCATCGCTCGGCGGCCAGATTTACTGGCTGATGGCGGCAACCGTGCTGCCGGCGTTCTGGTTGCTGAAGAAACCGCTGAGTTCATTACCACAGGAGGCCTGATGCAGGGCTGGACCGTCATTAATATTGCGCTGGCTTATCTGGCGGTACTCTTTATCTGTGCCTGGCTGGGTGACAAGGTGCGGATGGGGGCGGGCGCCCGGCGCCTGCGCCCCCTGCTGTACAGTTTTTCTCTGGCGGTGTATTGCTCTTCCTGGAGCTTCTTCGGCACTGTGGGGCAGGCCAGCACCGATACCTGGTCCTATTTCTCGATTTATCTCGGCCCCATCATCATCTTCACCCTGGCCGGTCCCTTTGTAGCGAGGCTTATCGAGGTGGCCAAGCGCGAGCACATTACCTCCATCGCCGACTTTATTGCCGCCCGTTACGGCAAGTCTCAGCGGCTGGCGGTCTATGTCACCCTGATCGCCATCGTGGGGGTCTTGCCTTACATAGCCCTGCAGCTCAAGGCCATCGTCATGGGACTGAACCTGATGGCGCCGGACGTGGTCGGCGGTGGCGGTCGAGGGGCGAGCGAGGTGGCCTTTATGGTTACCCTGTTGTTTACCCTCTTTATTCTGCTGTTCGGCACCCGCCATATCGACGCCACCGAACATCAGCGTGGCGTTATGGTGGCGATTGCGGTGGAATCCCTGGTCAAGCTGGTGGCCTTTATCGTGGTGGGTGGCTTCGCGCTCTGGCTGATCCTGGCTTATCCGAACCAGCAGCGAATGATGGTTACCGAGGATTTTATCGGCAACTTCACCCAGGTGACCGGTGCCAATCTGCTCGACATGGGGGTTTATACCCTGTTATCGATGAGCGCCATCATCTGTTTGCCGCGCCAGTTTCATGTCACGGTAGTGGAAAACCACGATCCGGCGGATTTGCGCTGGGCGCGCCGCTTGTTTCCGGTCTATCTGCTGCTGATGGGCCTGTTCGTGTTGCCGCTGGCGCTGGCCGGACAGCAGTGGCTGGCCGCCGATACCTCGCCCGATACCTATGTCATCAGCCTGCCGCTGGCACTGGAGCAGCCGGGACTGGCGGTACTGGCCTTTATCGGCGGCGCCTCGGCGGCCACCGGCATGATGATTATTTCCACCATAGCGCTGGCTATCATGGTCAGCAACGATCTGGTGCTGCCGATGATACTGCGTCGTCGACAGCTGCAGGGCGCCGATTTCAATGATTTTGCCCAGCTGCTGCTCAAGGTGCGCCGTACCGCCATTATCGTGATCATGGCCACCGCCTGGCTGGTATTTCTGTGGCTGGAAGACATCGACAGCCTGTCCCGGATTGGCTATCTGAGCTTCGCCGCCATCGCCCAGTTTATTCCGGCTCTGGTGCTGGGGCTGCTGTGGCGCGGCGGTAACCGGCGCGGGGCCTACTGGGGCCTGAGTCTCGGTATGGTGATGTGGCTGCTGAACCTGATGGCCGCAACCGGGCTCTTTGCCGGTGACGCCGACACCAACTTTCTGCTCTGGTTGCTGACGCCACCCGCCTGGGGCGCGGTGGGCGAGATGAGCCCGGTCACCTGGGGTATCTTGCTGAGCCTGGTGTTCAACCTCGCCGCCTATCTGCTGGGCTCCTGGTTGTCGGTGTCGTCGGTCAGCGAACGCTTTCAGGCGGCGGCCTTTGTCGGCCGGCAGAGCAGGGATGACGGCGATGTCTATCGGGCCAAGGTGTCGGTACAGGAGCTGGAACAACTGGCTTCCCGCTTTGTGGGCGAGGCGAGAGTCAGCCGGGCCTTTTCCCGCTATGCCGGCGAGCAGGGTACCCTGGAGGGGAGCATGCAGGCGCCGGCCAGTCTGATCCGCCATACCGAGCGGGTGCTGGCCGGGGTGTTCGGTGCCTCGTCGGCACGCCTGGTGTTGTCATCGGTACTGCAGGGCCGCTCCATGGAGCTGGACGAGCTGGCCGCCATTGTCGATGAAGCCGGCGATGTGTTCCGCTTTAACCGGGGTCTGTTGCAGGGGGCCATCGAGCATATCGGTCAGGGCATTTCGGTGGTGGACAAGGAGTTGAACCTGGTAGCCTGGAATCGGCGTTATATCGAACTGTTTTCCTATCCGCCGGGGCTTATTCAGGTGGGGCGTCCGATCGCCGATATCATTCGCCATAATGCAGAGCGGGGCCTTTGCGGCCCCGGCACGATAGACGAGCATGTGGCCCGGCGGGTGAATCACATGAAAGCCGGCAGCGCCCATGTGTCTGCCCGTACCCGGCCCGATGGCCGGGTGATCGAAGTACAGGGAAACCCCATGCCCGGTGGCGGTTTCGTGATGACCTTCAACGACATCACCACCTTCCGTCAGGCGGAGCAGTTGCTCAAAGACGCCAATGTGGTGCTGGAGGCCCGGGTGGCCGAACGCACTCGGGAGTTGTCGACGGTCAACCGGCAGTTACTGGCGGCAACCCATGAGGCCGAAAGGATCAGTGCTTCCAAAAGCCGTTTTCTGGCGGCGGTAAGCCATGATCTGATGCAGCCGCTGAATGCAGCCAAGTTGTTTGCCTCCTCCTGGCTGGAAACCTCGGGCGATGATGAAAGCCGCCGGCTGGCGGGGCACATAGACCGCTCTCTGGTGGCGGCAGAGGATCTTATCGGCGACCTGCTCGACATGTCGCGTCTGGAGTCGGGCAAGCTGACGGCCCGGCCCGAAGATTTCGCGCTCAACAAGCTGTTCGATACCCTCAAGGCCGAGTTCGGGGTATTGGCCGAACAGGACGGCGGCCGTTTCGATGTGGTGTCTTCCGGTCTCGGTGTACACAGTGACGCTCGGCTGTTGCGCCGTATTCTGCAGAATTTTCTCACCAATGCCCTGCGCTATAACCCGGGCGGGCGCATTTTACTGGGGTTGCGTCGCTGCCATGATGCAGAGCGAGGCGATGAGCTACGTATCGAGGTGTGGGACAACGGGCCCGGTATCGCCTCCGATAAACAGGAAGTGATTTTTGACGAATTCATGCGTCTGGAGCATGGCCAGCGCCATCATCAACAAGGGTTGGGGCTGGGGCTGGCCATCTCCCAGGGGCTGGCGGTGATGCTGGGCCACCGGCTGGCGGTATGCTCCACCGAAGGCCGGGGCTCGGTGTTCAGCGTCACAGTGCCCCGAGCGGTATCGGGGGGCGAGCAGGAAGATCCATTGCTATCACCGTTGCCGGCCAGCAGTCGCAGTCGGATGGCGGGGGTGAGGGTGTTGTGTATCGACAACGACACCGATATTCTCATCGCCATGTCGGGTCTGCTGACGCGCTGGGGGTGCGAGGTAAAACTGGCCCTGAACGGCGCCGAAGCGCATCGGTATTACCGCGATGGCTTCGAGCCGCAGATCATACTGTCGGATTACCATCTGGATGAAGGGGAAACCGGGGTCGCGCTGATTGAGGCGCTGCGCCGGGAGTTCGAGCCGGTGCCCACCGTGGTGATCAGTGCCGACCGGCAGCCGGAATTGCAGGCCGAGTTGCAGCAAAGGGGGCTGAGTTATCTCAGCAAGCCGTTGAAACCGCTGAAACTGCGGGCGCTGCTGCAGCATCTGCTTTAAGAGGTGAGGCGGGCATAGTGGCCCTTTGACCGGCGCTGACCAAGAGTGCAGGTGTAAGGCTGTCTTTTACTCGCTTTGTGACAGGGCGATGACCGCCTGGGTGCGGTTCTTTACATTCAGCTTGCGGAAGATGGCGGTGACGTGAGCCTTGATGGTGGCTTCCGATACCGCCAGCTCGTAGGCGATTTGCTTGTTGAGCATGCCTTCGGACAGCATGGTCAACACCTTGAATTGCTGCGGCGTCAGGCTGGCCAGGCGCTCGGCAATGTCGTTTTCGGGGGCGTGATCCAGGCTTATCCCCTCGGGAAACCAGGGATCGCCTCCGAGAATGGTGTTGAGGGCGCTGACCAGGGTGCGCATGGGGGTGGACTTGGGGATAAACCCCATGGCACCGAAGCGCATGGCCTGCACCACCACCGTCGGCTCTTCGCTGGCAGAGACCACCACCACCGGCAGCTCCGGATACTGGTTGCGCAGCAGTGCCAGGCCGGAAAAACCGCTGGCGCCGGGCATCTTGAGATCCAGCAGCAGCAGATCGACTTCGTCGACTTCACCCAGCAGCCGCATCAGATTATCGATACTGTCGACTTCCTGCAGGCGGGCTCCGGTGATGGCCAGTTCAACCGCCTGATGCAGGGCGTTGCGAAACAAGGGGTGGTCATCGGCAATAATAATGCGGTAGCCCGTTTCCATGTCGTATCTGAATCCTGTGTCTGTGGGGAGGCAATGGAAACTACGCCCATTGTTTTGCCCTATTATGATAGGGCCTCGGCTTCGGTCTGAGAACTGCGTGTGGTGATTTTCGTGATACAGGGGATGCTATGCCACTCGGTCAGCCCATCCCCGAAGCCGGCCGGCGGAAACCGGCGCATCGATTGTGTGTCGGGCAATAATACCCTGATGGGGTGGGTGCTGCTGGTGGCGGGGCCCAGAGCATGCTGCCGGCACTGTCATCCAACCTGGCGGTGAGTCAGGTGTTTTCTTTACCGGGATTGATTGGTGTATGGTTGGCGCAGACGTTGCCGGATGTTCAGGCAGAACACTGAATGAGGAAAGCCAAATGTTTAAAAAAGTCCTGTTGACCCTCTGTGGCCTGATGGCTACCGGGGCTGCTGTGGCCAAGGATATTGACCATCTTAAGGCCGAGTTTTCCGTATTGCTGAATGGCGATCCGACCCGGGGGGTGAATACCCTGACCATAGATAGAAATAAAGACCGCTACCATGTGCATTTCTCTCTGGCTCACTGGCTGCTGGATGTTGAGCAGAAAGCCAGCTTCAACTGGCAGGACTGCACCGCCCGGCCGGAAACTTTCAGCTACAAGGCCAAGGCGCTGGGGATCCGGCGGGAAGAGCGCTTGGTGTTCGATCCCCAGACCAGCATGGTGCTCTATCAGGGCAAGGATGGCGACAAGCTGCTGTCGACCGAGGGCGGAGCCTTTGATTCGGTCAGCTTCTTCTTCGAGGCGCGTTGTGATCTGATGGCCGGCAAGACCACCCTGACCTATCCGGTCGTGCGGGACGGCGAAATCAAGCTGACTACCTTCAAGGTGGTGGGCAGGGAAGTGGTTACAACCGGTATCGGTGCCTTCGACAGCCTGATCGTGGAGCGGGACAGAGGCAACAGCAAGCGCAAAACCCGCTTCTGGGTGGCGCCGGAGCTGGATTACCAGTTGGTGCAGATCAGCCATGAAGAGAATCGCCAGCTGGCGGTCACTGTCACGCTGGACAAGCTCAGCTATACGCTGGTGGACAAGCCGGACAGGCTGGCAGTGCATTCGGTTCAGCCCGCGGCCACGGACTGAGGCCGTGGCAAGGAGGCGCTGCAGATCTGGCAGCGCCCCTGCTCTTTGGCCTGATACAAGGCCTGGTCGGCACGGATGAGTAACTGGCTGATGTTGTCTTCAGTGGTGGCCTCGGCCAGGCCGCCACTGAAGGTAAAGCAGATGGTTCTGTCGGTCAGGTACAGTGGTGTGGCGGCCAGGGTATCGAGCAGACGCTGGGCCAATTGTATGGCTTGCTCAAACGCAGTTTCCGGCAATATCAGTAAAAACTCCTCACCGCCGATGCGCGCCAGCACATCGGTATCTCTTATCGTCTGGCGGCCGATGAGGGCAAAGTGGCGCAACACCTGATCGCCGATGTCGTGACCATGCTGATCGTTGATACGCTTGAAGAAGTCGATATCGAGCATCACGATACAGAAAGGATGGTGGTAACGCTGCAGCTTGGCCTGTTCATACTTCACCCGGGTTTCGGCGGCGCGCCGGTTCGGGCATTGGGTCAGCGCATCGGTGGTGGCCAGTTGTTTTAGCTGTCGGTTCAGGCACAGCAGTTCATCATTGGCCCGAGCCATGGCCAGATGATGTCGCCGTCTGCGCTTCAGGGTCAGTATGGTGAGAACCCCGCCCCACAGCGAGCCGGTGCTTGCCAGGGTAATGACGGCCGCCAGAGTGTCTTTTTCCCGGGCCTGACGATAAATGGGCTCGGCATCGGCGAGGGCATGGACCTGATAGTCTCCGCTATTGCTGGCGTGGCTGACAAGCAGTACCGGTTGATGTTGTGGACCGAGCAACAACACTTCGGGTTGCAACGGGCTGATACGTGTCGGCAAGGGGCCGGGCTGCGCTGACGCCGAGGGTACAACTGGCGGCTGGCCGAGCGAATGCCGCAGCCAGTCGGGGTTATCCGCCAGCGAAATGATGCCGTTGCTATCGGTCACCAGCAGCTCGATGCGATATGATCTAAGGTTGATGGGATGCAGGTTGGCGCAGAGCAACAGGGTCACGGAGCCACTCTCCGTGACCGGGGTGGCGTGATAGATCCTGGCCTGCTGTTGCTCGGGGTCGAAGATCAGCCGAGACAGGGGGCGCTTGCCGTCGGTATAGCGGTCAAATGCCGGTGGGGGCTGGCTGTCGGTACTTTGGGCCAGTATTTTTCCCTGCCGGTCGAGCAGCCAGATACCACCGAGGTTGAAGGCTTTGCCGAACTGATCCAGATCCGCCTGCAGGGGGGGGCCGTGACGGGCATTTTTCAGGAAGAGCCGCAGGCTGGATAAGGATGACAGGGTCTGGGCAATTTCTCTGGCGTGCTGGCTGTCCAGTTGCAAATGTTCAATTGCGGCGGCGGTGGCCTGAGTGCTCTGCAGCTTCAGCACCTGTAACTGGCTTTGAATATGTAGATCTATCCAGTGCCGGCTGATAAACCAGCTCGACAGCGCCAGTGCCACCAGCAGCAATGAGGTGGCGACAAACGAGTAATGATCCTGTGGTAGCCAGCGAGATATATTGGGCAGTTTCATCCATGTACCTGCATGGTCTCTGGGCCAGGTTATTTTGATGAGTGCATTTTATACTAGTCGAGAAACACCGGCTGACGGCGGTTTTCGCCGAATTGTTGTCAGTAGCAGATGCAGGAGAGCGAGTTGGAGCTGCTAGTCTGCGCCCCTGGGGTATTTGTATCTGGCCAGCTTGTCGTACAGGGTTTTGCGGGGGATACCCAGGTGCTCGGCAGCCAGAGCGACATTATCCTCTGCCTGTTTCATGGCGGCCTCGATCAATTGTTGCTCGAGCCGGGATAACTGATGCGGCAGAGTCAGCTCGGGTATTGTCGGGGCCGTCGGCAGTACTCCCAGTACATATTGTTCGGCGTGGTGGCGCAGTTCACGCACATTGCCGGGCCAGTCCCGGTTGAGCAACTCCTGCATCAGGGAGGAGCTGGGTGGCGGTACGTCTCGGTTGTATCGTTGTCTGGCCTGTTCGACAAAATGCAGGAACAGCAGTGAAATGTCCTCGCGACGTTCTCGCAGGGGGGGCAGGGCCAGGGTCACCACATTCAGGCGAAAATAGAGATCTGCCCTGAACAGTCCGGCATCGCTGGCGGTTTTCAGGTCTACCTTGGTGGCGGCCACCAGCCGGGCATCCACCGGGATCAACTTGTTGCCTCCCAACCGCTCCAGTACCGACTCCTGCAAGACCCGCAGCATCTTGGCCTGCAGGTTGAGGGGCATTCCTTCTATTTCGTCGAGGAACAGGGTGCCGCCGTCGGCGTGTTCTATCTTGCCGATGCGCCGCTTGGTGACACCGGTATAGGCACCGGGTTCGGCCCCGAACATTTCGCTTTCAAAAATGGACTCGGGCAGGGCGGTACAGTTGACCGCGACCAGGTTGCCCTTGCGTCCGCTGCCCTGATGCAGGCTGCGGGCCACCATTTCCTTGCCGGTGCCGGTTTCACCCAAAATCAGCACCGAGGCCGAGGTATCGGCGATGTTGTCTATCTGGCGGCGAAGCAGTTCTATCTGCGGGGCTTGCCCCAGCAGCAGGGACTGGCCTCTGCCCTCTGCCAGCTGGCGGCGCAGCCGGCGATTTTCCAGTACCAGGGCGCGTTTGTCGATGGCCCGGCGCAGGCAGTGCAACAGTTGCTCCGGCTCGAAGGGCTTTTCGAAAAAGTCCTGGGCCCCCTGATGTATGGCGGCCACCGCCATGGGGATGTCGCCATGACCGGTGAGCAGCAGTACCGGCAGTTCGGCATCCCGGCGCTGAAGTTGCTGCAGCAGCGTAATGCCATCCATGCCCGGCATGCGAACGTCGGACAGGACCACCACGGGGGCTTCCGGCGGCAGGGCTTGCAACGCCTGTTCGGCCCGGGCAAAGCCGCGAGCCGTCAGGTCCGAGAGTTGCAGGGTTTGCAGCAGGCTTTGGCGAACATCGTCGTCGTCTTCTACCAGCCAGACTTCAATGTCAGTGTTATTCATCTTGGCTCCAGTTAAGGGTAAAGCGGGCACCGCCCGACGGGGAGTCGGCGATGTCCAGCCGTCCGTCGCTGGCTTCCACCAGATCCCGGACGATGGCGAGTCCCAATCCGAGTCCCTGACCCGCTTCCTTGGTGGAAAAAAACGGTTCCGTCACCTTGTCCAGCAGAGGCGGGGCAATACCGGGACCATTATCCCACAAACAAAGAAAGTCATCGCCTGCTTCCAGGGTGATGCTGGCCTCTTCCCGGCCGTTCAGGGCATCCAGGCTGTTGCCGATCAGGTTGGCCAGTACCTGCTCCAGGGCGTGCAGCTCCATGGGTAGCATCAGCTCTGCAGCCGGCGTTCTTACCAGCCGGATCTGCTGTTCGTCCAGCCGTGGCGCCAACCAGCTCAGTACATTGTCCAGCGCCTCGTCGAGCCGGCAGAGGCCGCTGGTCTTGCGTCGGGTAGCGGCAAACAACTTCAGCTGTGAGGTCAGGCGGGCGATACGGTCGACCAGCCGGACCATGGTATTCAGGCTTTCTTCGACCTGAGGATACATGCTCCTTTGAGCCAGGATCAGGGTATTGGCCGACTGGTTTTTCAGGGCTGTGAGTGGCTGATTTACTTCGTGGGCCACGCTGGCGGCCATTTGCCCCAGCGCCGCCAGCCGGTTGATGTGGATCAGTTCATGCTGCATGGATCTGAGCCGGGCTTCGGCCTGAAAGCGTTCTTCCACCTGCCGCTCCAGCTGCCGGTTGGAGATGGCCAGGGCCGAGGTGCGTTCCATTACCTTGTACTCCAGCTCGTTTTTGGCCTTGAGCTGAACCTGTATGTATCGCCGCCGCTGGCGCCAGTAGAGCAGCAACAGGGTCATGGCGATAATGCTGAACCCGGCCACCGCCGTCACCAGGGTGGCATTCACCATCAGCGGCCGGCTTGGCCACCACAGTTGCAGTCGCCATTGCCGCCGGGGCAGGTCAAGCTGGCTTACCCGATACCGCTTGTCCTGCCAGGTTGGATGACCATTCCTGTTGTCGACCGCCAGAGCTGCCAGCGGCATGGGCGCATATTGGCGGGTGCGGTCCAGGCGTTGCCGGGCCTCCGGGCTGAGCGGCGTCAGGGTTTTGAACTTGAGTTCGGTGCGGGAGGCGAGGGCGACCACCTGATCCGGATCCACCACCATTACCAGGTCTCTGGTAGGTTGCCAGCTTTTTTCCAGTTCCAGCAGGGTAATTTTGGCTGCCAGTACCCCTCTGTCACTTTCTTCATGGTTCAGTTGCAGGCCGAAGAAATACCCGGGAATACGGGTGGTGGCGCCGACGCCGTAAAATTCGCCGAAGCTCCCCCGCAGGGCATCGTGAAAATAGGGCCGGAAGCCATAGTTCTGGCCGATAAAGGAATGAGGCTGGCGCCAGTTACTGGCCGCCAGCACCGTGCCCCGAGCGTTCATCAGATAAAGCGTCTCTACCCCGGTATCGGCGGCAAGTTGTTCCAGCAACCGATTGGCTCGGATGATGACATCGGCATCGTCGGGACGGGACAGAACCCGGGTCAGCACCGGATGGGACTGCAGGGCGCGGGGTATGTTTTCGAAGCGGGCTATTTCCGACACGAGAGTGGCCCGGTACACCTGCAGTTGCTGCTGGGCCCGGAGTTCCTGTTCGGCTATCTGACGCTGCCAACTGCCAAGCCAGATCCAGATCAGCAACAGGCTGAACAGCAGGAGGCCGAACAGCCAGAGCAGATGTTTTTTGAGCGATGGGGACTTCAGTGGACCTCCGGGGTATCACAGGGAGTCAGGGTAACGCTGTGCCCGGGCGGCAGCCAGTGGCCGAGCGGTCGGCACAATCCCGAATCCAGGCACAGGGTATAATCCCCGGTAAACTCGGAGCTGGCAAGGGTAAGCTGTTCCAGCCAGAGATCCGGTTGCCAGCGCCAGGCGCCCCGCTCCAGTCGAGCGCCGGGGGGCGGCTCCATGCCGGCCCCCGCGCCTTGCACGCCGGCTTCCACCAGGTGCAACTGGTTGTTGGTTACTCGATAATGTTCCTGCCAGCGCGTTTTTTCCACCGAATGATCCCAGCTCAGGGTGATGCCGCCGGTCAGCAGCATCACAGTGGTGGCGGCGGAAGCCAGACACAGCATATCAGGATGGTGCCAACTGGCGCTGGCTCCGGACCTGCAGCCAATGACGGCCGAGCAGCAGGGCGGCGAGGACCAGACCGACTTCATCGGTGAAGGGTAGTGAGAACACCAGCAGGGCGGCGGCGACGATGGCAACCAGACGTTCTGCCCAGCCGAAGGGACGCAGCCAGTAGCCGATGACGCCCATGCCCCACAGCGACACCGCCAGCAGCGCCTTGAACACCACGAAGATGGTGGCTGCGAGGCCCGCATCTCCCTGCAGCATCAGTTCGGGGGCATAGACCGCCATGTAGGGCACCACGAAGCCGGCAATGGCAATTTGCAGCGAGCGCATGCCGATCCGCAGGCCCGAGGCCTTGGCGATGGGCGAGGCAGCGAAGGCGGCCAGTGCCACCGGTGGCGTCAGATCGGCCATGATGCCGAAATAGAACACGAACATGTGCGAGACGATCAGCGGCACCCCAAGCTCCAGCAGCGCCGGGGCGGCGATGGAGCTGGTGATGATGTAGTTGGGAATGGTGGGGATGCCCATGCCCAGTACCAGACAGGTCAGCATGGTCAGCACCAGCGACAGCAGCAGGCTGTGCTCGCCCAGCTGAATAATGAAACCGGCGACTATGGTGGCGGCTCCGGTCAGCGAGATAACCCCTATGATGACCCCGACCAGCGCACAGGCCACACCGACCGGCAGGGCATGCAGGGCCCCCTGATAGAGGGCATTGACCACGGTATTGAGAATGTTCTGTTCACGCTTGACCAGCAGCAGCACGGTCAGGATGGCGACGATCACGAAAATGGCGGTGATGCCGAAATGGTTGAAGCTGGCACAGGCCAGACCCAGAGCGACCCAGAAGGCGTAGCGCAGGCCTTTGGCGCCAAGGTGTTTGGCGATGCCGTTACCCATGATCAACACCACCGTCAGGGCCAGTCCCATCATGCCGGCGAACAGAGGGGTGAAACCGGAGAACAGCATGACAACCAGTGCCACCAGCGGCAGCAGCAGATACCAGCGTTGTTTGAGGGCGGTCAGCGGGTTGGGGCACTCGGCCTTGGGCAGGCCGTTGAGGCCGGCACGGCCCGCTTCCAGATGCACCATCAGGAACACGGTAAAGAAATAGAGGACGGCGGGGATCAAGGCGGCCTTGGTGATGTCCACATAGGGTACGTTGATGGTTTCGGCCATGATGAAGGCCACGGCACCCATCACAGGTGGCATGATCTGGCCTCCCATGGAGCTGGTCGCTTCCACCGCACCGGCGAAATCGGACCTGTAGCCGAATTTCTTCATCAGCGGTATGGTGAACTGGCCGGTGCTGACCACGTTGGCCACGCCGGAGCCGTTGATGGTGCCCATCATGCCGGAAGAGAGTACCGACACCTTGGCCGGGCCACCACGGGTGTGACCGACAGAACCGATGGCCACGTCGTTGAACAGTTTGAGCATGCCGGCCTGTTCGAGAAAGGCGCCGAACAGGATAAACAGGAAGATGTAGCTGGACGAGACATAGGTCGGGGTGCCGTAGATGCCTTCGGTACTGAAGGCCAGTTGCGACACCACCTGATCCAGACCGTAGCCTCTGTGCATCAGCACGTCGGGCAGATGCTGGCCGAGCAGTGCATAGGCGACGAAGCTCAGGCAAATCATGGGCAACGCCCAGCCCATCAGTCGGCGGGCGGCGTCGAATACCATCAAGAGGGTGATGCTGCCGATAATCCAGTCGGTCTGGTTCATGTCACCGGCACGATAAATCAGGTCCGCTTCGAACCACCAGTGGTAGAAGGCGAACAGCAGGGCGGTAGCCCCCAGCAGCAGGCTCCAGACCGAGGGGCGGGACAGACGCTGGCCGCGAGCACCGTAAAGCTGGTAAACCAGAAACAGCAGAAAGCCGACATGAACGGCCCTTACCACTGTGGTGGACAAGGGGCTGAAGGCGGCGGTGACAATCTGGAAGATTGAAAAGGCCAGGGCACCATAAAACACAAGCGCCTGAGGTCGGGTTTGGGGTTCGCTCATCATCACTCCTCAGCCCGTCCGCCGATATTCGGCCAGGCTGCAGTTAATACGATTGCCGTCGGTAACGGACTCGATATTGTTTTTGATTCTGGTTACTGGCGATTGAGCCACCGGCTGAAGAGCACCGATGGCCCAGGCCCGTCAGTTCAACAGGCCTTTTTCTTTGTAATAGCGTTCGGCACCGGGATGTAACGGCAGAGGGAGGCCCTGAACGGCGTCTTCTGCGGTGATGCCCTCGGCGGCGCTGTGGGCATTGCGCAGGGCAGGCAGGTTCTCATATACCTGTTTGGCCATCTGATAGGCGGTTTCGTCGGATACCTTTTCATGAGTGATCAACAGGTTGCTGATAGCCACGGTAGGCACATCGCTGTCTTGGCCGGTATAGGTGCCGGCGGGGATCATGCTGGGACGATAGGCGTCATTGCCGATGTTGGCGACCAGTTCGGTGGGGATGGGCACGAATATCACGGGAGCATGGGAAGCCAGATCGCGGAAGGCGGCCATGCCGAGACCGGCAGATTGCAGGGTGGCATCCAGCTGGCGGTTTTTCATCAGTTCGACCGACTCACCGAAGGGCAGATATTCGGTGCGGGAGAAGTCGTCGTAGTTCATGCCGGCGGCCTTGAAGATGGCGCGGGCATTCAGCTCGGTGCCGGAACGCGGCGCGCCGACCGAAATGCGCTTGCCCTTCAGATCTTCCAGGCTGGTAATACCGCTGTCGGCCCGGGCCACGATCTGGATGTAGTTGGAATAGGTGGCGCCCACGGCACGCAGTTTTTTCAGTGGTGCCTTGAAGCCGGCTTCCTCCTCGCCATTCCAGGCATCGGCCACGCTGTCGGCCAGGGCAAAGCCGATCTCACCGCGGCCACGTTGCAGCAGGGTCAGGTTTTCCACCGAGGCACGGGTGGCCTGAACCTGTACCTTGGCATCGGGGATCTGCTTGCCGTACAACTGGGAAATGGCGACACCCAGCGGATAATAGACCCCGCTGGTGCCACCGGTGAGCACGTTGATGAATTCGGTGGCCTGGGTGGCGGTCACGGACAACGCCAGAGAGGCGCCGAGCAGGCAGTGTTTGATGACCTTCATTGGTTGGCTTCCTTGTTGGTTATGATGGTGCAGCAATAAGGTTGCAGTTTCGATGCCAAAGTTAAAAAGTCGTTTTATTTATTAAGTTGTTGATTTTTATGGGATGAGAAAATAGAAATTCTGGATTTTCAGAATCAAGGTTGTGTTTGTTCTGTTTTTTCGGAATGTGAGAGCGACTCGAACACGAATGGCGGTTCATGGGGATCGGGTGTACCGGTGCTGTTGCAGGGAGTCATGTAGTATCATCGGGCATGGTCTCTGCTGCGATACGCACATCAAAACAGGTGAGGAGTGAATCTTGATTTTACCGAGCATACTGGTGCTGCTTCTTGCCGCCTGGAAACTTGACTGGCAAGCCTGGCTGGCGGACAAGAACCGCCAGCATCTGTGTTTTGGCGCAGCCATTGCCCTGGTACCCCTGTGGATGTTGCAGGCCGGTGTCAAGGAAGGGCTGGAGGTGCATTTTCTCGGCCTGACCACATTGGCGCTGATGCTGGGCTGGCGGATGGGGGTGCTGATGGGCACCCTGAGCCTGCTGCTGATCACCCTGTTCGGCTTCGAGCCCTGGTCAGATTTCGGCGTCAACCTGCTGCTGGGAGTGATAGTGCCGCTGTCGTTCAGCTATTTCGTTTTTCTGCTGACCTACAGCTATCTGTATCGGCACCTGTTCGTCTATATCTTCGTCGCCGGCTTCTTCAATGCGGCCCTGACTATCGCCGTCAAAACCCTGCTTTTTGCCGGTTATGTGTTGTGGTCCGAGCTGTATAGCTGGCAAGTGGTGCAGGATAACTACGTCGGCATACTTCCCTTGCTGCTGTTCCCCGAGGCCCTGCTCAACGGTATGGCCATCACCCTGCTGGTGGTGTTCAAACCCCGGTGGATGCGCACCTTTTTCGACCGTGACTATCTGATTAATAAGTAAGGGCTCTTCTGATGGCCGTGAGGCTCTGGTAGTCTGCTCCCATAACCTAGCCTGAAGTGAGAAGCTGATGAATCCTCGAGTATTGAACCCCCTGGCCCCCATACTGGCGCTGGGTCTGTTTGCCGCCACCCCGGCACAGGCAGACATGAGCCGGGATGAATTTCAGAAACTGGTGCGCGAAACTCTGCTGGAACAACCGGAGATACTGCGGGAAGCCATCATCAAGCTGGAAGAAAAAGACAAGATGGCCCAGCAGCAGGAGTTTGCCAAGCAACTGCAGGAGCAATCGGGCCAGCTGTTTGCCAACCACACCGACGGTGTCATGGGCAACCCCAAGGGCAAAATGGAAATGGTGTATTTCACCGATTACAACTGCCCATATTGCCGTCGCATGAACGAAACCCTGAAAGAGCTGATCAAGAGTGAGTCCGAGCTGAAGGTGATCGTCAAGGACATCGGCATTCTGGGTCCCGATTCGGTGCAGGCGGCGCGTCTGGCGCTGGCCGCAGCCCAGGAGGCGCCCCGTCAGTATGAAGAGCTGCATCAGGCGCTGATGAGCCAGCAGCGGGTGCAGACCGCCGCCCTGGCCACCATTGCCGACAAGGCCGGGCTGGATGCCAAGGCTCTGCAGAAGAAAGCCGACAGCAAGGAAATTGCCGACAAGCTGAGCCAGAACCTGAGTTTGTTCCGCAGTCTGGGCCTGAACGGCACGCCGGCACTGGTGTTTCCCGACGGTACCCTGATCCCGGGAGCGATCGACGCCGCCGCCCTGAAGGACATACTGAAAGACAAAAAGTCCTGATGCCCTGGTAGCGGTGAACAGGGAGTGGGAACTGGATAAACAAAGACCCCGGCAACGAGCCGGGGTCTTGTCGTTTTACCAACAGATTTTATGCCGGTGACCGGTCACCGGTCACCGTGCTTATTTCCAGCTGGCGGCGCGCTTGGCTGTTTGCAGTTTTTCGTAGGTGGCCAGCAGCGCCTGATGGGCGGCAAAGTCCCTGAGGCTTTCGTCGGCCAGCGTCAGGCCGTGGAAGCGGGCGCTACCGTCGATTTGTTGCCACACCTGCTCAACGGTGTCGGCACCGAACATGCTTTCGAAAGCCGAACGGTATTGGGCCGGCTCTCGTTCGTCCGACAGGTGCAGCTCCAGCGCGGCTTTCAGGCAGCGATAGTAACGATGGCGCTCGTCGCTGAACACGGAGGCGTTGAAGCTCAGGGTCCAGTCGGCGTACTCCAGCGCGGTTTCCCGCTCACCGGCGGCCAGTGCCAGCATGCACTTGAGCTCTCCCACCCGCAGGGTATGCCAGGCGGTGCCCTTGTTCGGTGCTATGCCGATCAGTTCGCGCACCCGGGTGAAGTCATCCAGCCCTTCTTCTTCCAGCAGTTCGTACAGACCCATCAGCTGTTCGGCGTCCGCATCGCTGGCCGGCAGGCTGAGCAGGGTGGCGCGCAGGCCGGCTCCCATGCTGTTGTTGGCCAGCAGCAGATCTTCGACCGGGTAGATATCTGACATGCCGGGTACCAGAATACGACAGGCATAGACGCCCAGGTGCTCGTAATCGGCGATGTACACCGGCTGCTCCAACTGATCGAAAATCGCCATCAGGTGATTGAATTCCTGCTCCGAGCTGCCGCTGAAGTCCCAGTCGGCAAATTCATAGTCGGCCTGGTCCTTGAACATGTCCCAGCTGATCAGGCCGGAAGAGTCGATGAAGTGGGTTTCCAGGTTGTGATGATCCGCTATTTCATCATCTTCGAAGGAAGGCGGTACGAACACGTCTAAATCCTTCAGGCTACGGCCCTGCAGCAGCTCGGTAACGGTTCGCTCCAACGCCACTTCGAAGCGGGGGTGAGCGCCGAAGGAGGCGAAACAGGTGCTGTTGGCAGGGTTGAACAGCACCACGCAGATCACCGGGTATTCTCCGCCCAGAGAGGCGTCGAAGGCGTGAATGGGGAAGCCTTCCGCTTCCAGGGCGGCTATTGGCTCCTGGATATGCGGATAGCGGGCCATCACCTCGGCGGGAATGGTCGGCAGGCTGATGCGCTCGGCAATGATGCGGTTCTTGATATGGCGTTCGAACACCTCGGACAGGCCCTGAGTACGCGCCTCGGTGCGGGTGTTGCCGGCGCTCATACCGTTGGACACATAGAGGTTGCCGACGATGTTCATCGGAATATATACGGTCTGCTGGTCACCCTGGCGCTCGAAGGGCAGGGCGCAGATGCCGCGTTCTTCGTTGCCGGACTGCAGATCGATCAGCATGTCGGCGGTCAGCTCGCCGTCCGGATCGTAGAAGCCGCGGGTATAGTCGTCGAGCACACCGGCGGGCAGGCCGTTGTCGGCGGGCAGTGCAAACCACTTCTCGTTGGGGTAATGCACGAAGTCGCCGTTGGCGATGTCCTGGCCCAGGTAAAAGTCGGCGAAGAAATAGTTGGTGGCCAGACGCTCGAAGTATTCACCCAGAGCCGAGGCCAGGGCGGCTTTTTTGCTGGCGCCCTTGCCGTTGGTGAAGCACAGAGGGCAGTCTTTGTCGCGAATATGTACCGACCACACATTGGGTACCGGGTTGAGCCAGGAGGCTTCCTCGATATCAAAGCCCAGGGTACTCAACTGCTGCTGAAAGTAGCTGATTGAATCCTCTAGCGCGGCGTCTTTGCTGGGGATAAAGGTTTTCATGGGGAGTCCTTGGGAGTGATCGGCAAAAAGGGGGCAGATCCTAACCCGAGCACAGAAATTGAACAAGCGGGATGTACGAGCAGATGAAGGCAAGGCCGGGAAGTATCGGACAAAGGGCCCGCTCCGCCGACCCGCGATGAAGACATCCTGTACGCTCTCTGTTTCATCCCTGAAACAGAAGGTCGGCGGAGCAGATCCCTTTGTCCTCCTTGATGCATCTGAGTCGTCTGCGGGCAACTCGGTGCTCGAGAAGAGGCAACAGAGAATGGCTCCCACGACCGTGACATGCCATGGCCGGAAAATGCTCCTGCCATTCCCGCCTTCCCTGGCGGTCAGATGGCATGTCCGAGCTTAGATGGGGCAAGCTTGTCTTGCCGTGACGAAAGGTTTCAGCCTGACCGAACATCCAGTGAATGTTCGCAGCAGGCATATCCCGTAGCGTGTCGCGGGAGGTGGCTGTGTTGCCTCTGCGCTCGAATTCAAAAGACGATTAGACCTTTATGCGAACTAGTATTACGACGTGTCGGAGGAGTAGTGCCCTTTGTCCGAATTTCTGATACATCAAAGTCAGCTTATCAGCATGAAAAAGCCCGCCGGGTGGCGGGCTTTTGACATCAGGCTATGAGGCTTACGGCAGCAGGTGCAGCATGCGGCGCAGGGGCTCGGCGGCACCCCACAACAGCTGGTCGCCGACCGAGAAGGCAGACAGGTATTGCGGGCCCATGTTCAGCTTGCGCAGGCGGCCGACCGGTACACTCAAGGTGCCGGTTACCGCGGCCGGGGTCAGTTCTTCCATCGACAGCTGACGGTCGTTGGGGATCACCTTGACCCAGTCGTTATGGCTGGCCAGCAGCTTCTCTACCTCGGGGATGGAAATGTCCTGCTTCAGCTTGATGGTGAACGACTGGCTGTGGCAGCGCAGGGCGCCGACACGCACGCAGAGGCCGTCGACCGGAATGGTCTGCTCTATGCCGAGGATCTTGTTGGTCTCGGCCTGGCCCTTCCATTCTTCGCGGCTCTGGCCGTTTTCCAGTTGGGAGTCGATCCAGGGGATCAGGCTGCCGGCCAGGGGCACGCCGAAGTTGTCGACCGGCAGGTCGCCACTGCGGGTCTTCTCGGTGACTTTGCGCTCCAGTTCGAGAATGGCGGAAGCCGGATCGGCCAGCTCTTCGGCCACTTCGTCACGCAGCATGCCCATCTGGGTGATCAGTTCGCGCATGTGACGGGCACCGCCGCCGGAGGCCGCCTGGTAGGTGGACACCGCCACCCACTCGACCAGATCCTTTTCGAACAGGCCGCCCAGTGCCATCAGCATCAGGCTGACGGTACAGTTGCCGCCGACGAAGGTCTTTGCGCCATTGTCCAGCGCCTGCTGGATCTGCTTGCCGTTGACCGGATCCAGTACGATCAGCGCTTCGTCATCCATGCGCAGGGCGGAAGCGGCGTCGATCCAGTAGCCGTTCCAGCCGGCAGCGCGCAGCTTGGGATAGACTTCCTTGGTGTAGTCGCCGCCCTGACAGGTCAGTACTACATCCAGCGCCTTGAGGGCATCGATGTCATAGGCGCTTTGCAGGGTACCGGCATCGGTGCCGAAGTCGGGAGCAGGCTGACCCGCCTGGGAGGTGGTGAAAAAGACCGGTTTGATGCGGGAAAAGTCACCTTCTTCCACCATGCGGCTCATCAATACCGAGCCCACCATACCGCGCCAACCGACCAGACCTACCGTTTTCATCATCAAATGTCCTTCCCTTGGAAGTGAATAAATAAAATACCCTATTCACCATACTGATTGAGCCGAAAGGTGCAAGAAATAAAGGAAAGTAACTGGTCAAAATTTAGCCGCCGAGAGACAGAAAGGCGAGAATGAAAACCGGTGCGGCCAGGCTCAGGATAAAGCCGGAGACGATGGCGAGCGGTACTATGGCCACTCCGCCGGAACGCTGCAATACCGGCAGAGTAAAATCCATGGCGGTGGCGCCGCCGTAGCCGATGGCGCAGGACGGATGGCGGCGCATCAGCGCCGGAATCAACATGATGGCGACCAGCTCCCGGGCCAGATCGTTGAGGAAGGCGGCACTGCCCATGACCGGCCCCAACTGGTCGCTGATCAGAATGCCCGACAGTGAATACCAGCCATAGCCGGACGAAAAGGCCAGGCCGTGGCTCAGTGGCATATTCAGCAGCCAAGCCCCGGCGAGGCCGCCGCCCCAGGAGCTGACCATGACCACCAGGGCTATGGCCAGGCCCCAGGGGTTGAGCAATATCTGCCGCAGTTTCATGCCGGAATTGCGCAGTTGAATGCCTATCAGCAGCAACAGCAGCATCAGTGCCCATTCGCTCAGGGCGTCGACCGCAAACCATTCGGGGTCGAGAAACTGTCCCAGCAGTACCCCCGCCAGTATCACCAGACAGAGCTTGATCGAATCCAGCAACAGGGACCACTTGCTGATGACGGGGGCGCCCCGCTCGCCGCTGACCCGGCCCCGGCGTACATCCAGCAGCCAGAGTCCGGCCAGGTTGGCGAGGGTGATGCAGGCGAGAAAGGTCAGGCAGACGGTAAAAATGGTACCCAGGTGAGCGCTCAGGTTGTCGACGAAGGCCAGGCTTATCCCCATCAGAAACAGGATCAGGTAGACCATGCGGGCCACCGACACATTAATGACATGCAGGATCGACTGGGAACGGCAGGGGATACAATAGCCCAGCGCCAGGGGCAACAACACGATAAGCAAGCCGGAGTACATATAGTTTATCTTCCAATTGATTGATTGAGCTGGTTTTTTAACCGCCATATTCCTTTGTCGACAGGATACGTGAGCCTAAATGGAAAAAAAAGCCGAAATATGTGCGGTGTGACTTTCGGGGCGGGCCGAGTTTCTGGATGGGAAATCCGGCCGGGAAGGGGAGGGCCGGAGTAGTGGAAAAATTCATGGTTGATAATTTATTCGATATTTTTGCATAATATTATACTGCCAACCAGGTGTTATTATGTATAAAAAACCAACTGGTGCGGTTGTTGAAAGGGGATTCTGTTGTTATTAGCGTAAACAGATGGTAGTTTCCCTCACGACGGTTAACAAACTGTTAACCATGAATGCAACTATGCCGTCTTGTCGGCATCGGGAACAAGGGTCTAACGGATGAGTAAAGCTGCCCTGGAAGTGTCGGGACTGCACAAACACTACGGCTCCCTGGAAGTGTTGAAAGGCATAGATTTAAAGGCCGATAATGGCGATGTTATCTCCATTATCGGTTCTTCCGGATCCGGTAAGTCCACTTTTTTACGCTGTATCAATCTGCTGGAAACTCCGTCGGCCGGTGAAGTGCGGCTGCATGGTGAGCTGATCGAGATGCGCACCAACAAGGCTGGAGAGCGTGAGCCGGTCAACATGCGCCAGGTCGAGCGCATCCGCTCCCGGCTGGCCATGGTGTTCCAGAGTTTCAACTTATGGTCCCATATGACTATATTGGAGAACATCATCGAGGTGCCGGTGCATGTGCTCAAGGTGCCGAAGAAAGAGGCCATTGAAAAGGCCGAAGCGCTGTTGCACAAGGTCGGGCTCTACGAACGGCGGGAATATTATCCCAGCCATTTGTCCGGTGGTCAGCAGCAACGGGCGGCGATAGCCCGGGCCCTGGCGGTCGACCCCGAGGTGATGTTGTTCGATGAACCCACCTCGGCACTGGATCCCGAGCTGGTTGGTGAGGTACTGGGCGTGATGCGGGGCTTGGCGGAGGAAGGCCGGACCATGCTGGTGGTGACCCATGAAATGAGTTTTGCTCGTGAGGTCTCCAACAAGCTTATATTTTTGCATCAGGGTCTGGTGGAAGAGCAAGGCGATCCGAAACAGGTGTTTGCCAACCCGAGCTCGGAGCGATTCAAGCAGTTTATATCGTCGTCCTATTGAGGTCGGCGAGTAATAACTAACTGATACACAAGGCGTAATACAAGGAGTAATGCTTATGAAAAAACTGTTGGTTGCGGGCGCCGTCATGGCTACCCTGGCGGCAGGCGCTGTTCAGGCGCAGGACTGGAAAACCGTACGTTTTGGTATTGAAGGGGCTTATCCTCCGTTTTCCTGGACCGATGAAAACGGTGAGCTGCAGGGTTTTGACGTGGACATGGCCAATGCCCTGTGCGAGCAGATGCAGGTGAAGTGCGAGCTGGTGGCCCAGGACTGGGACGGCATCATTCCGGCGTTGCTGGCACGTAAATATGACGCCATTATCGCCGCCATGTCGATCACCGAAGAGCGTAAGCGCACCGTGGACTTTACCGGCAAATACGCGTTGGTACCGAACAAGTTCGTGACCAAAAAGGGCACCGAGCTCGATCTGAGCAAGGAAGGCCTCAAGGGCAAGAAGGTTGGGGTGCAGATCGCCACCACCCACGACAAGTACCTGACCGACAACTTCGGCAGAGATGTTGCGCTGGTGCGTTACGGTAACGCCGATGAAGCCTACCTGGATCTGAAGTCCGGCCGCATCGATTATGTCTTTCTGGATGCCACCGCCATCGAGGAAGGGCTGCTGAACAAGGACGGCGGCGATCAGTTCGAGTTTGTCGGCCCCTCGGTCACCGATGAGCAATGGTTCGGCGAAGGTTTCGGTATTGCGGTACGCAAGCAGGATCAGAAGCTGAAAAACATGCTGAACCAGGCTATCCAGGATCTGCGTGAAAACGGAAAATACGAAGAAGTGAACAACAAGTACTTCGAATACGACGTTTACGGCAGTTAATCAGCGTTTACCGGCCCCGTTTCGGGGCCGGTATGATAGGACATCGTTATGCTGGATCTGAAAGGATACGAAGGCGCCCTGATGGAAGGGGCGGCAGTCACCATACAGGTGGCCCTGTTATCGTTACTACTGGCGGTTACCCTGGGATTACTGGGGGCACTGGCCAAACTCTCCTCATTCAAACCTGCCCGCTGGCTCGCAACCGGCTACACCACCGTGATTCGGGGCATTCCCGATCTGGTATTGATGATGCTGATCTTCTTCGGCGGCCAGGTATTGCTCAACAATTCACTCTATTCGCTCAACCAGAAGCTGAACGACTGGCTAGGCGGCGGCGATCCTGCCCACGAATGGGTCAGCTATTTACCCGACTATGTGGAAATCAGCCCCTTCATGGCCGGCATTGTCACCATCGGCTTTATCTTCGGTGCCTACATGACCGAAACCTTTCGCGGCGCCATTCTGGCGGTGGACAAGGGCGAGCTCGAGGCCGCCCGCGCCTATGGCATGCGCTCGACTCTGGTGTTTCGGCGTATCTTGTTTCCGCAGATGATGCGCCACGCCCTGCCGGGCCTGGGCAACAACTGGCTGGTACTGCTCAAGACCACGGCGTTGGTATCCATCATCGGTCTGGACGACATGGTGCGCAAGGCCTCGCTGGCGGCGGGTGCTACCCAGTTGCCCTTTACCTTTTACATGGCGGTGGCGGTGATATTCCTGCTGTTTACCACCCTGTCTACCTCCATGCTCAAGTGGGCAGAACGTCACTACGCCATTCAGACGAGGTAATAAATGGATTTTTCAATCATCATCAATGAATGGACCGTCTACTGGCAGGGGCTTTATACCACCCTGTTTCTGGTAGCCATCTCGCTGTTGCTGGGTCTGCTGATTGCGGTGCCACTGGGCATATTGCGCAACAGTGCCAACTGGTTGTTCAAGGGGCCGGCCTGGGCCTATATCTACTTCTTTCGCGGCACACCATTGCTGGTACAGCTGTTTCTGATCTATTACGGGGCCGGGCAATGGGTCTGGTTGCGGGAGTCCGCCGCCTGGGATCTGTTCAGTCAGGCCTGGTTTTGCGCCATTCTGGCCTTTACCCTCAATACCAGCGCCTATACCGCCGAGATTATTCGCGGCTCGATCAATGCCATGCCCAGGGGGCAGATTGAAGCGGCCTATGCCTATGGCATGAACAGGATGACGACACTGCGGCGCATCATACTGCCCAACTCGTTTCGACGGGCCTTGCCGGCCTACAGTAACGAGGTGATTTTCATGCTGCACGGCTCGGCGGTCGCCGGGGTGATCACCATAGTGGATCTGACCGGCGCGGCCCGGATCGTCAACTCGCGCTACTACTCGCCTTTCGAGGCATTTCTGGCGGCGGGCCTGGTGTATATGTGTCTGACCTTCCTGCTGGTCTGGGGCTTTAGACGGCTGGAAAACCGCTGGTCCCGGCACCTTCAGCCCAGAACGAACTAACGCATAAAAGCAGCTGTCAGCCTTAAGTCTGTCAGTCCGTAAAATATGCTCAGAAGCCACTAGGTAGCCTCTTCCGACACGCTAAACCGCATCCCTGCGACGCTCAGTACAGATGTCCTGTCATGTGCTGGTCGGCTGAGGCTATCCCAGCCGCCTCTTTTTAGGCTCCGAGTCGTCGGTGAGCACGACAGACAGACCACTCCGCTGCGGAAGGAGGGAAAAGGGTGTCTGCTCAGCCGGCCGTTGGCGCCATGGATGGATTAACGGCGTACCGGCGGAGTAGTGCCCTTTGTCCGATTTTCCACTACAAACCGTCGGCATCAGCTAAAGAAAAAAAACCGAGTCTGCGGCAGACTCGGTTTTTTTGTCTTTTCTTATGGTTGATCGCTTACGGCTTTGTTTTACGCTTTCTTCTTGCGAATACTCAGTCCCAGCTCGCGACCGCGAAACTTGGCGTAGTAGGTATTGCCGATGAACATGGTGCTGGCCAGTACCAGTTCGACTGCCGCCAGCCAGCGTTCGCCTTCATCGACCCACAGCAGGGTGGCCGAGTGCAGAAAATACGGCATCAGCAGGTAAACCGCCCAGGCATGGGTATAGGGATTGCCTTTGAGCATGCCCTTCATGGGAATAAGCAGCCAGGGCAGCCACATCACCAACATGAAGCCGATGCTGAGATCGGGGTGCGGAGAGATAAGTCCGTGCCAGAGAGCGACCCAGATGATCAGGCCAAAGTAGCCGGTCAGGGCCAGCAGACGTGCCAGTTTGATGCTCATTACAGAATGTCCAGCACCTGCTCGGGCGGACGACCCAGGGCAGCTTGGTTGTTGTTAACCACGATGGGACGCTCGATCAGCCTGGGGTGCGCCACCATGGCGGCGACAAGGGCGTCTTCGTCATGCACATCGGCCAGACCGAGACGCTTGTATTCTTCTTCCTTGGTACGCATCAGCTCCCGGGCCGAACTCATGCCCAGTTGTGTCAACAGGGTCTTGAGTTGCTCTGTGTCGGGTGGTGTGTCGAGATATTTGATAATCTCGGGCTTCAGGCCTTGCTGCTCCAGCAGAGTGAGGGTTTCCCGGCTCTTGGAGCAGCGGGGATTATGATAGATACGTAGGCTCATTCTAAACTCCTGTGGCGATGCCGCCGGCATGGTGCGAGTGATGTTGTGGGTAATTGTATAAAAGCCAGTGCGGAGGGTACAGCATATGGGCAAGCAGCAGTCTTTGTTTTTGGCCGTGTCGTTTTTGGCGACGTCGTTGGCGGGGTGTGGCGATGCGGCGACCCTGACGTTATCGGATGGAGAGCGCCGTGAATTAAGTGATTATCGGGGCCAGTGGCTGGTGGTGAACTACTTCGCCGAATGGTGCGCCCCCTGTCTGCGGGAAATGCCCCTGCTGAACGAGCTGAACGACATCGAGGGGCCAGAGGTGCTGGCGGTGAGCTTTGATTCTCTGCCTCCCGCCGAGCTGAAGCGCCTGAAAACGGACTATCGGATGACGATGCCGGTGGCCGCCGGCCTGGAGGGACCCTGGCCGTTTGAAACGCCAAGAGCACTACCGACCACCATGGTGATCAACCCGAGCGGCAAGCTGGTCGACAGCCATCAGGGAGAACTGAAGGCGGAAGATCTGGCCCGCTGGCAGGATATATATTGGGGGGATTAGGGACTGGGAATTCGACTCGTAGCTGCGACTTTCGTCGGCAGGGCCTGCTGCGCAGGCCTTTCAAGCGTTGAGCAGGCCTGCTGAAGCGGCGGCTACAAAGGAGTGTGCAGCCCCCAATCCCGTTCCCGGCTCAGTTTCTCAATGCATCCCAGTCTTTCTGCTGCTGGCGAAGTTGCTCCAGCCGGGCGCCTAGGCGGGCGCGCTGCATGGCATCCTTCGCCAGGTTGGCGGCGATTTCCATCTGATCCACCGCCAGCTCGTAGCGGCCCTTGAGGGCCGCCACTTCGGCCTGGGCCCGGCGGAAGGAGGACTCGTCATTCAGGGGCCGGTAGGCCTGGGCGATAAGCTCCCAGGCCAGCAGGTTTTCCGGATGACGGCGCAGATGACTGTCGAGCAGGGTGGCGGCGTCCTGATGACGACCCGCCTGCAGCAGGCTGTCGGCCAGGTTGATCATCACCACCTGATTATCGGGCAGTTGTTTCCGGGCGCTTTGCAAGCGGGTAATCGCGGTATCAAAGCGGTCTTGTGCATTATCCAGATCGGTCAGGGCATCGAGGATGAAGATGTTGTTGGCGTGACGACTGGCCAGGGCTTCCAGCAGGGGACGGGCCTTGTCGTATTCATTGATCTGCAGCAATGCCATGGCCTGACCATAACGGGCGGCATCGGCCTGCCAGTCGCCGGCTTCAAGAGCGGCCTGCTCGAAGAAACGGTACAGGTCACCGGAGCCGGCTTGCTGAAAACGGACCATGATCCTGGCCTTGGCCAGTTGAAACTCCAGGCTGGCCGGGTAGATCTTGGCCGGGTAATCCTGAGCCCGGCTGCGGGCTTCGGCGATACGACTGCTGGGCAACGGGTGGGTCAGCAACATGGGCGGCGGCGAGCTGGCAAACTGATACTTGTCGGCCAGCTTCTGAAAAAAACCGGCCATGGCATTGGGGTCGAAGCCGGCGTTATGGAGCAGGCGCAAGCCGATACGATCCGCCTCGAATTCATTGTCCCGGGTATAGTTGATGGCCGACTGCATCTTCAGACCCAGGGTGGTCTGCAGCGCCGCCATACCCGCCTGCGGGTTGACCATCGCCAGCGCCACCGAGCCCACCAGTCCGGCGATGGTCAGCGGGGTGCTGCGTGACTGGGACTCCAGATAGCGGGCGATATGGCGTTGGGTGACGTGGGTGATTTCGTGGGCGATAACCGAGGCCAGCTCGCTTTCGTTTTCCGCGTACAGGAACAAGCCGGTATGCAGTTGCAGCACGCCACCGAGAAAGGCGCTGGCGTTGATGCTGTCGTCACGGATCAGCAGAAACTGGAACGGAAACCGGACCGAGTCGGCCTGTGACAAAAGTTGGAGGCCCAGATCGGTAATGTATTCGTTGAGCACAGGGTCGTCGATCACCGGCTGGTTGGCTCGGGCAAAGCGGGTAAAGGCCTGGCCAAATCGGGCTTCCCGTTCCACCGACATGGCGCTGACACCGGCGGTGCCGATATCGGGCAGTCTGTTGGCGGCCTGTAGCGGCGTCAGTGTCAGCAGAGAAAAAGCCAACGCCAGCCTGGTGGCATGAAAACCCATTATTGTTACCTTGTTGATGGTGCACTGTCAGCAGAATACTCGCCCCAATAAGGGGTCACAAGCATTGTTTGGTCGCCATAACAAAGGGATAATGCCTTTCTTTTTTGGTCGGAGGTGCGGTGGAGATACTGGATGCGACTGCTTGGCGCTGTCCGCTGCCGTTGATCCGGGTCAAGCTCTGGTTGAAAGCGGCCGAGGCCGGGCAGCAGTTACGACTGTTATTGAGAGACTCGGGCTCTCGCCAGGATATTCCCGCCTATGTTTCGCGCATGGGTCATCCGCTTGAGCTGGTGGCCGACGATGACGAAATGCTGATATTGATGATTACCAAGGCATCATAAGGAAATTATTACATGCTGGATGTTCTCAAGCATTGGTATCGGCAGCGGTTTTCCGATCCCGGTGCCGTTGCGTTGTTCCTGAGCCTGTTGTTTGGTTTTGTGGTGGTATATTTTCTGGGCCATATACTGGCGCCCTTTTTCGCCGCTGTGGTGATTGCCTATCTGCTGGACTGGCCGGTCAGCCGGATGGAACGGCTGGGGCTGAGCCGATGGCTGGCCGCTTCCGTGGTGCAGCTGCTGTTTGCCATCCTGGTGGTGCTGTCGCTGATCAGCATAGTACCGACCTTCTTGTCGCAAACCGCCAATCTGGCCCGTGAAATACCGACCATGATCGGTCGCTCTCAGGAACTGCTGTTGACCCTTCCGGAGCAATACCCCGAACTGGTGGACGTGACCCTGGTGCAAAGTGTGCTGGACGATCTGCGCGCTCGCCTGCTGGGTTCGGCAGACGCCATTCTCAGTGTGTCGCTGAGTTCGCTGACCAATGCCGCCGTCCTGATGGTGTACCTGATCCTGGTGTCGGTGCTGGTGTTCTTCATGCTTAAAGACAAGCTCGTCTTGATGCACAGTGCCAGCCGTTTTCTGCCGCGCAATCGGGAGTTGGTATCGCGGGTGTGGCATGAAATGAACGTGCAGATAGCAAACTATGTGCGCGGCAAGGTGATCGAAATCCTGATCGTGGGTAGCGTCAGCTACCTGACCTTCATCCTGCTGGACCTGCGCTACCCGCTGTTACTGGCGGTACTGGTCGGCTTCTCGGTGTTGATCCCCTATATAGGAGCGGCGGCGGCCACGGTACCTGTGGCCATGGTGGGGCTGTTTCAGTGGGGCTTTACCCCGCCCTTCTTCTACCTGATTGTCGCCTACGGCATCATCCAGGCGCTGGATGGCAACGTGCTGGTGCCGATCCTGTTTTCGGAGGCGGTCAACCTGCATCCCATCGCCATTATCGTGGCGGTGCTGGTGTTTGGCGGTCTCTGGGGATTCTGGGGGGTATTCTTTGCCATTCCCCTGGCCACTTTGGTCAAGGCGGTGGTCAACGCCTGGCCCAGGCAGGATGACCCGACGGCAAGCACCGACATTCAATGAAAAAGCATATTTAGTGCACAAGAAATAAGGACAGTACAGTGAGAGAACATTTTGGCTCGCGCTTCGGCTTTATCATGGCCGCCGCCGGGGCGGCGGTCGGGCTGGGTAATATCTGGGGCTTTCCGACACAGGCTGCGAGCAACGGCGGTGGCGCCTTTCTGATTGCCTACCTGGTGCTGGTGATGCTGCTGGCCTTTCCGATGCTGGTAATGGAAGTGGCCATCGGCCGTTATGGTCAGGCCAACCCGGTAGACTCGGTGCGCAAGCTGGGGCGTACTCCGCTGCAACAGGCCATGGCCTCACTGGTGGGGTATGCGGGCATGCTGGTGCCGAGCCTGGTGCTGTCGTTCTATGCCATCGTCGCCGGTTGGTTGCTGGCCTTTCTGGCGGCGGCAGTGACCCGTATCCTGGGCTGGGATGCCGCCACCGAATGGCTGCAGGCCTTCGGGTTGGGACGCAACATCGTCTGGACCCTGGTATTTTACCTGCTCACCATACTGGTGGTGCAGGCCGGGGTGCGCCGGGGTATAGAGCGCTGGTCGGCGCGGTTGATGCCGGCGCTGTTTGTGCTGTTCCTGCTGTTGTTCTTCTACATACTGACGCAAGACGGTGCCATGTCCGGCCTGAAGCACTATCTGGTGCCGGACTTCAGCAAGGTGCTGGAGCCGGATATGCTGATCAGCGCCATGGGCCAGGCCTTTTTCTCGTTGACCATAGGTGGCTGTTCCATGTTGATGTACGGCTCTTACCTGAACAAGAACGAGAACATTCCGAGCACCGCCTTTCAGGTGACGCTGCTCGACACCGGTGTGGCCTTTCTGGCGGGGCTGGTGATACTGCCGGCGATGTTTGTGGCCATGAACAACGGCGTTACTATCTTCGCGGAAGACGGCAGCCTGCTCAGCTCCGATACTCTGGTGTTTGTGGTGCTGCCGGCGTTGTTCGATACCATGGGGCCGATAGGGTTGGTGATGGCGCTGGTGTTCTTCGTGTTGATGGGCATAGCGGCGTTGACCTCGTCCATTTCCATGCTGGAAGTGCCGGTGTCCTACAGCATCGAGCGCTTCAAGGCCTCTCGTCCACTGATGACCTGGCTGCTGGGCGGCGCGCTGGCGCTGTTCAGCGTCATCATCTGTCTGAATTTCGGTGCCCTGTTCGGTTTCGTGATCCGGTTGTCGACCCAGAACATACAACCTCTGGTCGGCCTGGGCTTCTGCGTGCTGGGCGGCTGGATGTGGGGCCGGGCCAAGTTGTTTGAAGAGCTGGTGCAGGGCTCGCCCGAACTCGCCTCCAGTGTTTTCTGGCGCATCTGGCCCTGGTATGTACGCATAGTGTGCCCGCTGTTGGTGCTGCTGGTGATCGGCTCCAGCTGGTGATATTCGGCTTTGAGCCATAACAAAAAACGCCATGGTCATGCCATGGCGTTTTTTGTTTGCTGAGGCCTTCTTAATAGATCGCGTAGCCAGTTTGTATTGCCAACAGGTGGCTCCGGCCATTGACAAGAGGCAATAGGGATTGCCGCCGCCGACCGGCCCATGCCATGGATGGCATGGGCGAGCTTACGAGAATCTGCTTGTAGTGCCTCGGAGGTGGTGGTCCTATTGTCTCTGGCGCCGCGACCCGACAAATGTCATTAGTACAGCATGCTGTACAGCTTGCGACGGTAGCGGGAGGCGACCGGGTCGGCACCCATGGTGGTGAGCATGTCCAGGAAATGCTTTCTGGCTTCACCAAACGCCAGATCCTTCTGCAGTACCTCGGTCAGCAACTGCAGCGCTTCTTCCTGCCTACCGGCCTGAAAATACAGTACCGCCAGTTCCTCTTTCAGTTGCAGAGAATCCGGCTCGGCGGCGAGCTTCTGTTCCAGCTCGCGTAGCTCGGGGCTGTCGGCGGCTTCTTCCGCCAGCTCCAGGCGGGCCAGAATGTGCTGATACTGGCTGTCCTGATCGGCCATGCCGATGCTGGCCAGCAGCTGCTTGGTTTCTTCCAGCTTGTTGAGGGCCAGGGCGGCTTCTGCCAGATAAAGGCGGATGCTTGCCGTGTCCTCCAGTGCCCGGGCCTGTTGCAGCAGACCATAGGCGGCTTGTGGGTCCATGCCCAGCATCTGCTTGGCCTGATCCAGCAATAGTTCGGCCTCGTTGGGCTGGTAGGGCTGTAAAAACTGCCGGATACCGTTTTCATCCTGGGGGCCTTCCAGCACGTCGACCGGCTGACCGTCCTTGAAGGCCACCATGGCCGGCAGACCCCGCAGACCCAGCTGTGAGGCCAGACTCTGCAATTGCGGGTCTTCCACATCAACCTTGGCCAGGTCGATATGGCCGTTATCGGCCCCGATGAGTCGTTCCAGCAAGGGCGTCATGGGCTGGCATTCGGGCACCGCCTGGGCGTGAAAATAAATCACTACCGTCTTGTTCATGGATGCTTCGATTAGCGCTTGCTGAAAATTCTGCACATTGATGTCAACGATCATAGACAGGGTCTCACTCAGGAGTTATGAATTGGGGGAGCTAGGGTCTGTTGACCTTTCGCGGTTAAATTCTGTTCGAGTTAAACGCGTTTAGCCGAACCCGCAGGGCAGCGTTTGTGGGGTCTTGCTACTGCGTTATCGCTTATCTATGCAGCGTGACTACATGGCATAAGCGCTGCCTTGTATCAAGACCCCACAAACGGCTGCAAAAATCATCGCGAAAGGTCAACAGACCCTAGGGATAAATTGGGTTGCGGCCCGGTTATTTCAAGCTCAAAGGGCAAATCGGCCAGGCTGAGCAGTGCCGGCTCCGGCCGGGCCGGAGCGTCGGTGGCCCCGGGCTGGTCGTCGATGGCGAGCGTCAGCCAGCTGTGCGCCAGCGGATATTGATAAAGCCGGTAGGGGTGCCTGTCCAGGGTGGCGCCAGCCTGGCCCGGTTGCCAGTGTACCCGCTGAAGATTATTGGCGATACCTCCACCATGGGCCTTGAGCACCGCCTCCTTGACGGTCCACAACCGGATAAAGTCGGCCGATGAGGTCTGGCTTAGTTTCAGCCATTGCTGTTCTTGTTGGCTCAGGTAGCGCCGGGCCAGGCGGGTTATCTGCGCCGACGACAGCTGGCGTCCTTCTATATCGATACCCAGGCTGCCCTGATTGCCGATGGCCAGCGCCAGGATGTCGCCACTGTGGCTGATATTGAAATGCCACTCGGCTTGTTCCAGCAGGGGTTTTCCTTTGACATCGATATGAATGGGAATCTGGTTTGGAGCCAGCATCAGCCGGTCGGCAAACAGTTGGCGCAGCAGATAGCGACCCAGCAAAAACAGCCGGGCCTGGCACGGGTGACTGATGCTGTCGAGGCGGACGAGTTCGGCTTGAGAGAGCGTTTTTCGAGCGTTATCGGGCAGGCTGACGCCGGTACCGTTACAAATCAGTAATTCGGTAAAAATATTATTGTTTTTACTCATATTTTTTTGCCAAGTCCCCGGGATCTGCACTAGTATCTTTGAAATCGATAGCTGGTTGCCAATATTCATATGAAAAAGGTAATTCTTCTTAGCAGTTTGCTGCTGCTTGCCGGTTGCAGCAGTATCCCGAAATCTGAGTCAGGAAAAAAGACAGCTGGAAAAAAACCGTCTTCTTCCCTGACTTACAGCATCAGTACCGGTCCGGTGAAACCCAGGCATACACAGGGATCCGTCCGGAGTCTTCAGCAGGTTTATCAACGCTGGCGGGGCGTACCTTATCGTTTTGGTGGCGTCGATAGCGAGGGTATCGACTGCTCGGCCTTTACCCGTACCCTGTATCAGGAAGCATACGGAATGGAGTTGCCCAGAAGTACCTACGAGCAGGTGACCCTGGGGCGTCCGGTCAGCAAACAGGAGCTGCAACCGGGCGATCTGGTGTTTTTCCGCACCGGTCGCACTCGGCATAACGGGGTTTATGTTGGCGACGGCAAGTTTGCCCATGCCTCTTCCAGCGTGGGCGTGACCATTTCCCGGCTGGATAATGTGTACTGGCGTAGTCGCTACTGGCAGGCCCGGCGTTTGCTGGATCACGACTAACTTAAAACACAGCTGTAAGCCTGTCTCTTGGTCACAAATCCAGAGCAGGAGAACAGCTTTGTTTTGTAGCTCAATGTTTGCACATCGGACAAAGGGCCCGCTCCGCCGACTCGCCGTGAACACATCCTTGTAGGCTCAACCGAGCCATCCGTGGCGCGGATGGTCGGCTGAGCAGACTCCTTGAAGCTCCGGCGTCTCCTGCTTGTGATGCCAACAGTGAACTCGGGCGCTAAGAAGAGGCAGCGGGGATTGCCTCATTCGACCGTCATATGACAGGGATGTCATATGCTGAGCGTTACATGGATGTACTTGAAGCGTGTCGGAGGAGGCAACCCTGTTGCCTCTTTATGCGACAGACTGATTTGTGACCAAGAGACTGGCTTATAGCCTGCCGCCGGGTTCTACTCACCCTGAAAACGATTCAGATCGTTCATCACCTGCAGCAGCAGCGACAGCTCCGGGCTGGCGTCCGGCTCGGTTTTATAGTCTTTTGCCCGCAACAACTGAACATCGCCTCGACGATTGAATAGGGTGATGTCATCCTGTTGATAGATAACATACTCTTCTTCATCCGACGCCAGTCGCCAGCGATTGGCGTCTACCTTGAACAGGGATTGCCCCGTGCTGAAACTACGCGTCGGGCTCTGGACCCCCAGCGCCTGACGCATCAGGGTCGGCACCAGATCCAGCTGACTGGTCGGGTGGCTGAAGCGGGCTGGCTGATGCTGACCGGGCCAGCCGATGACCAGTGGCACCTGCAGCTGATAAGGCGAGTAGGCGCTGCCGAAGCCCCAGGTATTATTGTCGTTATCGTTGAATTCCACGCCGTGACCGGAGGTGACGATAATCAGGGTATCGCGCCCTTCTACTTGCCTGACCCGAGACAGTAACTGCCCCAGCAGGCGATCGGTATAGAAGACCGCATTGCGATAGCGGTTGAACAGGGCGTCGCGTTGCTCGTTCTGATAGGCCTGGGCCGGATTCAACTGCTGCAGCGAGGGTTGGAAAGGCCCCTCTGTATCGGCGGGAAGATCCAGTTGATTGAGCGCGTCCAGATAGACGAAAGAAAACCAGGGGCGCTGATTATCCTCTTGTTCCAGCCAGAGGCTGAAGTCGGCCACCGCTTTCCGGTCACCTTCTGCACCACGGGCCGCCGTGTCGAACGGTTGATTGCGCAGGGTCGAAAAAATGGCGTTACGGTACAGCGGTTTATCCAGGCCGCCACTGGCAAAGAGACCAAATCGATAGTCCTGGCGCTGTAATTCGTCGATGAATACCGGGGCTATGCCTTCTTGCTCTGCATCGCGCTGGTAATGGGACGGCAGGCTGTAAAACAGGCTGAACAGGGCTGATCTGGGCTGGTTACCGGCACTCAGGTGATTATCGAAGCGCAGGTGGCGGCTGGCAAAACGATTCAGGTTGGGCATGGTAATGGCATCAAGCTGATCGGCGCGCAGGCCGTCGGCTACCACCAGAAGAATATTGGGCGAGGCGTCGGGCGCCTGTACCGACAGTGGGCGCAGCGGGTAATTCAGCCGACGCTGTGGCTGCTCTGCCACCTGCCGTGACAGCTGACGATACCGATCCTCGTCCAGCCAGCCCTGTTTGATCAGAAAGCTTTTGGCGGTCATCGGGTAAGACAGCGGAAAGTTGGCTTTCTGATCGGTGATGGGGGTATACACCAGGGCATCGGCCCAGATATGGACGCTGTGAGTCAGAAAAAAGCTGGCCAGCAACGGCAGTGCCAGCGGCAAGGTCAGTGAGCGCCGGCGACGCTGGCTCCAGCGCCAGAGCCAGCCGGCCAGCCAGAGTTCAAACAGAAACAGCAGCGGTACCCACACGAACAGCCAGCCCCAGCCAGAGGCCTCTTCGGCCTGGGCCTGTTCCAGCAGCAGTCGCCAGACGGTCGGGTTGAGGTGAAACCTGAACAGGCTGAATACCTGGGTATCCACCAGCAGCAGGGTCAGGGCGCCGGTGGCGATGGCGGCGCCCATCAACTGCACCGCCCGCACCCTGGGGAACAGGAACGTCAGCGGAAACAGCGTCAGCAGATAGGTAAAGAAGCTCAGAAAGGCGAAATGCCCGACCCAGCTTGTCAGCATGTAGCCGACACCGAGAGGGGTGTCGGGCCAGCCGGCGATCAGCAGATAACGACTCGAAACCAGCAGCGCGAGCAGGATATTGAAAAACACCAGCCAGTGGCCCCAGCCGATCAGGCGAGAGACATTGTCGCGATAGATATTACCGGTTTCGAGCATAATTCAGCGCTTTCTATTGGCAAAAGGGCTCTTAGTGCGCCCCTTTCTGGGTGTCGACCGAGGACGTCAGCACCTTGGCGAACTTGTCGGCAATGGCTTTACGCTGCCCCGGGGAGATTTGATGATTGATGATATGGGTGGCCAGGTTACCCAGCACCATCAACCTCAGATCGGCCGGCGCCAGATGTTTGTCCATCACGGCTTCCAGCTCGCTCAGTAGTTGATCAAATTGTTTATCGTACTTGGAAATAACAGGCATGGGCGTTCAATCATGTAACTTGATAACAGGGCGACTATAATACCCCACCCATTCTGGCAACTCTACGGCAATCTGTTATGAGCCTGGACATCGAACACATCATAGTACACTCCTTGTTTCTGGATGAGCAGGGGCAGACCCGGCTGGCCACCAGAGAGCAGGAACTGGCCACGGGGCCGGCGGTTAATCAATTGATGGGCGAGCTGCACCATATCTACAACACCAAGGCCGGCAAGGTATTCGGTTATTTCAACGAAGACGACAGCGGTTTTCGCGACCTGGTGCGCCGGGTTGAAGATCAAAGCCTGAACTTTGCCGCCTTTACCCATCAGGCGGCCGAGCGGCTGCTGGCCGAGCTGAACCGGCTGGACATGAGCGAGCAGGGCGTCTTGTTGTTTGTGCGTTATCAGTGGCTGGGCGCCCACTATCTGTTAATCGCCTTGCTGGACAACAAGGACAGCGTCATGGTCACGGAAAAGCTGGAAGTCAGTCAGGCCAGTTATCTGGATCTGGGCAAGATGCAGCTGGCTGCCCGTCTGGATCTGACCGAACTGCAGAGTCGCCCCGACTCTCATCGCTATTTTTCCTTCATCAAGGGCCGGGCCGGACGCAAGGTATCGGATTTTTTCCTGAATTTTCTTTCCTGTGTCGAAGGCATGGATCCCAAGGCACAGAGTCAGGGCCTGCTGAAGGCGGTGGACGAGTTCTGCGAGTCTCGCCAGCTCAGTACGGAAGAAAAGCTGGAGAGCAAGGCGCTGGTCAGCAAATACTGTCGCGAGCAACTGAAGGAAGGCGAGGAGCTGGAGCTGCGCGAACTGTCGGCGGAACTGGGCACCGATGACGACCTGGACTTCTATCAGTTTGTCAGCGAGGAGTATCAGCTGGAAGACAAGTTTCCGGTGGACAGATCCGCGCTCAAGGGGCTGACTAAATACGTCGGCTCCGGCGGCGGTCTGACCATCAGTTTCGATCAGAAACTGCTGGGCGAGCGTATTCAGTACGATGCGGCGACCGATACTCTGGTTATCCGGGGCGTACCACCCAACCTGAAGTCCCAGCTGGTTAAGTAACAGCTATCAGTCTCAAGCTGCAAGCAGTCAGAAAAACACCGAGCCCTTCTCAGGTTCGGTGTTTTTTTTATAGGCCCTTGGTGTTGTTTCTGCCTGATTCGCCTATAGCTGACGGCGTAACGCTTTGTTTTAAGTTCTAATTAAATGATCGAAGGCACCTAGGGCGGCGGTGGCACCGGCACCCATAGAGATCACTATCTGCTTATAGGGTACCGTAGTGGCATCGCCGGCGGCGAATACACCGCTCATGGAGGTAGCACCTTTGGCGTCGATCATGACCTCTCCGAACCGGGTCAGCTCCACCTCCGAGCCCTTGAGGAACTCGGTGTTGGGGACCAGGCCTATTTGTACGAAGATGCCGGCTACTTCGAGTCGCTTGCTGTCACCACCGATCCGGTCGGTATAATTCATCGCGGTCACCTTGCTGCCGTCACCGACCACCTCGGTGGTCTGGGCACTGGTGATGATGTCGATATTGCCTATGGAGCGGACCTTGCGTTGCAGCACCTCGTCGGCGCGCAGGGTATCGGCAAATTCCAGTACGGTCACATGCTCGACCAGCCCGGCCAGATCGATGGCTGCTTCAATGCCGGAGTTACCGCCACCGACCACGGCCACGCGCTTGCCCTTGAAAAAGGGACCGTCACAGTGGGGGCAGTAGGCCACACCCCTGTTACGGTATTCCACTTCCCCGGGTACATTCAGTTCCCGCCAGCGGGCACCGGTGGCCAGGATCACCGCACGGCTCCTGAGGGTGGCGCCACTGGCCAGCGGTACTTCGATGAGCTCGCCCCGGGTGATGCCGGCGGCGCGCTCATCGGTGATGATGTCCACACCGTATTCCCTGACGTGCTGCTCCAGACCGGCGGCCAGCTTGGGGCCTTCGGTATAGGGGACCGAGATAAAGTTTTCGATTCCGACGGTATCCATCACCTGGCCACCGAAGCGTTCGGCCACCAGGCCGGTACGAATGCCCTTGCGAGCGGCATAAATGGCGGCCGCGGCACCGGCGGGGCCACCGCCTACTACCAGTACGTCAAAGGGGGCCTGTTCATTCAGCTCGGCGGCCTTGCGGCTGGCGGCACCGGTGTCCAGTTTGCCGACGATTTCTTCCAGGCTCATGCGGCCCTGGCCGAAGTGCTCGCCATTCAGATACACCGACGGCACCGTCATGATCCGGCGTTGATTGACCTCGTCCTGGAACAGGGCGCCGTCGATCATCACATGGGTGATGTTGGGATTCAGATTCGCCATCAGATTCAGCGCCTGCACCAGATCCGGACAGTTCTGGCAGGACAGGGAAATATAGGTTTCAAAATGGTAGTCGCCTTCGAGGTTACGGATTTGTTCCTGTAACTCGGGGGCGGCCTTGGATGGGTGATCACCGGCCTGCAGCAGGGCCAGTACCAGCGAGGTAAATTCGTGGCCCAGAGGGATACCGGCGAAGCTGACCCTGGGGGCTTCTCCCCGGCGGGCGATGCTCATGCCGGGGCTGCGCTCTGCGGCGGCCTCCTCCAGGTTGATCTTGCCGGACAGCGCACTGATTTCGGTGGCCAGTTCCAGCAATTCTCTGGATTTGGGGCTGTTATCAGCGGAGACGCTGACTGTGATAGGAGAGACGATGCTCTGCAGATAGGTGTCCAGTTGTTTTTTGATATTCGGATCTAGCATGGTCGTGTCCTGTGCTGAATGTTGGCGATGGTAACCCCGGCCCGCCGACCGGATGAGGGCTCATTACAGCGGGCCGGGGGGGGTAGGCCGGGTATTAGATTTTGCCGACCAGATCCAGCGACGGGGCCAGGGTTGCTTCACCTTCCTGCCATTTGGCAGGGCAAACTTCGCCCGGGTGAGCGGCGACGTATCGGGCCGCCTTAATCTTGCGCAGCAGATCGGAGGCGTCACGGCCGATACCTTCGGCGGTGACTTCGATGGCCTGGATCACGCCCTGCGGGTCGATGATGAAGGTGGCGCGGTCGGCCAGACCCTGACCTTCACGCATAACGCCGAAGTTGTTGGTGATGGTGCCGGTCTGGTCGCCCACCATGTAGTACTGGATTTTGCCGATGGTGTCTGAGCTGTCGTGCCAGGCCTTGTGGGTGAAGTGGGTATCGGTAGAGACCGAGAACACCTCCACGTCCATTTTCTGCAGTTCGGCATAGTGGTCGGCCAGGTCGCCCAGCTCGGTGGGGCAGACGAAGGTGAAGTCGGCCGGGTAGAAGAACACGACAGACCATTTTCCTTTCAGGTCGGCATCGGTCACTTCGACGAATTTACCCTGATGGTAAGCCTGGGCGGTAAAGGGTTTTATTTCGGTGTTGATAGCGACGGACATGTTAGCTCCTTAAATTCCATGATTGGGTGTGTCTTGCGAACGATGTCCATAGTAGGAGGTGGCTTTCAATAAGTGAATTCACTATTTTCTATTGTTTTGATAGTTGTTTTCTATTGATTCATTTTGCCGTCCTCGCCCTTACCCTCTGATCGGTTGCGGGTGAAGGAAATCGCAGTTCTGCTGCCTGGCGAACCTCCTCCTTGAGGAAAATGATAAAACAACGACAAGCAGATGCTTTCTTGTGTCCGAGGCATGGTCATGATTTGTTTTGTGCGGTCGCAAAATTTCAGGGCGCTGATTTCTCTCTCCTGCATGATACCTTGGTCATCTGGTGTTTTACTTGCCGTTGAAATAAAGAAAAACCGGTATTTACAACATTGGAGTTGCATCGGGAAAAAATATTGCATATGTATTTTATTTTTGTAATTAAATTACCCTTAAGGTGTCTTGGTCCAATCCTGTTGTATCTTTAGTCCAGTAAATACGGGCTTTGTGACAATAATGCTTTGGTTTTACGTCAGATTGATTATGTGATTTATGTTGTATTTTTGTGAAATTACAACTTGATCTTTCCCGGTTTTTTACGCAACTTAATAGTCGTACCGCAGCGCAGAACAAACGGAAACAAAAACAGGGCAGGCAGTACAGACAGACCTGCATCGACAAGGAAACAGACAAAGAAACCAGCGTTAGTTGCGGAGCAAAACGAAAAGACCACTGCTCAACACCGGCAATCTGCATTCTTGTTGTCTGATGTGCAGGTGTGACAGGGAAGTGAACAGGCTCTGAAAAGAGAACCTCAATCTGACAGAACAGGACCGAGACTATGCCATACGCAAGCGAAGTTGATGCACTCACCTCTTTGATCAAGCAAAACCCGACCTGGAGCGCCATTAAGCCGGAACATGCCGCCCGTATGCGCGCTCAGAACAAATTCAAGACCGGTCTCGATATTGCCAGATACACCGCAAAAATCATGCGTGAAGACATGGCCAACTACGACAGGGATACTTCACAGTACACCCAGTCGCTGGGCTGCTGGCACGGTTTTATCGGTCAACAGAAGCTGATTTCCATCAAGAAGCATTTCGGCAGTACCAAGCGCCGTTATCTGTATCTGTCCGGCTGGATGGTGGCGGCCCTTCGCTCCGAGTTCGGCCCGTTGCCGGATCAGTCCATGCACGAGAAAACGGCCGTATCGGGACTGATTGCAGAGCTGTACACCTTTTTGCGGCAGGCCGACTCCTGGGAGCTGAATCATCTGTTCCGCGACCTGGAAGAAGCCCAGAACGCCGGTGACAGTGCCAGGGTCAAGGACATCGAAGCCCAAATCGACAACCACGAAACCCATATAGTGCCGATCATCGCCGATATCGATGCCGGTTTCGGTAACGCCGAGGCAACCTATCTGCTGGCCAAGCAGATGATTGAAGCTGGTGCCTGCTGCATCCAGATCGAAAACCAGGTGTCCGACGAGAAGCAGTGCGGCCACCAGGACGGTAAGGTCACGGTGCCGCATGCCGACTTTCTTGCCAAGATCAACGCGGTACGGTTGGCGTTTCTGGAACTGGGCGTGGACGACGGTGTCATAGTGGCCCGCACCGACTCCCTCGGCGCCGGTCTGACCAAGCAGATAGCGGTGACCAAGGAACCGGGCGATCTGGGTGATCAGTACAACAGCTTCATCGACGGCGACGTGATTGAAAGTGCCGACGATATCAACAACGGTGACGTGGTGATCAAGCAGAACGGCAAGCTGGTCAAACCCAAGCGTCTGGCCTCGGGCCTGTTCCAGTTCAAGGAAGGCTCGGGTGAAGACCGGGTGGTGATGGACTGCATCGCCAGCCTGCAGAATGGCGCCGACATGCTGTGGATTGAAACCGAGAAACCGCATGTGGGCCAGATTGCCGGCATGGTCAACCGCATCCGTGAAGTGGTGCCCAATGCCAAGCTGGTGTACAACAACAGCCCGTCGTTCAACTGGACTCTGAACTTCCGCCAGCAGGTATTCGATGCGTGGCAGGCAGAGGGCAAGGATCTGTCCGGTTACGACCGTGCCAGGCTGATGAGTGCAGACTACGACAACACCGAACTGGGCAAGCAGGCCGATGAATGGACTGCCAACTTCCAGCGCGACGCCGCCCGTGAAGCCGGTATCTTCCATCACCTGATCACGCTGCCGACCTACCACACGGCGGCGCTGTCTACCGACAACCTGGCCAAGGGCTACTTCGGTGACGAAGGCATGCTGGCCTATGTGGCCGGGGTTCAGCGCAAGGAAATCCGCCAGGGCATCGCCACCGTCAAGCACCAAGACATGGCCGGCTCCAACATCGGTGATGACCACAAGGAATTCTTCGCCGGTGAAGCGGCGCTGAAGGCCGGCGGTAAAGACAACACCATGGGTCAGTTCGAAAATATCTGAGAATGTGCATTCACCAACTATTAATTAACAAATAAAAAATACTAACAAGATCCATCTCGTGTTTTTTGGCAGCCCCCGGGCTGCCATTTTTTATGTCCTCGGTATTTAATAAAAGTGCATTGATGTTGAATAAATGATAACACTGGTGGTGCCAAACGATCACGGCAATGCTGGTGGGCCGGAATAGGCTTCACTCGATGGACATCAGGCTGAAAGGGCCTGTTATGCAGATGGATGTTGGAAAAATGAAGCAGTTAAAGAAGACGAAGCTGTCGACCAAGTTGCTTGTCGCAACCGGATTGATGTTGTTGCTCTGTATTTTTATTCTTAACGGAATCGTCAATTTGTTCCTCCAGCGCACGGCACAGCAGGTCGCTGCCGAAACCTCCCGGGTGCTGAGCGGGGAAATCAGGGCGCGCCTGCACAGTCAGGCCGGTGAGGCGGGTGCGCGGTTGGCCGGTTTTATCAATGAAAACTTTGCAGTCCCGCTGACTCTCGCGGGGGCCCTCGCCGGCAACACAGAGACACCGCCTGCCTTGCGCCTGAGCCGGGCACAGGTAGTGGCACTGAATAAACAGACGCTGTCGGTCAATCCGTCACTGAGCGCTATTTACAGCCAGTTTGAAGCCAATGGCTATGATGGGGAAGACGGGCGCTTTACCGATGGTTACACGCACTCGGTGGCTGGTGCAGGCAGCCTGGAGGTGTATGTGGTACGCCATCCGGATGGCAAGATCGAGCAGATGATTGTCCCCGGGGCGGACGAAAAATACGACCGGCAGCGTAACGAGTTCGGAGTACGTAATGCCGAATGGTATTTGTGCCCGATGGAAACGGGCACGCCCTGTTTGCTGGAGCCTTATCTGTATGAAGTCAAGCCCGGTTACAGTGAGCTGATGACCACCATGACGGTGCCGGTGATCGCCGACGGTCGCTTCAGGGGAGTGGTCGGAGCCGACATCAACCTGCCGGCGTTTCAGCGGCAACTGGTCGCGCTGGCGGAATCCCTTTATGGTGGACAGGCCGATGTACTGCTGCTCAGCTCTCAGGGTTTTATTGCCGCCTCCAGCCGTTACCCCGAACAGCTGGGACGTCCTCTTGGAGAGGTGGTGACCGGTGCCGAGCTACAACAGTTGCAGGCCCTTGCTCGCGGCGAGGAAGGCCAGACTGATAGCGACAGGCTTTATGGTGCCTACCCGCTGGAGATACCCGCTGCCGGAGCCCACTGGTCGTTGCTGATTAGCGTACCCAGGGCGGTCGCGTTGCGTGATGTGGCCGGACTGGAGGCGGATTTGGTCACCAGTGTCAGGGAGCTGACCCGACTGCAGTGGCTGGCGGGCGCTCTGATCATTCTGGTGGGGGTCGGCCTGACGGTGTTGCTGGTCAGCACCATCACCCGGCCGCTGAAGATAATGAATGAGCGTATCGGTCGGCTTGGCAATGCAGAAGGCGATCTGACTCACTCGGTTAATATCGATACTCACCAGGAACTGATTACGCTTGCCGGTGGTTTCAATACCTTTATCGAGCAATTGAGGGAACTGGTCGGTGGGCTCAAACAAACGGGACTCCAGGTCGAGAAGGAATCGGAGCTGGGCGCGGGTCTGGCCGCCAGCATGCATGAACAAATCAATCGTCAGCAGAGCGAAATCGACTCTGTAGTGACCGCCATGAACGAGATGAGCGTGGCTGCCGAAGAAGTGGCCCGCTTCTCCGGGCGGGCGGCTACCGAGGCCAGTCAGGCCAGTCAAGCGCTGAAGCAGACTCAGGTACGGCTGTCTACGACGGTCGATGATATCGGAGTATTGTCGAGCGAGGCACAGGGCTCGGCCGAGGCGGTTAATCAGGTGGCCGAAAGAAGCGAGGCCATCAATACGATTCTGGACGTGATCCGGGCCATTGCCGAACAAACCAACCTGCTGGCACTGAATGCGGCCATTGAAGCGGCCCGGGCCGGTGAGCAGGGCCGGGGCTTTGCAGTCGTGGCGGACGAAGTGCGAGCGCTGGCAGCAAAGACCCGTCAGTCGACCGACGATATTGCCGACCTGATTGCCCGGCTTAATCAGCAGGTGGGATCAACCGTGCACATTATGGAGCAGGGCGCCATGAGGGCAGAGCAAACATCGGTAAATTCCCGAGAGGCTTATCAGGAGTTGGCTCAGGTGGTCGGTTTGATCGAAACCATCAGCGATCATGTTACCCAGATGGCTACCTCGGCCGAAGAACAGAGAGCGGTGTCCGATGATATCAATCGTAACCTTGCCTATATGGGAGAAGCGGCCGGCGAGCTGACGGTCGTGGCGCAGGACGTGGATGATCACGGTCGGCGTCTGAATCGGCTGTCTTTTGGATTGGCGGAAGAGCTGGGAAGACTCAAGACCTGAGTCTGTCCTACAGTCTGTTACCCAGGTGTTATAATTGGCGTCATATCAAGCGGCCATGACGGTGTCAGCCTGGCCTCGTTTCCAGCATCGCCCGGCCTATGATGGGAGTGACGCCATGACCAACCCGAGCAATACCGCCGTCTTCAAGGTGCACCAGGCTCAGTTTACCGGAGCACAGGCACTCAGTATTCCCACCCTCTGTATTTTGCAGGAAGACGGTACCCTTTTTGCCGGCGCCTCGTCGCCGGTACTGGACAGGGACACGGCCCTGAAAATATACGAGAGTATGGTGTTTATCCGTATTCTGGACGAGCGCATGCTCGCGGCCCAGCGCCAGGGCAGGATCAGCTTCTATATGCAGTGTCTGGGAGAAGAAGCCTGCACAGTGGCCAGTGCCGCCGCCCTGGACCGGAAAGACATGATCATGGCTCAGTACCGGGAGCAGGGCGCGCTGCGTTACCGGGGCTTCAGCCTGACCCAGTTCATGAACCAGCTGCTCTCCAACGAGCGGGATCTGGGCAAGGGGCGGCAGATGCCGGTGCACTACGGCAGCCGTGATTTTCATTTTATGACCATTTCCTCTCCGCTCGGTACCCAAATCCCCCAGGCCAGCGGCTATGCCTACGGCCAGAAGCTGAAGGGAGAAAACAATGTTACCCTCTGTTACTTCGGAGAAGGGGCGGCGTCGGAAGGGGACTTTCATGCGGGTCTGAACATGGCGGCCGTGCTGCAGGCACCGGTGGTTTTTTTCTGCCGCAACAACGGTTATGCCATCTCCACCCCCGCCAACGAACAGTTTATCGGCGATGGCATCGCCTGTCGGGCGGTGGGCTACGGTATGCAGGCGATTCGAGTAGACGGCGCCGATGTGCTGGCGGTGTACGAGGCGACCCGGCTGGCACGCAAGCTGGCGCTGGAACAGCAGCAGCCGGTGCTGGTGGAAGCCATCGCCTACCGGCTGGGCGCCCATTCCTCTTCCGACGACCCCAGCGGTTATCGTTCCCGGGAAGAAGAAGAGCGCTGGCGAAAGCAGGATCCCATCGCCCGTTATCGCCTGTGGCTGCAGCACCGGGACTGGCTGGACGAGGCAGCCGATCAGATTGCCAGCGACGCCCTGCGACAGGAGGTGCTGGAGGCTCTGAAAGAGGCCGAACAGCTCCCCAAACCCCATATTGATACCCTGATTGGCGACGTCTATGCCGAGCCGACGTCGGCGCTGCGGGGGCAGCTCGAACAACTGAAGGCCCATGTCCGGCAATATCCGGATGCCTATCCGTTGACGGCAGGGAGGCTTGAATAATGGCGGAAATGAACCTGTTACAGGCCATCAACCATGCCCTGGATCTGGCGATGGCTCGAGACGAAGCCGTGGTCTGTTTCGGTGAGGATGTCGGCCACTTCGGCGGCGTTTTCCGCGCCACCAGCAAGCTGCAGGACAAGTACGGCAAACGACGCTGCTTCAATACCCCCCTGACCGAACAGGGCATCATCGGCTTTGCCAATGGCATGGCGGCCCGGGGGCTGAAGCCGGTGGCCGAAATCCAGTTTGCCGACTATATCTATCCGGCCTTCGATCAAATCATCAACGAAACCGCCAAGTATCGCTATCGCTCCGGCAACCAGTTCGATGTGGGCGGCCTGGTGATCCGCACCCCTTACGGAGGTGGCATCAACGGGGGCCACTATCACAGTCAGTCACCGGAAGCCTATTTCGCCCACACGGCGGGACTGAGGGTGGTGATACCGCGAGATCCGGCTCAGGCCAAGGGGCTGCTGCTGGCCGCCATTGCCAGCCCGGATCCTGTGCTGTTCATGGAGCCCAAGCGGCTGTACCGCGCCGCCGTCGGCGAGGTGGATGAAGGCTACTATGAAGTGCCTCTGGGCGAGGCCGAGGTGGTGCAGCAAGGGTCGGATGTCACCGTGCTGGCCTGGGGCGCCCAGATGGAGGTGGCGGCCAGGGCGGTGGCGCTGGCCGAGCAGGACGGCATGTCCTGCGAACTTGTCGACCTGCGCAGCATATTGCCCTGGGATGCCGACCGGGTGGCGGCGTCGGTCCTCAAAACCGGTCGCCTGGTGATCAGTCACGAGGCACCGCTCACCGGCGGCTTTGCCGGCGAAATCGCCGCCACCATTCAGGAGCGCTGTTTTCTGTACCTGGAAAGCCCCATCGCCCGGGTATGCGGCCTGGATACCCCTTATCCGCTGGCGCTGGAAAAGGAATACATGGCGGATCATCTGAAGATCCATGCCGCCATAGTGCGTACGTTCAACTTCTAGGGGGCCGCATGAAGCAGGATTTTTATCTGCCGGATATCGGGGAAGGCATAGTGGAATGCGAGCTGGTGGAGTGGCTGGTAGAGGAGGGAGAAAGGGTCGTCGAAGATCAGGCAATCTGCGATGTGATGACCGACAAGGCGCTGGTGCAGATACCGGCGATGCACAGCGGCATCATCAGCCGGCTTTATGTGGCCAGGGGCAAGATGGCCCGGGTGCATGCACCGCTGTTTGAAATGGAGGTGGCGGGGGACGCCGATGCCGAGTCGGCGCCCGAGATACCGGAGCCGGTCTCGATGCCTGAATCCGGATCCGAACCGGCATCGAGGCCCGAGCTGGTTTCTCCCCCTCCCGAGAGAGCATCGCGGGAGTCGCCGGCCGCTCCGGAGCCGGTGGAAAGTAAGGTGGAAGGCAAGGCGCTGGCCAGCCCGGCGGTGCGCCGACTGGCGCGGGAGCAGGATCTGGATTTGACTCAGGTGCCGGGGTCCGGTGATAAGGGCCGGGTCTACAAGGAAGATATAGAAGCCTATCTGGCGGAGCAAAAACAAGAGCAGGCCGCCAGCACCCTGCCGGTCGAGCGGGAGCATAGCGACGACAGTGCCGGGCAGCATTGTGTCCCCCTCAGTGGTATTGTCGCCGCCATGGCCCGGCAGATGACGGCCTCGCTGACCATTCCGCAATTTACTCTCTGCGACGAGCTGGAGCTGGACGAGCTGCTGCGGCTGAAACACCGGCTGACGCCGGTATTTGCCGAACAGAACATCAAGCTCACCCTGCTGCCGTTTTTTATCAAGGCGCTGTCACTGGCGTTGCACGATTTTCCGCAGCTGAACAGCCGCCTCAACCCGGAGGCGACCGAGGTTAGCCGTCTGCCGGATCACCATGTCGGGGTGGCGGTGGATACCGACGCCGGTTTGCTGGTGCCGGTGTTGCATCACTGCCAGCGACGCTCCCTGCTGGATATTGCCGCCGAACTGGAACGGCTCACCGGGGCGGCGCGGGCCGGTCGACTGACGCCTGCCGAGCTGCAGGGGGCCACCATTACCCTGTCCAATATCGGTGCCCTCGGCGGTGTGGTTTCCAGTCCCATCGTCAGTCCACCCCAGGTGGCCATCGCCGCGCTGGGACGCGGGCAGCGGCTGCCGCGTTTCAACGAGGCCGGTGAGGTGGTGGCCCGGGAACTGATGATGGTGTGCTGGTCGGCGGATCATCGTCTGATCGACGGCGCCACCCTGGCGCGCTTCAACCGGTGCTGGTATCGCTACCTGGAGCAACCGGAACGCATGCTGATCCAGTTAAGTTAATCCTTGAGCTGCTTATGAGCCGGCACCAACTGGGCAACTTCTATATTCCCGAAGAGCAGTCCATCTACTTGCTCAATGCCAACGATGCCAGAAAACTGAAAGACTGGATCGCCTTGTGTGTGAGCCAGCTGGAAAGGCTGGGCTACCGGCATATTCAGCTGGTGGGCCACGGCGCCTACGGCTTCACCTTTGCCGGCACCGCCGAGCCGGGGGAAGAGTACGCCTTCAAGTTTTCCCGTATCACGCTTCCCGAACATATCCGGGAACGGCTGGCCGACGAGGCCTATATGTTGTCCCGGGTCCGGCATCCCCGGGTGCCCGCCTATATCACCTATCAGCGGCTCAAGAAGCAGGGCATCCTGATGATGAGCCGGGCCAGAGGCGTGGATCTTGAGCACTACAGCCTGCGCCGGGGCCGACTATCGCCCCGTCAGCTGATCGATATCGCCGCCCAGCTGGCGGATATTCTGCAGGCCCTGCGCCGACACCGTAAAGAGAGGCAACCCGCTCCGATTGTGCATGGCGATATCAAGCCCTCCAACATAGTGTTTGATGCCGACAGCGGTCACCTCAGCCTGGTCGACTGGGGCTCGTCGGTGTTTGCCCAGCTCGACAGAGAAGGGCAGTTTGTCTCTACCAATGTGATGCAGCTGATGTCGGCGGATTTGCAGCACAGCAATGCCCGGCTGGGGGATGTCTATTTCATCGGGCCCGAGCAGCGGGAAGGGGCCCTGTCCTGCCCGCGCTTCGACGAGCAGGGAGTCGCCGCCACCCTTTATGCGTTGGCCTCGGGTCAGTCCTGTCGCTTTGGCTGCCACGCCATACCGGCGACCAGCCTGGGGCTACCGAAAGAATTTGCGCTGATGCTGGATGGCTTGCTGGGAGAGGATGCCGCACTTCGGCGGCGGGCCGGGGATCATTTCATTGCCGCCATGCCGCGAATGAAACGGCTGGTGCTGCCCGAACGACAACTGTTTGATGACAGCCCCATGCTGCCGGTATGGACCAGCTCAGAGCGCCACGACATGGATACGGTGGTCTATTCCTCCCGCAAGTCTTTTCTGCGAGAGCACAGCAAAGAGGCGGCCATTCACTATGTGGACGATGCCCAACTGGAGCGTTATTACAAAAACTATCTGGCGGGCATGGGCGATACCGAAAAGGCCTTTGTGGCGGCGGTCAGCCGGCTGGGCCGTTATCCGGTGGTGGGCGGGCTGGCGGTGCACTGGCAGGTGGATGGCCTCTATATCGACTCCAGCCTCAACCTCTATGACGAGGAGATGCAGCCCGCCTTTGTGTTGGCGGTCAACAACGTGGTGAGGCTGGCCCGTGCCATCGATAAAGTCGGTTTGTTCAAGGCCTGCCTGTTCAACGCCCGCAATACCATCCACTTGAGCCGCAAGGCGCCGGATCAGCCCTTTGTGCCGACGACGGACACCCGTATTCCCTATCGGCTGGCGGTTATCCCCAGCACCCTTGATGCCAGCCGCCAGCATTCCTACTTCGAAGATGGTCGGGATCCGGACGAACAGCTGGTGCTGCCCGCCGCCATCATGGCGGTGCTCAGCCGGTTGAACGAGATTCACCACACCGGCTGCATCATCTTCGAGGTGACGCCGCTGTATATGAAGCTGCACAGCTACTACCGGCTGCTGGATGCCGCCGCCGAGGCGGAGTTTGCCGGCCTGTTGCGGCAGATAGTGGCGCTGATACCGCAGATCGACGATCAGGGGGTGGGGGGCTTCATGAAGCTGCCGCACAAGAACACCCGCTTGTTCAGCCATCAGCCGGTACAGCCGGAATGCTTTTACCCGGCCAACCCCAGGGCCCAGGGTTGCCGGGACTGATCCAGTACAAAAGACTGCAGTTCGGGATAAAAGTCGAGAAAGGCCTGCTCGATGGCGGAGTAATGTTGCAGCAAGAGTGGTGCGCACAACGGCAGGGGGGTAGGGCGGCGAAAGCGACCATCGATGCGAGCGATGGCGAGGGTGACGCCCTCCAGGCTCCGGTAGCCGGCCAGCAATCGATAGTGCTTGAGGCGTGCCACCAGGGTGACCATGGCCTCCGGCCAATGTTCATCCGGCTGCAACTGGCGATGGCTGTAGCCGATAAAATCATCAAGCCGCCAGGGGTGATAGCGAGACCAGTACCGGGCGAGAAAGTGGTCGAACATCATGTCGATGATGATACCGCCATAGCGGCGAAAGGGGCTGGGCAGCGCGCGCACGGCCCCGGCGTGCAGCGGGTGGGAATCGGTAAAGCTGTCGATGTGTCTGTGCAGCCGAATGCCCAGCTGCAGGGACGGGGGCAACTGGGAGTCTATAGTGCCCCGGGCATATTCACCGAGCAGGGCGCCGGGCAGGCTGGTGTTGCTGTAGTGAGCCAGGTGCAGGTGGGCCAGATAATTCACCGGGCTTCCTGCTCGTCTGCGTCTTCCCGTGTCATCGACAGGTCCAGATCGTCTTTGTCGAAGTCGTCGAGCGGCTGTTCGGCCAGCTGGGCGTCCAGCACCTCCAGCAGATGAATGGCGACGGTGACAAAGTCACTGTCGGTGACAATACCCACCAACTTGCCCTTGTCCACCACCGGCAGGCAGCCGTACTTGTGTTTTTGCAGATAGAGTGCGGCTTCGCGGATGCCGGCTCTGGGGCTGACGGTGGTGACATCGTGCACCATTACCTCGGCAATCTGATGCTGTTGCAGAAAGTGGCCATTGGTGCCCTGCTCCAGGCTCGACTCCTGCGCCGCCAGAATATCCCGCTGGCTGACCAGCCCTACCAGACGATCGTTCACCTGGACCGTCAGGTGACGGATGTGATGGCGCTGCATCAGGGTGCGGGCTTCGGTCAGGCTGGCCGACGGCGGCAGGCTGATGACGTTGCGTGACATAATTTCAGAGACGATCGCGGGCATCATCTTTCTCCTCTTTTTTATATCAAGATATATATCAAGATAGCCTAACCGGGCGGTCGGGTAAGAGTAAGCTCGTACGGCACCGTTATGGCCGGTCAGGAAACCCCATTATGCGCTAACCCCGGCCGAATTGCCTTGATCCCGTGGGTCGGCCTCACTAGACTAGCGCCCGTTATGACAAGAGGTTGTGTATGCTGGTCCGAGATTTTTCCTTTGAGCTTCCCGACGAACTGATAGCCCGTCATCCGATGCCGGAACGCACCGCCAGTCGGCTGTTGCAGCTGAACGGTAACAGCGGTGGTATTACCCATGGTCAATTCGGTCAGATCCTGGACCTGGTCAACTCCGGCGATTTGCTGGTATTCAACAATACCCGCGTGATCCCGGCTCGCCTCTTTGGTCGCAAGGCCAGCGGTGGCAAGCTGGAAGTACTGGTCGAGCGGGTGCTGGACGACAAGCGGGTGCTGGCTCACGTACGCGCCTCCAAGGCACCCAAGCCGGGCGCCGCCCTGATCCTGGAGCCGGACGTGCAGGCCACCATGCTGGCCCGCCACGAGGCCCTGTTTGAAATCGAATTCCACGACGACAGAACCGTGCTCGAAGTCCTCGAAGCGGTGGGCCATATGCCCCTGCCGCCCTATATCGACCGACCCGACACCGACGCCGACAAAGAACGTTACCAGACTGTTTACAACGAAAAGCCCGGCGCCGTCGCCGCCCCCACCGCGGGTCTGCACTTCGATCAGCCGCTGCTGGACGCCCTGACAGCCAAGGGAGTGGAGCAGGCGTTTGTTACCCTGCACGTGGGGGCCGGGACTTTTCAGCCGGTACGGGTCGAGCAGGTGCTCGAGCACAAGATGCACGCCGAATACATCGAAGTGTCGCCCGAGGTGGTGGCGCAGATAGAAGCGGCCCGAGCCCGGGGCGGACGGGTGATTGCCGTGGGCACGACCTCGGTGCGTTCACTGGAAAGCGCCGCCCGGGTCTCCATGGCCAAGGGCGAGCCGCTGGCGCCCTTTTACGGCGACACCGATATCTTTATCTACCCCGGCTACCGCTTCCAGCTGGTGGACGCCATGGTCACCAATTTCCACCTGCCCGAGTCGACCCTGATCATGCTGGTCAGCGCCTTTGCCGGCTACGACCACATCATGGAAGCCTACCGGCAGGCGGTGGCCGAGCGTTATCGTTTCTTCAGCTACGGTGACGCCATGTTTATAACTCGGCAGAGCAATCTTTAAACCATAAGCCTGTTTTTAGTCACAGGTGTCAAAATAGAATGTGTGACTTTAGGCTTGGGTGAGACAGTCGGACAAAGGGCTCGCTTCGCCGACTCGCCTGATAGCTCTTCCAACAAGCAGCTTTGGGTTGCGGAAGAGGCTGCAGGGATGGCATGTGACGAGCGTGGCATGGATGTACTTGAAGCGTGTCGGAGGAGGCAACCCTGTTGCCTCTTTCTACATTGGCAAAAACGCTGTTGTTTTCTATAAGGTCGGACTGTTTCTCCGGCCAGTGAGGTAACTGATGAAGTTTGAACTGCAAACCACCGATGGCCGCGCTCGCCGTGGCCGCCTGATCTTCGACCGTGGCGTGGTGGAAACCCCGGCCTTCATGCCTGTGGGGACCTACGGCACCGTCAAGGGCATGACCCCGGAAGAAGTCGCCGATACCGGCGCCCAGATTTTGCTCGGCAACACCTTCCACCTGTGGGTGCGCCCGGGTCAGGAAGTCATGAAGCTGCATGGCGATTTGCACGACTTCATGAACTGGCAGGGACCCATCCTTACCGACTCCGGCGGTTTCCAGGTATTCAGCCTCGGCGATATCCGCAAGATCACCGAAGAAGGCGTTCATTTCCGCAACCCGGTCAACGGCGACAAGATTTTTCTGTCTCCCGAAGTGTCGATGGAAATCCAGTACGGTCTGGGGTCCGACATCGTGATGATCATGGACGAATGTACTCCCTATCCGGCGACCTGGGAGGAAGCCAAGAAGTCGATGGAGATGTCCCTGCGCTGGGCCAAGCGCTCGCGGGATCATTTCGACAAGCAAGGGAACAAGAATGCCCTGTTCGGTATCATCCAGGGCGGCGTCTACGAAGATCTGCGTGATGAATCGCTGGCCGGCCTGCTCGACATCGGCTTCGACGGCTATGCGGTCGGCGGCCTGGCGGTAGGTGAGCCCAAGCACGAAATGCACAAGGTACTGGAGCATACCTGTCCCAAGATCCCGGCCGACAAGCCCCGTTACCTGATGGGGGTGGGCAAGCCGGAAGATCTGGTGGAAGGGGTACGCCGCGGCATCGATATGTTCGACTGCGTGATGCCGACCCGCAACGCCCGCAACGGCCACCTGTTCACCACCGAAGGGGTGGTGAAGATCCGTAACGCCAAGCACAAGACAGATACCGGCCCTCTGGATTCGGACTGCGATTGCTACACCTGTAAGAACTATTCACGCTCTTATCTGCATCACCTGGACAAGTGCAACGAGATACTGGGTGCGCGTTTAAACACCATTCACAATCTCAGATTCTATCAAAGGGTTATGGAAGGTTTACGCGGGGCCATAGAGCAGGGTAAATTAGACGACTTTGTAGCTGAGTTCTATGCGCGCCAGGGTAAACCCGTGCCGCCACTGGGTCAGAGCGAGCAAGTGGAATAACCGGATTGACCATTGAGTCCGCAGCCTGGCGACGGAAGGTACAGCACACCGACACGCTGTGGGAAGAGATACTCGCGTTTTGATCCGCTACGAACATCCACTGGATGTTCGGTCGAGCCAAAGCGGCTCGTTGCGGCGAATACCTCGCCCCATGTGCGCTCGGACATGCCATCCATGGCATGTTCCGGTCGGCCAAGCTGTATCCTTCCGTCGCCACGAAGGTTGTAACTCGGTACTTATTGTTTTAACCATCAACGAGGAACTGAAAAGAATGGATATTATCTCCAACGCTTACGCCCAGGACGGAGCCGCCGGTGGCGGTATGGAAATGATCATCATGCTGGTGGTATTCGGCCTGATCTTCTATTTCATGATTTTCCGTCCCCAGTCCAAGCGGGTCAAAGAGCACAAGAGTCTGATGTCTTCCCTGAGCAAGGGTGACGAAGTGCTGACCAACGGCGGCCTGGTAGGCAAGATTGCCAAAATCTCCGCAGAAAATGACTATGTATTGTTGAGCCTGAGCGAGCAGAGCCAGGTCACCATCAAAAAGGACTTCATCACCGCCGTCCTGCCCAAGGGTTCTATCCAGTCCCTTTAATTTCCTATCGAGGAGCACAGCGTGTTAAATCGATATCCGCTGTGGAAATACTTGATGGTGATCGCCGTGATCACCATCAGTTTTCTGTATGCAGCACCCAATCTTTTTGGTGAAGACCCTGCGTTGCAGGTGTCGGGCTCCCGTGGTACTCAGGTTACCCCTGCCGTTCTGAGCCAGACTCAGCAGACCCTAAGCAAGGCCGGCATTGCAGTGAAAAGCGCCGCCCTGATTGATGATCAATTACTTATTCGTTTCCGCAATACCGATGATCAGCTCAAGGGCAAGGATCTGGTGGCGGACACTCTGGATGATGGTTATATCACCGCCCTCAATCTGGCCCCGTCGACGCCTTCCTGGCTCGAAGCCATCGGTGCCGGCCCACTCAAACTGGGCCTGGATCTGCGTGGTGGCGTGCACTTCCTGATGGAGGTGGACATGGACGAAGCCCTGAGCCGGGTGCAGGAGCAGACGGTGCAGGACTTCCGTACCGACCTGCGTGAACAGCGCCTGCGTTATTCCGGTGTCCTGGCCAAAGACGGTGGCACCCTGGTGGTATTCCGCGATGCGGCTACCCGCGACAAGGCGCTCAGCCATCTGCGCGGTCGTTATCCGGGCCTGATGTTCTCCGAACGTGACAACGGCGAGAGCTTCGGGCTGTTCGCGGAGATGAGCGAGCAGCGACTGAAAGAGGTGAAGGAATACGCCCTGCAGCAGAACATCACCATCATCCGCAACCGGGTCAACGAGCTGGGCGTAGCCGAGCCGCTGGTGCAGCGCCAGGGTGCCGAGCGTATCGTGGTACAACTACCGGGTATTCAGGACACCGCCCGGGCCAAGGAAATCCTCGGCGCCACCGCGACCCTGGAATTCCGCCTGGTGGATGAAAATGCCGATGTGGCCGCCGCCGGTGCGGGTCGGGTTCCGCCCAACAGCGAGTTGCTGAGGGACAGAGACGGTCGCCCGGTCGTGTTGCAGAAACGCATCATCCTGACCGGTGAGCATATCGTCGACGCCAGCTCCGGCATGGACGAGTTCAGCCGTCCGCAGGTGAATATCAGCCTGGATGCCCCCGGCGGCAGCCGCATGGCCGATTTTACCAAGGATAACGTCGGCCGCCCCATGGCAACGGTGTTTACCGAGTATAAAACCGGTGACGAGTTGAACGAAGATGGCACTCGCCAGTTCCGTAAACAGCAGGAAGTGATCAACGTCGCCACCATACAGTCGCGACTGGGACGCAGTTTCCGTATAACCGGCATCGATTCCATGGCGGAAGCCCAGAATCTGGCGCTGTTGTTGCGGGCCGGTGCTCTGATTGCGCCCATCCAGATAGTGGAAGAGCGCACCATAGGCCCGAGTCTGGGTCAGCAGAACGTAGAAAATGGTCTGATGGCCATGGTCTACGGCCTGTTGGCGGTGGTGTTGTTCATGATCATCTATTACCGCAAGTTCGGTCTGGTGGCCAATGCGGCGCTGTTGGCCAACCTGGTGATCATCATAGGGGTGATGTCGATGGTGCCGGGGGCGACCATGACGTTGCCGGGTATTGCCGGCATAGTGCTGACCATCGGCATGTCGGTGGATGCCAACGTGCTGATCTTCGAGCGTATCCGTGAGGAACTGCGGGACGGGCGCGGGGTGCAGCAGGCGATTCATATCGGCTACGACAAGGCGCTCGGTACCATTGCCGATGCCAACATCACCACGCTGATCACCGCCATCATACTGTTTGCGGTCGGCACGGGCCCCATCAAGGGCTTCGCCGTGACCCTGATGATAGGTATTCTCGCCTCCATGTTTACCGCCATCGTCGGTACCCGGGCATTGGTCAACCTGCTCTGGGGCGGCAAGCGTCTCAGCAAACTGTCGATATGAGGAAATAACCGATGTTTGAGATCCTCAAAACCCGGGCGCCCATTCGCTTCATGCATTACTCGAAGGCGGCGACGGTTGTGTCGCTGGCCTTGATAACACTGTGCTTTTTCAGCCTCTTTACCAGAGGGCTGAACTGGGGCCTGGACTTCACCGGCGGTACCGTGGTCGAAGTCGCCTTCGAGCAGGCGGTCGAGCTGGACGTGGTACGTAATAACCTCGAACAGGTTGGTCTGTCCGGTGCAACGGTACAGAACTTCGGTACCAGCCGGGATGTGCTGATCCGCCTGGCTCCTCAGGAAGGCGTAGATGTGCAGCAGCAGGGCGAGTCGGTGATGGCAGCCATGCAGCAGACTTCGGCTGCGGTCGAGATGAAGCGGCTGGAGTTTGTCGGCCCCGCCATCGGTGCCGAGCTGGCGGAGCAGGGCGGTCTGGCCATTCTGGTGGCCTTGCTCTGTATCCTGCTGTATGTCGGTATGCGCTTCGAATGGCGTCTGGCTTCCGGTGCCGTGTTGTCACTGGCCCACGATGTGATCATTACCCTTGGTGTCTTCTCCTGGATGCAAATCGAGGTGGATCTGACCATAGTGGCGGCCTTGCTGACGGTGGTGGGCTATTCGCTCAACGATACCATAGTGGTGTTCGACCGGGTGCGTGAAAACTTTCGGCGGGTGCGCAATACCAGTACCGCCGAGGTGTTTAACGAGGCGATTACCGAAACTCTGAGCCGAACCCTGATCACCTCGGCCACTACCCTGGTCGTGGTGATAGCCCTGTTCCTCAAGGGGGGGGCGCTGATCCACGGTTTTGCCACCGCCTTGCTGCTGGGCATCGGCTTCGGTACCTATTCTTCCATCTATATTGCCAGTGCCTGGGCCATGCTGCTCGGGGTACAACGGGAGCATATGCTGCCACCGCAGATAGAGAAGGAAGGGGCGGATCAAGAGTCGTTACCCTGACAGCATGATACCAAAGGGGCCCGGCGGGCCCCTTTTTGTTGTGAAATGCATTTGCAACATGACAAATGTCGTGGAGCTGCATAACATGTGGTCATAATAAGACAAGTTCGGAGCCGTCTTGAACGACAGATTATTGTTCGCTCCTTTAGCCCTTCTTGGTTTCATGCTGGTCGGCTGCAGCGCACCTCGAGTAGTCACTCCCACTCTGGTGTTGCCGGTACCCATGCAGGTTTCCTATGAAAGTGAGCTGGGGATTGCCCGCCTGGGGCAAATGCTGAATTCACCGGGGTTGACGCCGGAGCAACGTGCCGAGTTGTTTTTTCAGCGCGGCGTGGTATTCGACAGGGTGGGCCTGAGGGCCATGGCCCGGCTGGACTTTAACCGGGCCTTGCGGGAGAGGCCCGATTTTGCCGATGCCTATAACCTCAACGGTGTCTACCTGACTCAGAATCAGGAGTTCGACGAAGCCTATGAGGCCTTCGACTCGGCCCTGGAGCTGGCGCCGGATTATGCCTACGCCAACCTGAACCGGGGCATCGCCCTTTATTACGGCGGTCGTCCCACTCTGGCGGCGCGGGATCTGAAAACCTTCCTGGATGAAGATCCCGCCGATCCTTATCGGTTACTATGGTGGTATCTGGCGCTGGAGCAGTCGGATCACGAAGCGGCGCTTGATGCCTTGCGCAGCCATCGGCAGATCCACGGTGCCGACGAGTGGGCCTGGGATATCGTCAATGTCTATCTGGGGTCGATGAGCGATGAAGAGTTGCTCAACCGGATCGCGGAAGAAAGCGAGGATAATCAGGAGCTGGCCGAACGCCTGTGCGAAGCTTATTTTTACCTGGCGAAGCAGGCCCAACGCAATGAGCAACCGGAGCAGGCGCTGGTCTATTTCAAGCTGGCGCTGGCAACCAATATCTACGACTTTGTCGAGCATCGCTATGCACTGTTGGAGCTTGATCTCATCGGCGAGCAGGCTCGGCTCAAGCGTTAAAAGCAGCAGATCCCCTTGGCCTCTTCGAAGCTCCGGCATCGTCTGTTTGTGATGCCAACAGCTAACTCGGGCGTCAGAAGAGGCAGCAGGGATTGACTCATACCAAACTGATTAAATAACTGATCTATTTGGTTGCTCTGTAAAGGTCGGACAAAGGGCCAGCTCCGCCGACACGCCGAGAATACCTCCATGTAGGCTCAGCCGCACCATCCGTGGTGCGGATGGTGCGGCTGAGCAGATCCCTTTGTCCTCCCTGATGCCGCAGAGTCATCTGTTGGCACTGTCTACAGGCAACTCGAAGCTCAGGAAGAGGCAACAGAGACGACCTCCCACGAGCGTGAAATGCAGGGATGGCATTTCCGAGCCCTCAGGGATGAGTTTATGGCGTGTCGTGGGAGGCGGCTGTGTTGCCTCTTTATCCCACTGGCTGGTTTCCCCACTGAAATCGATCCGTAACCACCACCATCACAAACCCGAGCCGCAAGTGGTCCGGGCAGCTGAACGCTGATGGCCTAAGGCTTACAGCTGTCTTCGACTGTGCTAGAATCCTGCGCCTTAAGCACCCTTGGATCTCATGAATATGCTTGAGCAAATTCGCATCGTGTTGGTCAATACCTCACATACCGGCAATATCGGCTCTGCCGCCCGCGCCATGAAAACCATGGGCCTGGGCGAGCTGTGGCTGGTCGATCCGGTCAGCACGCCAGACAGCCAGGCCGTTGCCCTGGCCGCCGGCGCCAACGACATACTGGGTAGCGCCCGCATAGTGCCTACCCTGGCCGAGGCCGTGGCCGATTGTGGCCTGGTCATCGGTACCAGTGCCCGTTCGCGTACCTGGTCCTGGCCCATGCTGGATGCCCGGGAAGCGGGTGAAAAAGCCATGGCCGAAGCCCCTCGTCACAAGGTAGCGCTGGTGTTCGGCCGGGAACGTACCGGGTTGAGTAACGACGAGTTGCAGCAGTGCCATTTTCATGTGGCCATTCCTGCCAACCCGGAATACAGCTCACTCAACCTGGCGATGGCAGTACAGACCCTGAGTTACGAAGTGCGCATGGCCTGGCTGGCGCGCGCGCAGGGAGAGGGTGCCTTAACCGAGATGGAACAGGACTATCCCTTGTCCGAAGATCTGGAACGCTTCTATCAGCATCTGGAGCAAACCCTGCTGGAAACCGGTTTTATCATCAAGCCCCATCCGGGACAGGTTATGACCAAATTGCGACGTCTGTTTAACCGGGCGCGACCGGAAGGTTACGAGCTGAACATACTACGCGGTATCCTGACATCGGTGCAGAAAAAGGGTCGCTAGCGGGCGCCGAATAGCCGAGTTTTCCGGTCGGTCTTATACTTGACTGAAACACTCGGGTATGACACCCTGAGCCCATGTCTGGAAACGGTTTAATCACATGAGACTGACATCAAAAGGACGTTATGCGGTAACTGCCATGCTGGATGTGGCATTGCACGGCGAAGCCGGCCCCGTGTCCTTGGCCCATATATCCGAGCGTCAGGGTATTTCCCTGTCTTACCTCGAGCAGTTGTTCGCCCGTTTGCGCAAGCAGGGGCTGGTCAGCAGTGTACGTGGTCCCGGTGGCGGTTACCTACTGGGGATGAAGCCTGCCGCCATTTCGGTGGGGGCGGTCATCGCTGCCGTCGACGAGTCGGTGGATGCCACCAAGTGTCAGGGCAAAGGGGACTGCCAGAGTGGTAACCAGTGCCTGACCCATTCGCTCTGGTGTGCGCTCAGTGATCGGATCAGCAATTTTCTCGACGGGATCAGCCTGGCCGAGCTGGTTGACCAGCAAGAGGTTCGGCAGATTTCCGAGCAGCAAGACAGTAATCTGAGCCTGTTGACTCTGGACTAGCCCGAGTAGCAGCAAGTGAGCCTGAAACATTCAATTTTAAATGTCGATGACAAGACTGCCGAACAGGGCAGCGTTGGAACGGAGAATATGATGAAACTGCCCATTTATCTCGACTATGCGGCTACCTGCCCGGTAGACCCTCGCGTCGCCGAAAAAATGATGCAATGCCTGACTCAAGACGGTATTTTCGGTAACCCTGCTTCCCGCTCGCACCGCTTCGGCTGGCAGGCGGAAGAACTGGTCGATATTGCCCGCAATCAGATTGCAGACCTTATTAACGCCGATCCTCGCGAAATCGTGTTCACCTCCGGTGCAACCGAATCCGATAACCTGGCCATCAAGGGTATTGCCAATTTTTACGGTAAAAAAGGTAAGCATATCATTACCTCCAAGACCGAGCACAAGGCAGTATTGGATCCCTGCCGTCAGCTGGAGCGTGAAGGTTTCGAAGTCACCTATCTCGAGCCCCAGCCCAACGGCCTCTTCACCCTGGCACAAATCGAAAATGCCATGCGTGATGACACCATCTTGGTGAGCATCATGCATGTGAACAACGAAACCGGCGTAATTCAGGACGTCAAGGCCATCGGCGAACTGTGCCGCAGCCGCAAAATCATGTTCCATGTGGACGCCGCCCAGAGCGCCGGCAAGACCGACATTGACGTGCAGGACATGAACATCGATCTGCTGTCTTTGTCTGCCCACAAGGTTTACGGTCCCAAGGGCATCGGTGCGCTTTACGTTTGCCGCAAGCCGCGCGTTCGTCTGGAAGCCCAGATGCACGGTGGCGGTCACGAGCGCGGCATGCGCTCCGGCACCCTGGCCACCCACCAGATCGTCGGCATGGGTGAAGCCTTCCGCATCGCCAAAGAAGAAATGCACGCCGAAGGCGAGCGTATTCTGGCGCTGCGCAACCGTCTGTATGACGGTGTAAAGGGCATCGAAGAAGTCTATGTCAACGGCGATCTGGAACAGCGGGTACCGGGTATTTTCAACATCAGTTTCGCCTATGTAGAAGGTGAGTCGCTGATCATGGCACTGAAGGATCTGGCGGTTTCTTCCGGTTCGGCCTGTACCTCGGCCAGCCTGGAGCCTTCCTATGTATTGCGTGCCCTGGGACTGAACGACGAGCTGGCACACAGCTCCATCCGCTTCAGCATCGGCCGTTTCACCACAGAAGAACAGATTGACTACGCCGTGGGCCTGGTCAACGAGGCCATCGGTCGTCTGCGCGACATGTCTCCGCTGTGGGAAATGTTCAAGGACGGAATAGATCTGGATCAGGTTGAATGGGCACACCATTAAGGTGTCTAAATCATTGAAGCATGGGTGAGGAACTAAATCATGGCTTACAGCGAAAAAGTAATAGATCACTATGAAAACCCCCGTAACGTCGGTGGTTTCGACAAGAATGATCCCAACGTAGCGACCGGTATGGTCGGTGCGCCGGCCTGTGGCGACGTGATGAAGCTGCAGCTGAAGATCAGCGACGATGGCATCATCGAAGACGCCAAGTTCAAGACCTACGGCTGTGGCTCTGCCATCGCCTCCAGCTCGCTCATCACCGAGTGGGTAAAGGGCAAGAACCTGGACGAAGCAGCCAGCATCAAGAATACCCAGATTGCGGAAGAGTTGGCCCTGCCGCCGGTGAAAATCCACTGCTCCATTCTGGCAGAGGATGCCATCAAGGCAGCAATCGACGATTACAAGAAGAAGAAAAACCTGGCGTAAGACGGAGACACCATGGCGATCACCATTACCGATGCGGCTGCACAGCGGGTGCAGACTTTTCTGAACAACAGAGGCAAGGGCCTGGGACTGCGGCTGGGGGTCAAGACCTCCGGTTGCTCCGGCCTGGCCTATGTGCTGGAATTCGTCGACGAACTGTCCGAAGGCGACCAGGTGTTCGAGCATGGCGAGGTCAAGGTGATCGTCGACAGCAAGAGTCTGGTGTATCTGGACGGTACCGAACTCGACTTCGCGAAGGAAGGCCTGAACGAGGGCTTTAAATTCAACAACCCCAATATCGACGGGGAATGTGGTTGCGGCGAAAGCTTTAACGTTTAAGGACCCCGGCATGAACTACTTCGAGCTGTTTGGCTTACCGGCAGAGTTTGCCCTCGACAGCCAGACACTGGCCGACACCTATCGCCAGCTGCAGATGCAGTTCCATCCCGACAAGTTTGCCTCCCGCCCCGAGCGGGAGCGCCTTCAGGCGGTACAGCGTGCCGCCCATATCAATGATGCGTTCACCACCCTCAAGCACCCCCTGAACCGTGCCGAATATCTGCTGTCCTTGCAGGGGATCGACATCCGTGCCGAGCAACAGACCCTGAAGGATCCGCTGTTTCTGATGCAACAGATGGAATGGCGTGAGCAGATGGAAGAGATTGACGGTGCTCAGGATGTGTTTGGCGCCATCATGGCGTTTGATCGGGAACTGCAACAGGCGTCTGCCGAATACTATGCCGAGCTCGAGCAACAGCTCGGCTCGTCCCTGTGGCCGGATGCTGCCGATACGGTGCGTAAACTTAAATTCATGACCAAGCTGCATGCCGAACTCGAACGTTTGGAAGATGCGCAGCAGGAATTCTGAACCTCATGGCATTACTACAAATTTCCGAGCCGGGCCAGAGCGCGGCTCCTCATGAACACAAGTGGGCAGTCGGTATCGATCTCGGTACCACCAACTCGCTGGTAGCCGTGGTACGCAGCGGCCTGCCCGAAACCCTGTCCGATGAGCAGGGGCGCGATTTGCTGCCCTCTGTGGTGCATTACACCCAGGAGGATCTGCGGGTTGGCCATGACGCCAAACGCGAGGCCGAGTTTGATCCGCAGCACACCATAGCCTCGGTGAAACGGCTGATGGGCAAGGCCCTGGCGGATATTCCCCGCCATCGGCTGCCCTATGCCTTCAAGGAAACCGGCAATGGTGTTATCGAGCTGGACACGCCTCAGGGGTCGGTCAATCCGGTACAGGTGTCGGCCGAGATCCTGAAAACATTGGCACAAAGAGCCGAGCACAGCCTGGGCAACCCGATACAGGGCGCCGTGATCACAGTGCCGGCCTATTTCGACGATGCCCAGCGACAAGGCACCAAGGACGCGGCCCGGCTGGCCGGGCTCGAGGTGCTGCGGCTGCTCAACGAGCCTACCGCCGCCGCCATTGCCTATGGCCTGGACTCCGGTCAGGAAGGGGTGATTGCGGTCTATGACCTCGGCGGCGGTACCTTCGATATCTCCGTGCTTCGTCTGCACAAGGGCGTGTTCGAGGTGCTGGCCACCGGCGGTGATTCCGCCCTGGGCGGCGATGATTTCGACCATGCGCTGGCCGACTGGATCCAGCAACAGGCCAACATCACCGAGCTGAGCCCGACCCAGCAACGTAACCTGCTGGACGCGGCCTGCGCCGCCAAGCAGGCACTGACCGACAGCGATACCGTGTCGGTCAGCTGGGCAGGCTGGCAGGGTGTCCTGAGTCGCGCCGACTTCGATGCGCTTATCCTGCCCTGGGTCAACAAGACGCTGATGGCCTGTCGCCGGGCGCTGAAAGATGCCGGTGTCACCGCCGACGAAGTGCGGGAAGTGGTGATGGTCGGCGGCTCGACCCGGGTACCGCTGGTACGTGAGCGAGTCGGCGAATTTTTCGACCGCGAGCCCCTGACCAGCCTGGATCCCGACAAGGTGGTCGCCATCGGCGCGGCCATTCAGGCCGATGTGCTGATCGGCAACAAGCCGGACAGCGACATGCTGCTGCTGGACGTGATACCGCTGTCGCTGGGGCTGGAAACCATGGGGGGCCTGGTGGAGAAGATCATTCCCCGTAACACCACGATACCGGTGGCCCGGGCCCAGGAGTTCACCACCTTCAAGGACGGTCAGACTGCCATGGCCATTCATGTGGTGCAGGGTGAACGCGAGCTGGTAGCCGATTGCCGTTCCCTGGCTCGCTTCAACCTGACCGACATACCGCCCATGGCTGCCGGTGCCGCCCATATTCGCGTTACCTTTCAGGTGGATGCGGACGGTCTCTTGTCGGTCAGCGCCATGGAAAAATCCTCCGGGGTGCAGGCCGCCATCGAGGTGAAACCCTCTTACGGCCTGAACGAAGAAGATATAGCCACCATGCTGACCGCGTCTTTTGAACATGCCAAAGAAGACATCGACGCTCGTATGCTGGCCGAACAGAAAGTGGAGGCGGCGCGGGTGATTGAAAATATCGTCAGCGCCCTGGCCACTGACGGTGACGAACTGCTCAGCGAGCAGGAACGCGCCGACATCCTGGCCTCTGTCGAGTCGCTGCAGCGCAGCGTCGAAGGGCAGGATCTGGCAGCCATCAAGGTGGCGATAGAAGAAACCGATAAGCAAACGGCCGATTTTGCCGCCCGTCGTATGGATGCTTCCATTCGCCGGGCGCTGGCCGGTCAACGTGTGGATAAGGTGTAACGATGCCGAAGATTGTTTTTCTGCCCCATGCAGAGCTGTGCCCCGAAGGGGCGGCTCTTGAGGCCAAACTGGGTGAAACCGTGCTGGATGTGGCCCTGCGCAATGGTATCGACATTGAGCACGCCTGCGAAAAGTCCTGCGCTTGTACTACCTGTCATGTCATAGTGCGGGAAGGCTTCGACTCGCTGGAAGAAAGCTGCGAGCTGGAAGACGATATGCTGGACAAGGCCTGGGGACTCGAGCCCGAGTCGCGCCTGGGGTGCCAGGCCCGGGTAAGCGATGAGGATCTGGTGGTCGAGATCCCCAAATATACCGTGAACATGGTATCCGAAGGTCATTGATCAGGAGGGTGTATGAGTCTTAAATGGACCGACAGTCGTGATATAGCACTGGAGTTGATGGAGGCTTATCCGGAGACGGATCCGAAAACGGTGCGTTTTACCGATCTGCATCAGTGGATCTGCGAACTGGAAGACTTTGACGACGATCCAGCCCATTCCAGCGAACGCATCCTCGAGGCCATCATCATGGTCTGGATGGATGAATATGAATAAAGCCGTGAGTTGTCAGTTACCCGAGTGGTTGACGGGTGTGTTTATGGTTTCTGGTTTTGCAGACGCCGGTTTGTCCGGCACAAACCGGTAAACGTCGCGGAATCTATAAGCACAGCGCAGAGCCCGCACCGCGATTGCGTTATTTACAGCTTACCGTTGTTTTTGAGCCACAGTTCTGCTGTGGCTTTTGCCGTTTTTCAGTCGACAGAATAAGGAATGCTCATGTCTGCAATGATGAATGTCGTACTCTGTGCCGAAAACGCCCCAACCCTGTGGGGCGACAAGGCGCTGTTGAGTTTTAAGGATGATGAAGCATGGGTGCATGTGCCCGACGCCGCCGAACGGGAACGCAAGGCGCAACAGGCCGGGCGCAAACTCGATGCCATGGGCATCAAGGCGGTACGGCTGAGCGGCGATGGCTGGCAGCTGGAAAGTCGCTGGGCCTTCGCCCAGGGCTTCTACAATGCCCGTGGCGGTCAGCGGCTGGAGTGGGGCGAGACGGCGGCGGATGAGCTGGCCGAGCTCGAGGCGCGTAACCGGTCTTCACGTTGGGTACGGAAGATGATAAACGGTACCCCGGAAGAGGTGTATCCTGCCTTCCTGGCCGCCGAGGCAGGCAAGTTCATCCAGTCACTGGCCCCCAATGCAGTCACTTATCGTACCTACAGCGGCGAGCAGCTCAAGGATCTGGGTTATGTAGGTATCTATGAAGTCGGCCGGGGCAGCGAACGTCCTCCGACCCTGCTGGAGCTGGACTTTAATCCGACCGGCAAGGCCGATGCGCCGGTTGCCGCCGCACTGGTGGGCAAGGGGATTACCTTCGATTCCGGCGGTTACAGCATCAAGTCGTCCGACGGCATGGCGGTGATGAAGTCCGACATGGGTGGTGCCGCCACCGTGACCGGGGCCCTGGCGCTGGCCATTCAGCGTGGCCTGCAGCAGCGGGTCAAGCTGTTCCTGTGTTGTGCCGAAAACCTGGTCTCGGGCCATGCTTTCAAGCTGGGCGACATTCTCACCTACAAGAACGGCATTACCGTCGAGATCCTCAATACCGATGCGGAAGGCCGGCTGGTGCTGGCCGATGGCCTGCTGGCGGCGGGCGCCACTGGTGCACCCTTTATTCTCGATGCGGCTACCCTCACCGGTGCCGCCAAGATGGCACTGGGCCGGGATTACAATGCCGTGTTCAGCATGGACGAAGCGCTGGCCCAGAGCACGGTACAGGCGGCACGGGCCGAATACGAGAAGGCCTGGCACCTGCCGCTGGAACCCTTCCATGTAGGCCAGCTGACCTCGTCCTTTGCCGACATGGCCAATATTCACGGCGGTGAAGGTATGGCCGGAGCGTCTACTGCGGCGGCCTTTCTGTCGCGTTTCGTCCCGGAAAGCGATTGCCAGTGGGTGCACATGGATCTGGCCGGTTCTTACCAGAGGTCGGCCAATGATCTGTGGGCGGCCGGTGGCAAGGGCCACGGCGTGCGCACCATCGCCGCCATGTTGGCCCAGGTGTGTGAAGGGAAATACTAAGCGTTAACAGCTCCGGCATGAGACTAAGAGTCTGTAATATGGCGGCAACAGAGGCAACACAGCCGCCTCTCACGACACGCCATGAACCCATCCGTGGGGGCTCGGAAATACCGTCCATGGTATTTCACGGTCGTGAGAGACCTTCTCTGTTGCCTCTCTTCGGCACCGGAGCTGATCGTTGGCAACGCCGAAGCTTCAAGGGAGGACAAAGGGATCTGCTCCGCCGACCATCACATGACAGGGATGTCATGTGCTGAGTGTCACATGGAAGTGCTTGAGCGAGTTGGCGGAGCGGGCCCTCTGTCCGATAGTCGATGCACCGGCCTTTGGCTAACTTAGGGTGCAATTAAATTACTCGGCAATGGTGTTAACTTGGGCCGGCTTTACGTATAATTCCGCGCGATTATTCCGTCCTATTGATTATTTAAGGAACACACATGGCTATCGAACGTACTTTTTCCATCATCAAGCCTGATGCCGTAGCAAAGAACCTGATCGGTGCCATCTATCACCGTTTTGAAACTGCCGGCCTGAAAATCGTTGCCGCCAAAATGGTACACCTGAGCCAGGAACAGGCTGAAGGTTTCTACGCCGAGCACAGCGAGCGTCCTTTCTTCAAGGCGCTGGTTAGCTTCATGACTTCCGGCCCGGTAATGGTTCAGGTTCTGGAAGGCGAAAACGCCGTACTGCGTCACCGTGAAATCATGGGCGCCACCAACCCGGCCGACGCCCTGGCCGGTACCCTGCGTGCCGACTACGCCGACAGCATCGACGAAAACGCCGTACACGGTTCCGATGCCGCCGCTTCTGCCGCGCGCGAAATCGCTTATTTCTTCAGCGATGAAGAACTGTGCCCGCGCACCCGTTAAGGGATAGCGTCAGGTGAATAAAAAAGGAGCTTCGGCTCCTTTTTTTGTGTCTGGCATTCGGCGGTGATGAACCTTTTGTTAATTTTGTATGCGCTTAGTGTAAAAATTGTTTACATTAATTTTTACATAAATCATTATATTAGTCGTGGTTATCGTGTACATAATATAAACATGCAGGGAGCAACTAATGACTACAGAATCATCGGCCCGCCCTTCACAGGCCCGTCCAGAAGATGAAAACCTCGGCGTTGGCGCCAACGTCGCTTACGGCTTTCAGCACGTACTGACCATGTATGGCGGCATTATCGCCGTACCGCTTATCGTGGGTCAGGCCGCCGGCCTGGGCTCGGCAGAAATCGGCATGCTGATCGCCGCCTCCTTGTTTATTGGCGGTATTGCCACCTTGCTGCAGACCATGGGGCTGCCCTTCTTCGGCTGTCAGCTGCCGCTGGTGCAGGGTGTGTCTTTCGCCAGTGTGGCGACCATAGTGGCCATCGTCACCTCGGGCGGGGGCTTGCCGTCGGTGTTTGGCGCCGTGATTGCCGCGTCTGTGATTGGTTTCCTGATCACGCCCATCTTTTCCAAGATCATCAAATTCTTTCCGCCCCTGGTAACCGGGGCCGTGATCACCACCATAGGTCTGACCCTGATGCCAGTCGCGGCGCGCTGGGCCATGGGGGGCAACAGCAGAGCCGAAGATTTCGGCAGCATGACCAACATAGGCCTGGCCGCTTTGACGCTGGCCATGGTGCTGGTGTTGAGCAAGCTGGGTAATGCGGCCATCAGCCGCCTGTCCATTCTGCTGGCCATGGTGTTCGGTACCCTGGGTGCCTGGGCCATGGGGCTGGTCGATTTCTCCCGCGTGCTGGAAGGTCCTGTCTTTGCCTTTCCTACGCCTTTTCACTTCGGCGCACCGGTGTTTGAAGTCGCGGCCATTATCTCGATGCTGATCGTGGTGCTGGTGATTCTGGTAGAAACTTCTGCCGACATCCTGGCTGTGGGTGACATCATCGATACCAAGGTCGACTCTCGTCGTCTGGGGGATGGCCTGCGTGCCGACATGATCTCCAGTGCCGTGGCGCCCTTGTTTGGTTCCTTCACCCAGAGCGCCTTCGCCCAGAACGTGGGCCTGGTGGCGGTAACCGGCGTCAAGAGCCGTTATGTGGTGGCCTTTGCCGGTCTGATCCTGATGACGCTGGGCCTGATGCCCATCATGGGGCGCGTGATTGCCACCGTACCTACCGCCGTATTGGGGGGGGCCGGCATCGTGCTGTTCGGCACCGTGGCCGCCAGTGGTATCCGTACCCTGGCCAAGGTGAGCTATCACAACAACATGAACCTGATTATCGTGGCCACCTCTATCGGTTTCGGCATGCTGCCGATAGCGGCACCTTCTTTCTACCATGACTTCCCGGACTGGTTTGCCACCATCTTCCATTCCGGCATCAGCTCCACCGCCATCATGGCCATACTGCTGAACCTGTTGTTCAACCATGTGAAAGCGGGCAACTCGGATAAACAGTCGGTCTTCTCTGCCGGTACCGAGCGCACCATCCGTCAGGAAGACATCGCCTGCCTGAGCGAAGGGGATTACTTCACCGATGGCAAGCTGTTCGATGCGGAAGGTAATGAAGTCACCATCGAAAACTGCAAGAAGGCCCGCCCTGCAGCCAGGGCGGTGGGGAATAAACCGATTACGGGTCACTGAGCCTGAACCTCCTTGCCGGTGTTGAGGGGGAGTCGATGAAAGGAATATGACGGCGGATCATGCCGTCGACCAATATTGCCAACCAAGCCGCCTATCATCAGGCGGCTTTTTATTTTCGGTGTGGTTTCACCCGCGCTAAGGGCGGCGCCACTGGCAACCGCATGCTAAATTCTGTACAATTTCGCGCCCTGTGGGCTCTGGTCAGAAAGCGAGAGGCAACCGATGAGTGAAACAAAAGTAAACCTGCTGGATCTGGATCGTGACGGCATGCGTGCGTTCTTTAATGAACTGGGCGAGAAACCGTTCCGGGCCGATCAAGTGATGAAATGGATCTATCACTTCGGTTGTGACGACTTCGAGCAGATGACCAACATCAACAAGGTGCTGCGCGGCAAGCTGCAGCAGCAGGCCGAGATCCGTGCGCCGGAAATCAGCGTCGAGAAAAAATCCGCCGACGGCACCATCAAGTGGGCCATGCAGGTCGGCGGTCAGGAAGTGGAAACCGTCTATATTCCCGATGGTGACAGAGCCACCCTGTGCGTGTCTTCCCAGGTCGGCTGTGCCCTGGACTGTAAATTCTGTTCTACTGCCCAGCAGGGCTTCAACCGCAACCTCAAGGTGTCCGAGATCATCGGCCAGGTGTGGCGTGCCGCCAGCCGGGTAGGCTTTGTGCGTGACTCGGGCCGCAAGCCGATCACCAATGTGGTGATGATGGGCATGGGCGAGCCGTTGCTCAACCTGAACAATGTGGTACCGGCGATGCGCCTGATGCTGGAAGACTATGGCTTCGGCCTGTCCAAGCGTCGGGTGACCCTGTCTACCTCCGGTGTGGTACCTGCGCTGGACAAGATGGGTGACATGATTGACGTGGCCCTGGCGGTCTCGCTGCATGCGCCGAACGACAAGCTTCGCTCCGAGATCATGCCGATTAACGACAAGTACAATATTGCCACCCTGCTCGACAGCGTGCGCAACTACATATCCAAGTCTAACGCCAACCACGGCAAGGTCACCATAGAGTATGTGCTGCTCGATCATGTCAACGACGACATGCAGCATGCCCATGAGCTGGCCGAGCTGTTGAAAGACTTGCCCTGCAAGATCAACCTGATTCCGTTCAACCCCTTCCCGGGTAATGATTACGAGAAACCAAGCAACAGCCGTATCGATCGCTTCAACAAGGTGTTGATGCAATATGGCAACACCGTCACCATTCGCAAGACCCGCGGCGATGATATTGATGCCGCCTGCGGTCAGCTGGTAGGGGATGTGATTGACCGGACCAAGCGCACCATGAAAAAACGGATGCAGGAACAAAGTATATCCGTCACAATGGTTTAAGAATAAAAACCATTGGTGTAAAGGGAATGCGAACGCTTACTCTGTTGCCGGCGTTACTGATGGGAGCCATCCTGAGTGGTTGTGTTCATGAAACCACCTATTTGTCTGATGGACGTCAGTCTCGGGAAGTGATGTTCAAGCCGTCGGAAGCGGCTTTAACTCGAATGAATCTTGGTTTGGCATATTTACGACGGGGGGATACGGAGCAGGCCAAGTTCAATCTTGACCGGGCCCTGGCCCTGGATCCTCGCAATGCCGATGTTCATCTCGCTCGCGCCTGGTTTTATCAGTCTGTATCCGATTATGAGCAGGCAGAGAACAGTTACCGTCGGGTGCTGAAGCTGGATCCCCATCATGGCGATGGGCTGAATAATTACGGTGTTTTTCTGTGTGGCCGGGAACGTTTCGACGAAGCTGATGTCATGTTCAGGGGAGCGATAGTGTCATCTGGCTATGTGCAGGTGGCCGACAGCTACGAAAATGCGGCCATGTGCGCCATACGAGCTGGCAAATCAGAGGTCGCACTAGACTATTTCAGGCGAGCACTGGAATACAGTCCGGGCAGATCGAAAGCCCTGCTGGGGGCGGCAGAGCTGCTGGCAGAGCAGGGTGATGACGGTGATGCACTCGAGTATCTTGCCCGCTACCGGGACGAGCATCAGCCCAGTGCACAGAGTTTATGGTTAACAGTGCGTACGGCAGAAGCACAAGGCAGTGTGGCGCAAGCCCAGCTGGCCGGTGCCGAGCTGATACGGTTATTTCCGGATTCAGAACAGGCCAGGCGATTCCTATCAAATGACTATTAACGAAGCAGACCCTCAGCCTCAGGCTGAAACAGTGGCAACTCCCGGTCCCGGGGCCCTGTTGCGAGAGGCCAGAGAGGCCAAAGGCTGGACCCAGGCCGAAGTGGCTCGTCGTCTTAATCTAAGGCTGGCGGTGATTGAGTCTATCGACGGTGATCAATACAAGGCCGGTGTTGCCCTCACCTTTCTGCGCGGCTATGTAAAAGCCTATGCCAAGGTAGTGGGCGTCAAGGAGCAGGAGGCACTGGCCGCTTTCGACAGCATGAGTGGCATCGAGCAGATCAAGACCGCCGCTCCTATGCAGAGCTTTTCCAGAAAGACCCGGCAGCAGGCCAGCGACAACTGGCTCAAGCGGATCAGCTGGCTGGTGCTGTTTGGCCTGCTGGGATCACTGGTTTACTGGTGGTGGCAGGACAGCGGTGTCAACTACATGGAGTCTGGCCTGGACTCCAATGCCCGGCAACAGGAAGAGCCGGTAGCAGAAGCGGATATTCCGCTGGTTACGCCCCAATTGACGCTGCCGGCAGCCCCGGCAGCGGATGATGTCGATGCCACGGCGGAGGCAACCCCCGACGCCCCGGCACCCGATGCCACAACAGGCGACAACACGGTAGCAGAGGCTACCGGGCCGGCGGCAGAACCGGCTACGGTTGCCATTGCCGAGTCTGCCACGCCGGTGGCCGATCCCCGGCTGCTGGCCATGAACTTTACCGATGACTGCTGGATCAAGGTGACCGACAGCCGTGGCCGGGTACTGGCCGAAGGGATGCAAAAGGCCAGTCAGGCCCTTAGCCTGAAGGGGGAGCCACCCTTTCGTCTGATCCTGGGCGCCCCCCATGCCGCCAGCGTCGAGTATCTGAACAAGGCGGTGGATCTGTCCTCCTTTAGCGCCGGCCGGGTAGCCCGCCTGACCGTACCGAAATCCTGATTAACGCAAGAGTAAATGATGTCCCTACATGAAACCCCCATAGTTCGTCGCCTATCCAAACAAATTCGAGTTGGCTCCGTGCTGGTGGGGGGTGATGCCCCCATCAGCGTACAGACCATGACCAACACCCTGACCACGGACGTGGCGGCGACCCTGGCCCAGATCCGGGCGGTGGAAAAGGCTGGCGCAGACATAGTGCGGATATCGGTGCCGACCATGGAGGCGGCAGAGGCCTTCAAGCTTATTCGTGCCGGTACCACAATGCCGTTGGTGGCCGATATTCACTTCGATTATCGCATCGCCCTGCAGGTGGCCGAATATGGCGCCGATTGTCTGCGCATCAATCCGGGTAACATAGGCCGTGAAGACAGAGTTCGTGCCGTGGTGGACTGTGCCCGGGACAAGGGTATTCCCATTCGTATCGGGGTCAACGGCGGTTCGTTGGAAAAGGATCTGCAGGAAAAATACGGCGAGCCAACCCCGGCGGCGCTAGTGGAGTCGGCGCTGCGTCATGTGGAGATCCTGGACCGCCTCAACTTCGATCAGTTCAAGGTCAGCGTCAAGGCGTCGGATGTGTTTCTGGCCGTCGGCGCCTACCGGGAACTGGCCCGCCAGATAGAGCAGCCGTTGCACCTGGGTATCACCGAAGCCGGTGGTTTTCGCAGCGGTGCGGTCAAGTCCGCCATCGGTCTGGGCATGTTGCTGGCCGAGGGCATCGGCGACACCCTGCGTATCTCGCTGGCCGCCGATCCGGTGGAAGAAATCAAGGTCGGCTTCGATATTCTCAAGTCCCTGCGCATTCGTTCCCGGGGCATCAACTTTATCGCCTGTCCGTCCTGCTCTCGTCAGGAGTTTGATGTGATCAGCACCGTCAACGAGCTGGAAAGCCGGCTCGAGGACATAGTGGTGCCGATGGACGTGTCCATTATCGGCTGTGTGGTCAACGGCCCCGGTGAGGCCCTGATCTCCGATCTCGGTCTGGCTGGCGCCCAGCGCAAGAGCGCCTTGTACGACGGCGGCGAGCGCGTGGGGCGGCTCGATAACACCAACCTGGTGGACGAGCTGGAAAGCCGTATCAGGGCCAAGGTCGCCATGATGGACCCGGCCGCTCGTATTCCGGTGCAGGACAAAAACTGAGGCTTCGTGCACAAGCGGACACTACTGCTCTCACACCGACACGCCATAAACCCATCCTTGGGGCTCGGACATGCCATCCCTGGCATGTTACGGTCGGCTTAGAGAGCAGCAGAATCCGCTTTACAAGCTTTGCGGCATTGCCTGTAGCATTCAATTTTCTTTAAGCCGTCAACCATAGAGATATTTTCGTGGCCAAACAGATTCAAGCAATTCGTGGAATGAACGACTGCCTGCCGGAACAAACCCCGGCCTGGCAACAGGCAGAAGCGGTACTGCGTGACCTCATGCGTGCCTATGGTTACGCCGAAGTGCGCATGCCCGTCATGGAAGTCACCGGCCTGTTCAAGCGGGCCATCGGCGAAGTCACCGACGTGGTCGAAAAGGAAATGTATACCTTCGACGACCGCAACGGCGACAGCATGACCCTGAGACCCGAAGGCACCGCCGGCTGTGTGCGTGCCGGTATCGAACACGGCCTGCTCTACAACCAGGAACGCCGCATGTGGTACATGGGCCCCATGTTCCGCTACGAACGTCCCCAGAAGGGCCGTTATCGTCAGTTCCATCAGTTTGGGGTAGAGGTGTTCGGCCTGCAGGGGCCGGACATCGACGCCGAACTGATCATGCTTACCGCCCGATTGTGGAAGACGCTTGGCGTCAGCGAACACCTGGTGCTGCAACTGAACAGCCTGGGTCAGCCCGAAGAACGGGCCGAATACCGCCAGGCGCTGGTGGCTTATCTGGAACAGCATAAAGACCAGCTGGACGAAGACTGCCAGCGTCGACTGTATACCAACCCTCTGCGGGTGCTGGACAGCAAGAACCCGGAAGTTCAGGCGCTGCTGCAGGAAGCACCGGTACTCGGCGACTACTTCGGTGAGCAGACCCGGGCCCACTTCGAGGGATTGAAGGCGTTGCTGACATCAGCCGGCATCGGCTTCGAAATCAACCCCCGTCTGGTGCGTGGTCTGGACTATTACAACCTGACCGTATTCGAATGGGTCACCGAGAGTCTGGGTGCCCAAGGTACCGTCTGTGGCGGTGGCCGTTACGATGGTCTGGTCGAACAGCTGGGTGGCCAGGCCACGCCTGGCGTCGGTTTTGCCATGGGGATGGAACGACTGGTGCTGCTGCTGGAAACCCTCAACCAGGTTGAAGCACAGCCGGCGCTGGCCGATGTGTATCTGGCGATGATGGGCGACAACAGTCAGGTAGCGGGTTTTGCCCTGGCCGAGCAGTTGCGTGATCAACTGCCGGGTCTGCGGGTGATGAGCCACTGTGGCGGCGGCAATTTCAAGAAACAGCTGAAGCGGGCGGACAAGAGCGGGGCGGGCATCGCCCTGATCTTGGGTGAAGATGAAATAGCCCGGGGCGAAGTGACCGTCAAGTATCTGCGTGGCCAGGGCGAGCAACAGACGCTGGCGGTTAACGACATGATTGAACAGCTCAAGAAGGGGATCTAAGTGGATATCAACAGTACGGAAGAGCAGCAGCTGGAAACTCTCAAGCGCTGGTGGATGGAGTATGGCAAGTCCATCATCCTGGGCGCCGTGATTGGCCTGGGTGGTTTGTTTGGCTGGCGTTACTACCAGAATCATCAGATTGAGACGCGTGCCGCCGGTGCCGATGCCTTCGCTCTGGTAAGCGAGCAGCTGGCGACGAAAGGCCCTGCGGCCTTTGACGAGACCGCCGCCTTCGTCGAACAGAATCAGGGTAACAATTACGGCGAACTGGCGGCGCTGCTGCTGGCGGCCGAGGCGGTGAAGGTCAATGATCTTGAACTGGCTCAACAACAGCTGGAGCTGGCTCTGGCCGGCACCCAGGATGCGGCACTGAGCGATACCATTCGTCTACGCCTGGCCCGGGTGTTACTGGCGCAGAACGAGCTGGCCGGGGCCCAGTCCTATATTGATGCCATCGAGGCCGATGCCTTCGGCGCCCAGCGCAGCGAAATTCAGGGCGACCTCTTTATGGCCGAAGGCAACGCCGATGATGCCCGTGATGCCTATCGTGCGGCGCTGGATGCGGGCGGGCTGACCAATAATCCGGGGCTGCAGCTGAAACTCGACAATCTGGCGGTGTCTGCCGAGCTGAGTGATGAGGAATGAGCATGCGTAAACCATTGACCCTGATGTTACCCCTGATGTTGGGGCTGGGCCTGAGCGCCTGTTCCAGCCAGCCAGAGGTCGCGCCGGCAAACCCCCTGCCGGACGTCAAGAATATCCTGGATACCAAGCCTCGCTGGACGACCTCGGTCGGCAATGGCGTCGGTGACTTCTATTCCCAACTGAGCCCTGTAGTCGATGGCGAACGGGTGTTCGCCGCCTCCCGGGACGGGGTACTGGCCTCCTATGAGAGCGAGAGCGGTGATCGACAGTGGCAGTTGCGGCTGGACAAACTGGATATCAACGACAATCAGCGTAGCCCGCGTATCTCCGGTGGTCTGACTGCGGCCTACGGCAACCTCTATTTTGGTTCCGAGAACGGTATCGTCTATGCGGTATCACAGTCTGAAGGCAAGCTGCTCTGGACCCGAGAAGTGCCCGGTGAGGTGCTGGCCGCCCCGGCGGTAGACGAAGGCAAGGTGGTAGTGCATACCAGCGCCGGTAATCTGGTGGCGCTGGATGCGGCCAGCGGTGAACAGCAGTGGCAATTGCGTAACGAGCAGCCCAGCCTGACCCTGCGCAGCATGGCCACGCCGGTCACGGTAGGTGGCGCCGTGCTCTACGGCCGGGCCGATGGTCGTCTGGGCGTAGCGCTGCTGGCCAATGGTCAGCCGGTGCGAGATACCCGTATTGCCAGCCCTCGCGGTGCCACCGAGCTGGAGCGCATGGTCGATGTGGCCGCGAAACCGGTGATTCTGGGCGATATCCTGTTCACTATCGCTTATAATGGCCAATTGACCGCCCATCAGCTGATTTCGGGGCAGGAATTGTGGAAGCGTCAGTATCAGGGCTCTCAGGATCTGAGTACCGATGGTCGCCAGCTCTATATCAGTGACAGCCGCAGTCATCTGTTTGCGGTGGATGCGCGCAGTGGCATGGAACTATGGTCGAATACCGAGCTGGAAAATCGCCAGCTGACGGCCTCGACCGTGTTCGGTGATTATCTGGTGGCAGGCGACGGTGAGGGTTATCTGTACTGGTTTGATCGTCAAAGCGGCGTGCTCAAATCGTTGCAGCGTATCGACAGCGAGGGGCTGTATGTGGCTCCTGTCGTGGCCGGCGATACCCTTTATGTGCAAAGCCGCGGCGGAGATCTGGTGGCCATAGGCCAGCCTTGATCCCGGCGGAAGTGACACACCGGCTCCTGATCTCGGATCAGGAGCCGTTATTGTTTTTTGGAGACTGATTTTATGATGCCAGTAGTGGCTCTGGTGGGCCGCCCCAATGTGGGCAAATCCACCCTGTTTAACCGCCTGACCCGCACCCGTGATGCGCTGGTGGCGAACTTTCCCGGCCTGACCCGGGATCGTAAATATGGCCAGGCCAAGATTGGCGAGCTGGAATTCATCGTGGTCGACACCGGTGGTATCGACGGCACCGAAGAAGGCATAGAGCTGAAAATGGCCGAGCAGTCTCTGGCGGCCATCGACGAAGCGGATGTGGTGTTGTTCATGGTCGATGCCCGCGCCGGCCTGACCACGGCCGATGAAGCCATCGCCGCCCACCTGCGTCGCTGTCAGAAAGACACCCTGCTGGTGGTGAATAAAACAGATGGTATCGACGCCGATTCAGCCGTCAGCGAATTTTATCAGCTGGGACTTGGTGAGCTCTATCCCATCGCCGCCTCCCACGGTCGAGGCGTGTTGAGCCTGCTGGAAACGGCGTTGGCTCCCCAGCTCGAAGAGCTGGCCGCCGAGGCTGAGGCTCAAGCCACTGCCGAAGCGGACGATGCCGAAGCCGATGAATTCGATTTCGAGCAGGTGGACTTCGATAGCGACGACATCGATAGCGTCATCGAGGCGATGGACAAGATTGATGCCGCAGAGGCGGTGCCGTTTGAAGACTTGCCGATCAAGCTGGCCATCGTCGGTCGCCCCAACGTGGGCAAGTCCACCCTGACTAACCGTATTCTCGGTGAAGACCGGGTCGTGGTGTACGACATGCCGGGTACCACGCGCGACTCCGTTTATATTCCGATGAAGCGGGACGAGCAGGACTATATCCTGATCGATACCGCCGGGGTACGCCGCCGCGGCAAGGTACATGAGACCGTCGAAAAGTTTTCGGTGATCAAGACCCTGCAGGCGATAGAAGACGCCAACGTGGTGCTGCTGGTGCTGGATGCCCACGAGGGGATTTCCGATCAGGATCTCAGCCTGCTGGGTTTCGTGCTCAACGCCGGCCGCAGCATAGTGCTGGCGGTCAACAAGTGGGATGGCCTGAATCAGGACGTGAAGGAAGACATCAAACGCGAGCTGGACCGTCGCCTCGGTTTCATCGACTTTGCCCGCCTGCACTTTATCTCGGCGCTGCACGGCAGCGGTGTGGGCAACCTGTACGGCTCAGTGGTGGAGGCCTACCAATCGGCCACCAAGCGGGTCAATACCTCCATGCTGACCCGCATCATGATGATGGCGCAGGAAGATCACCAGCCGCCGCTGGTACGTGGCCGCCGGGTCAAGCTCAAGTACGCCCATGCGGGGGGGTACAACCCGCCGCGCATCATAGTGCACGGCAACCAGGTCAAGGATCTGCCGGAGTCCTATAAGCGTTATCTGATCAACTATTTCCGTCGCTCCCTGCAGGTGATGGGTACCCCGATCCGGGTCGAGTTCAACGAAGGTGCCAATCCCTTTGAGGGCATCAAGAACAAGCTGACCGAAACCCAGATACGTAAACGTAAACGCATGATGCGCTTCAACAAGAAAAAATAATCACTCAAACGCCGGCTTAGCCGGCGTTTTTTATCGAAAAGCCTGAGAGAGGCGAGAAGCGTCAAATAAGCACTGCCAGCCGATTTCGGATTGACTCCTCACGTAAAATTCTTGGTCTAGTATGGATAGCAGGGGTCATGGGGCCCTGTATGGATAACAGGAGGTTTTATGTACAGTTCACTGTTGGTGGCCGTGGACGGCTCTGAACACGGCAGAAAGGCGTTGACACTGGCCTGCCATCTGGCGAGGCTGGACGATGCCACGCTGCATATTCTGCATGTGCCCGAGGTCCTGCCCCATGAAGCGACCCTGATCTGGGGCATAGGTGCCGTAGCCATCGGAGATGAACTCAAGGAAATGGATGCGGCTGGCAAGAAAGTGATCGCCGGTGCCGAAGCCGAGGCTCGAAAACTCGGTGCGATCCATGTCCAGACTCATATAGCGGGGGGTGAGCCGGCGCGGGCCATTATGCAGCGGGCGAAGATACTCGGTGTCGATGTGATAGTGATGGGCTGTCGTGGACTGGGGGATCTGGCTGGCTTGATGATGGGCAGCGTGTCACACAAGGTGAGTCATGGTGCCAAATGTGGGGTTATTACGGTACGGTAATGGTCAAGATCTGATAGTTCATGGCCAGGCAGGGCATGGAGTACAGGTGCGGGTTGACGGCGGCGTCAGGCCGCCGGTTCTATGTCGGTTGGGATCAGAAAATAGGCATTGTTACGGCGCAGTATCTTGCGGCGAACATCCTGCAGCAGTATCTTGCGGCGGGGCGACCAGCTCGCCGGCTTGCGCTGTTTCAACAGGGTGCGTCTTCGTTTCAACATTATTGTGAATTCCTCTTTAAATCGATACCGCACTATCGGCGACATACATGATATGCAGTCGGCAATATATTGCGGTGTTACGGCACTAGGGCCTGTTGACCTTTCGTGGTGACATCTTGTTCGCGTTAAACGCGTTGTTATCGAGCGTATGGGGGGAGCCTAGCCATGCTAAGCAAAGCCCTCTCAACAAAGAAAAAAACGCGTTTAGCCGAACCCGCAGGGCAGCGCTTGTAGGGCCTTGTCGCTGCGTTATCGCTCACTTATGCAGAATGACTAGATGACATAAGCGTTGCCTTGTATCAAGCCCCACCAACTGTTGCAAAAATCATCTCGAAAGGCCAACAGACCCTTAATATCAGGTTGAGCTGTCCGGGTAAAGTGACATTATTGTTAACTTTCCGGTTCTGCAGATAAACTCTCATGCTGGGCGGTCAGTCCCAGGTCTGTACCTGGGTTGTCTTTCCACAGCAGGCTCTGATAATACTGGCGGATATTGTTAACAAACTGCTGTGTCTCCCGGCCCCGGGCATAACCGTAGCGGGTTTTGCTGTACCATCTGGGCTGATGCAGCAGCGGCAGATTTTCTTTTACCGCGGCCCAGGAGTCGGGATCCTGCTCGCGGAGTCTGGTCAGTCGGCGGGCATCCAGCAGGTGTCCCAGACCGATATTGTAGGCGGCCAGCGCAAACCAGACTCGTTCATCTTCGGGAATGGCGTCCGGCAATCGTTCCATTAGCGAAGAAAGATACCGGGCGCCGCCACTAATGCTTTGTTCCGGGTCCAGCCGGTCGGAAACACCCACTTGCCTGGCGGTGTCTTCGGTCAGCATCATCATGCCACGCACGCCGGTATAGGAGCGGGCCTGCGGATCCCAATGCGACTCCTGATAGCTGATGGCCGCGAGCAGACGCCAGTCCAGCTCCCCCGCATAACGTTCAAACAACGGCTGGTAGTCGGGCAGTATGGTTTCCGTTCGGCGCAAAAAGGTGCGGGTATCGACGTAGTCGAAGCTTTGCACATGACCGAAGTATTTTTCATTCAGTCGTGCCAGAGTGCCGGTCTCCTGTTGATGGTCGAAAAAGGTCAGCATCCGGCCGAGCAGGCTGTCGTCGTCCCCCTGGTCCAGCACCCAGGCCACCGGCTGCGGCTCTCCCAGAGTAAAGGCGGCCTCTATATTGGGATAATAGCGTTGGGTGCGGGCCAGCAGAATATCGGCCACCAGAGTATGGTCGGTCCGGCCTTCGGCCACCTGGCGCAGCAGATCTTCTGCGTCCGTGTCCCGGCGGGTTTCCCAGTGCAGGGTGGGTAACTCCTGTTGCAGCAGGTGTAGCGATTCGGCTTGGCTAGAGCCTGCGAGTACCCGGATTTCGCCTTCGATCTGTTCTGGCCCCCGGGGCCGGGAGTTGCCCTTGCGATACACCAGGGTCTGGGCGATGTCGTAATAACTGGGACCAAAGCGATATTGTTGACGCCGCTGTGGGGTGATGGTCAGGCCGGCGGCCAGCATGTCTACCTGGCCCGTGTCGAGCAGGGTAAAGAGCTCGTCCAGGCTATAGGCGGGGATCATGGTCAGCTCCACGTCCAGCGAGTCGGCAAAGAGCCGCGTCAGCTCGTAATCCAGGCCTTCTTCCTGACCGTCGCGCAAAAAGTAATAGAGCGGATGATAGAGAGTGCCGACCCGCAAGGCTCCTCGAGACTGGATTTGCTCCTGCTGGGTCTGGCGTTTATCGTGAAAATCACAGCCCGCCAGAGCCAGCAAACTCAGCAACAGGGGGGCTCTGAAAAGCATCAGTAACAGGCGCAAAAGCGAGTCCTCAGTCAATACAATCGGCATTTTATAGCAGAAGTTGACCACTTCGTCAGGCAATGCCTGTTCTTTTCGGGGTGTTCAGCGGGATAAGGTTCCGGAAATGAGCGTCGACAGGGCAGGGGTGTAAACCTATAATACCGCCAATTTCTCAACCCCCCATTCACTCACGCTTTGAGAACTGCCACTATGGAAATACTGAGAGGCTCACCGGCCTTATCCGGTTTCAGAACCCGGGCCCTGGTTCGCCGCGCCCAGCAGCAGAACCTGCCGTTGGCTGCCATTGAAACCGAGTATGTGCACTTTGTTGCGCTGAACGCCAACCTCGAGGCCGACAGCAGACAAACCCTGAGCCAGCTGATCGACAGCCCGGCCCAGGGTATTACCCCCGCCGCCGGTAGTCTGCTGGTGGTGGTTACCCCCCGCCCCGGCACTCTTTCGCCCTGGTCCAGTAAAGCGACCGATATTGCCCGTAACTGCGGTCTGACCCAGGTCAAGCGTATCGAGCGTGGCATCTCCTATTATCTGAGTTTCGAGCGCAGCCCGAGTGCCGCCGAACTGGAAGCGGTCATTGCCATGCTGCACGACCGCATGACCGAAGTGACCCTTGATGCGCTGGAAGATGCCAGTTGCCTGTTTGCCGAAGCCGAGCCGGCACCGGTGACCGCAGTGGACATACTGACTGGTGGCCGTGAAGCCCTGGCCGAAGCCAATCAGCGTCTGGGCCTGGCGCTGGCCGATGACGAAATCGATTATCTGTATGACGGTTTTACCAGCCTGGGCCGTAATCCCAACGACATCGAACTCTATATGTTCGCCCAGGCCAACTCCGAGCATTGTCGTCACAAGATTTTCAACGCCGACTGGACCATAGATGGCGTCGAACAGCCCAAGTCGCTGTTCAAGATGATCAAAAATACTTTCGAGCAGACGCCCGAACATGTGCTGTCGGCCTACAAAGACAACGCGGCCGTGATGACCGGCTCTACCGCCGGGCGCTTCTTCGCCAGTGCCGAGTCCGGTGAATATCGCTACCATCAGGAAGATATCCACATTCTGATGAAGGTGGAAACCCACAACCATCCCACCGCTATTTCGCCCTATGCGGGCGCGGCCACCGGCTCCGGCGGCGAAATCCGTGACGAAGGCGCCACCGGGCGGGGCTCCAAGCCCAAGGCCGGCCTGGTCGGTTTCAGCGTGTCCAACCTGAAAATACCGGGCTATGCCCGTCCCTGGGAGCAGGACTTCGGCAAGCCCGAGCGCATCGTCAGCCCCCTCGACATCATGATCGACGGCCCGCTGGGCGGCGCCGCCTTCAACAACGAGTTTGGCCGTCCGGCCCTGCTCGGTTACTTCCGTACCTTCGAAGAGAAAGTATCCAGCTTCAACGGCGAGGAAGTGCGTGGTTATCACAAGCCGATCATGCTGGCAGGTGGCCTGGGCAACATTCGCGGTGAGCACGTGCAGAAGGGCGAGATCACCGTCGGCGCCAAGTTGGTGGTGCTGGGTGGCCCGGCGATGAACATCGGTCTGGGAGGAGGCGCCGCCTCCTCCATGGCGTCCGGCCAGTCGTGCGAAGATCTGGATTTTGCCTCGGTACAGCGGGACAACCCGGAAATGGAACGCCGCTGTCAGGAAGTCATTGACCGCTGCTGGGCCATGGGTGAGCAGAACCCCATCCAGTTTATCCACGATGTGGGCGCGGGCGGCCTGTCCAACGCCATGCCCGAGCTGGTCAACGACGGCGGCCGTGGCGGTCGCTTCGAGCTGCGCAATATTCCCAACGACGAGCCGGGCATGAGCCCGCTGCAAATCTGGTGTAACGAGTCCCAGGAACGTTATGTGATGTCGGTGGCGAATGATCGCATGGCCGAATTCGAAGCCATCTGTCGCCGCGAACGGGCCCCCTTCGCCGTGGTTGGCGAGGCCACCGCCGAGCCGCACCTGAGCCTGCACGACGAGCATTTCGACAATCAGCCCATCGACATGCCGCTGGAAGTGCTGTTGGGCAAGGCGCCCAAGATGCAGCGTGACGTCATCACGGCCCGGCACCGGAGTCCGGCGCTGGAGTTGGCTGGTATCGATCTCAAGGACGCGGCCGAGCGGGTCATGACACTGCCGACCGTGGCCGACAAGGGCTTTTTGATCACCATAGGCGATCGTACCGTCACCGGTCTGGTGGCTAGGGATCAGATGGTCGGTCCCTGGCAGGTGCCGGTGGCCGATTGTGCCGTCACCGCTGCCGCCTTCGACACCTATGCCGGTGAAGCCATGTCGATGGGTGAGCGGGCCCCGGTGGCCCTGCTCGACTATGCGGCCTCGGCCCGACTGGCGGTGGCGGAAGCCATCACCAACATCGCCGCTACCGACATCGGCGAGCTCAAGCATATCAAACTGTCTGCCAACTGGATGTCTGCCGCCGGTCATCCCGGTGAAGACGCCGGCTTGTACGAAGCGGTCAAGGCCGTGGGCGAAGAGCTGTGTCCCGAGCTGGAGCTGACCATACCGGTGGGCAAGGACTCGATGTCGATGAAGACCCGCTGGCAGGAGAACGGTGAAGATAAATCGGTTACCTCCCCGATGTCGCTGGTGATCACCGCCTTCGCCAAGGTCAACGATGTGCGTGCCACCGTCACCCCCTGGTTGCGCAGCGATCTGGGCGATACAGACCTTATCCTGATCGACCTGGGTAACGGCAAGAACCGTCTGGGCGCCTCGGCGCTGGCCCAGGTGTACCGTCAGCTGGGTGACAAGCCCGCCGATCTGGACAGCCCCGAAACGCTGAAAGGCTTTTTCTACGCCATTCAGGCCCTGATTGCCGACAACAAGTTGCTGGCCTACCACGACAAGGGCGATGGCGGCCTGTTTGCCACCCTGGCGGAAATGGCCTTCGCCGGTAACACGGGGCTGGACATCGAGCTGGACCTGCTGGGTGCCGATCAACTGGCGGCGCTGTTCAACGAAGAGCTGGGCGCTGTCGTGCAGGTTCGCCGCGAAGACAAGGAAGCGGTGCTGACCAGCCTGGCCGGCCATGGCCTGGCTGCCTGCAGCCACGTCATCGGTCAGCCGAATCAGGACGATCAACTGCGCTTCTTCTTCGCCGGTGAAGAAGTCTATTCCGAGTCCCGTACCGAACTGCGTCGGCTCTGGTCCGAGACCAGCTACCGGATGCAGGCCCTGCGCGACAACCCGGATTGTGCGCAGAGCGAGTTCGATGCCAAGCTGGAAGCGAGCAATCCCGGCCTGTCGGTGTCGCTCAGCTTCGATCCCAAAGAAGACATAGCCGCGCCCTTTATCGCCAAAGGCGTGCATCCGCGCATGGCCATACTGCGCGAGCAGGGTGTTAACTCCCATGTGGAGATGGCCGCCGCCTTCGATCGCGCCGGCTTTGCCGCCGTCGACGTGCACATGAGCGACCTGCAAAGCGGTCGCTACCGGCTGGACGAGTTTGCCGGCATGGTCGCCTGTGGTGGCTTCTCTTATGGTGACGTACTGGGTGCCGGTGGCGGCTGGGCCAAGTCGGTGTTGTTCAACGAGGCGCTGAGGGCGCAGTTTGAAGCCTTCTTCGCCCGTGAAGACAGCTTCGCCCTGGGGGTCTGTAACGGTTGTCAGATGCTGTCCCGCCTGCGGGATCTGATCCCCGGTGCCGCCCACTGGCCGGACTTCGTGCGCAACACCTCGGAGCGGTTCGAGGCCCGCTTCAGCCTGGTGGAAGTACAGGAGTCACCCAGCCTGTTCCTGTCCGGCATGGCCGGCTCTCGTCTGCCCATCGCCGTGTCTCACGGTGAAGGTCGAGTACAGACTCTCAATGCCGACATTAACGCCATCGAGGCCAGCGGTACCGTGGCCCTGCGTTTCGTGGACAACCATGGCCAGGCCACCGAGCGCTATCCCTTCAACCCCAATGGCTCCGCCAACGGCATTACCGGTCTCAGCAACCAGGACGGCCGGGTTACCATCATGATGCCGCATCCGGAGCGGGTGTTCCGCACCGTGGCCAATTCCTGGCATCCGGATGGCTGGGGTGAAGACGGCGGCTGGATGCGCATCTTCCGCAATGCACGCAAGAATCTCGGCTAAGGTGCAAGTTGCAATTTGCCTTGAATAATAAAAAGCCCGCAGCAATGCGGGCTTTTTATTTTTCGTTTGAGTCTATATGATGTAACAGTCTTAAAAACAATCACCCCGGAATCGGCCTTGCGAGGCAGACAGCGATACCTGCCGATGTCATTCATTCAACCAGTAGAACGCAGACATGGATAACAGCAATGTGTTATGGACAACGCCGGCTGACTGTCACTTGGGCGGCCCCGAGCGGTTAGGGGAACTGGCCGAGCGTTCACTGATCCTGGCCCGGCAAATCATGCATCACACCCGCGAGGGCATAGTACTGATGGATGCCCGCGGTCGGGTACTGGAGGTAAACCCGGCCTTCTCTCGGCTCAGCGAGCTGGATGCGGCCGATATTGAAGGTCGTCACCTCACCCAGATCAACGAGGCGCTGCACGGGCGCCGCTACTATCGGGACATCTGGCTGCGACTGCAGCAGCAGGGGAGCTGGCAGGGTGAGGTACAGCATCACAATCGTGAAGGGCAACTGGTGACCCACCAGCTGATGTTGCACCTGGTCCGGGGCAGGGACGGACGAGTCAATCATATTATCGGTATTCTGGATGACATCAGCCGGCTCCGGCGTTCGGAAGATAAGCTCAGCTATCTGGCGCATCACGATATTCTGACCGGTACCGCCAACCGTACCTTTCTGCTGAGTTGGTTCGACAAGATCAAACCGGCCTTGCAGCAGAGAGAGCAGCTGTCCCTGCTGTTTATCGATCTTGACCGTTTCAAGCCGATCAACGACAGCTTCGGCCACGGGGTAGGCGATCAGTTGCTCAAGGCGCTGGCGGCCCGTCTGCAGGAGCAGGTTGGTCCCAACGAACTGGTGGCGCGTATCGGTGGTGACGAATTCGTGATGATATGGCGTGGTGCCATGACGGAATCGGCACTGATGTACAAGGCCGGGAAGCTGCTGGAACGGATCGAGGCGCCGATGCAGGTTGTCGGTCACGAGCTGAGCGTGGGGGCCAGCATAGGCGTCAGTCTCTATCCCGAGCACGGGGTCGAGCTCGAGACCCTTCTGCGTTATGCCGACACCGCCATGTATGAGGCCAAGACCTATAAAAAGACCCGAGTCTGTCTGTTCGACCGGACTCGTTTTGCCCATTTGGAGCTGCAGCAATGGCTGGCCGGAGACTTGCCTCAGGCTATAAAGAGTGGGCACCTGTATCTGGAATTCCAGCCCTCTCTGGTACTGGATACCGCTCGATGGAATAGCCTGGAGGCCTTGCTGCGCTGGCGACACCCGGAGTTGGGTGTACTCTACCCGGCGCAGTTTTTACCGGCGGTCGGGGCGGCAGGCCTGTGGAGCCGACTGGCCGACTGGGTGTTTGGTGAGGTGGTACGACAGATCCGCTGCTGGCAGCAGGCTCATGACTGGCAAGGGAAGGTCAGCATCAACCTGAGCGGCCTGGAGCTGGAGCAGCAGCGGGCCGAACACTGGCTGGCGCTGCTTTCGCGACAAGGGGTCAGCCCCAAGCGTGTTATTCTGGAAATTCGCAGTGACTTCATAATGCGCCGCAGCGAATCTCTGCTGGGTGTACTGAACCGTTTCAGAGCCGCCGGTATGGGGGTGTACCTGGATAATGTCGGCGAGGGGCGATTCAACTTCGGCAAGCTCAGGCAGCTGCCGATAGACGGCATCAAGCTGGACCGCAGCCTGATGTCCGAACATTTCGATGCGCTGGATCAGTCGGTGATCCGCTCCTTGCTGCTGCTGGGCAAGTCGCTGGGCATAGCGGTGGTAGCCTGCGGTGTAGAGACCGATGAGCAGATGTGCTTCTTGCACCAACATGACTGTGGTGCGGCCCAGGGCCGATTGCTGGCCTTCCCCATGAGCCCGAACGAAGTGAATGCCATCTATTCGCCGCGAAAGAATTAGCGCATTTCAGCCGGCCAATTAGTCGACACCGCGCAGCAGCAGCTGCCCCGGGGCTATCTCCAGGCTCAGTACCTTGTCTTTCAGCCGGCGCTGGAGGGGATCGGTTTCATCCAGGGTGTAGACCGGATACTGGGACAGATAACCCGCGAGGCCCTGCAGCAGCAGTGGCAACATAATGCTGGCCTGAGACGAGCTGGTCTGCTGATTCAGCCGATAGCTCAGTAGTTTGAACTCGTCCAGAAACAAGGCGCCCTGCTCGCTGTCATAGCGGGGGCGGGCGCTGAAATCACCTTCTATGTCCCAGTGACTGCGTTGCGCTCCCTGCTGCATCGACAGAATTCCCTGTCCCTGTACCCGGGCCTTGTCTGCTTCCTGGCGGCCCAGCTCGACACTGAGTTTTTTCAGCTCTATTCCCGCCGACAGCCAGGACCCGAGAGAAAAGGGGAACTCTTTGCCAAGCTGATGGTTCAGCTCCTGGTTGAGTTGTTGTTCGGTCAGGGTCAGGCTCTGGGCCGAAGCCAGAGTGCTTATCCCGAAGGCGATTAAAAAAACTATAATTTTCATCAGTCTGTATCCCTGTCTCGGTTTTCTGTACCTTAGGGCCTGTTGACCAGGTCAACAAATCCTAATCAGTCTGCACCGCCCCGCTTTAGAGGAGCAAGGCATTTTTGAGTGATTATATCTATACGCTGCTCGGTTGGTTGCTGTTTGCAGCCCATACCAGCCTGGTGGTCGGTGTCACGCTCAGGGTCATCATGAAACGCCGCCCTGTGGGGGTATCTCTGGCCTGGCTGGCACTGATTTATGCCATACCCATTCTGGGGGTAGCAACCTATATCCTGTTTGGCGAGGTGCGTCTCGGGCGCAAGCGGGCGGAGCGGGCCAAGGCCATGTACCGTCCCTATGCTGACTGGATCAACGTACTGGTGGCGCGCTTTCCCGGTCAACAGTTCGAGGTCAGCGATCCGGCCCGGCCTATCTATGAGCTGGTCAAGGCCCGGCTCAATATGCCGATGCTGAGCGGTAACGGCATGACGCTGTTGCAACAACCGGGCGAGATCCTGGCGGCGTTGCAGGCCGATATCCGGGCGGCGCGCAGCTCCTGTTATCTGGAATACTATATCTGGTATCCCGGTGGGCGGGCCGATGCTATTGCCTTCGAGTTGATGAATGCGGCCCGCCGGGGCGTCGACTGCCGGTTGTTGCTGGACTCGGTTGGCAGCGCCGACTTCTTTCGCAGCTACTGGCCGCGTCGGCTGCGGGAGGCGGGTGTCAAGGTAGTGGAAGTGCTGCCGGTGGGGGCTTTCCGGCTGTTGTTTGAGCGTCAGGATCTGCGCATGCACCGCAAGTTGGTGGTGATCGACGACGACGTGGCCTATACCGGCTCAATGAATCTGGTGGATCCGGCCTGCTTTAAACAAAATGCGGGTGTGGGTCAGTGGGTCGACATCATGCTGCGCATTCGGGGGCCCATAGTGCCTATCTTCTGGTCGCTGTTCGTGTGGGATTGGGAAATGGAAACCGGCGAGCGGCTGCTGGAGCAGCTGGAATATCATCCCATCAGCTGTCTGGATAACCAGCTCAGGCTGCAATTGCTGCCCTCGGGCCCCTTCATGGGCGGCGACGCTATTCAGCAGAGTCTGCTGACCGCCATCTACCAGGCCCGGCGGCGGCTGGTGCTGATCACCCCTTACTTCGTGCCCGACGATCCCCTGGTGGCGGCCCTGTGCTCGGCGGCAGATCGAGGCGTGGAAGTGCAATTGGTGCTGCCGGCCAGAAACGACTCGCGCATGGTCAATTATGCCTGCAATGCCTTCTTCGACGAGCTGCTGCATGCGGGAGTAGAAATTCACCTGTACGGCGCCGGACTGCTGCACAGCAAGTGTGTGCTGGTGGATCATCAGTTTGCCTTGGTGGGTACGGTTAACCTGGACAAGCGCAGCCTGTGGCTGAATTTTGAAATGACATTACTGGTGGATGACGGTCAGGCCATGGGTGAATTGCTACAGCTGGCCGACAATTATCTGAGCGACGCCAAGCCGGTGTCCTGGCTGGAATGGCGCAAGCGGCCGCTGCGCCGTAGGGTAGCAGAAAACCTGTTCTACCTGTTGAGCCCGCTTTTGTAGCTGCTTCAAGTTCAAGCCGTAAGCCGGAAAATAACCCTCGGGTCTGCAGACTCGGGGTTTTTTTCCGGCTTTGCGCTTTTTAGCTTACCGCTTTTACTGCCTGTAATGCTTGAGGAAGCGGGCGAGACGGCCGATGGCATCTTCCAGCTCTTCTACTCGCGGCAGGGTAACGAGGCGGAAATGGTCCGGTGTCGGCCAGTTGAAACCGGTGCCCTGTACCAGCAGCATTTTTTCCTGCAGCAGCAGATCATATACCATCTTCTGATCGTCCTTGATGTTGTATATCTTGGGATCCAGCCGGGGAAACATGTAGATGGCACCCTTGGGCTTGACACAACTCACGCCCGGAATATCGTTGAGCAGTTCCCAGGCTCGGTCTCGCTGCCGACGCAGCCGGCCGCCGGGCAACACCAGCTCGTTGATGCTCTGATAGCCACCCAGCGCCGCCTGAATGGAATGCTGCATGGGTACGTTGGCGCACAGCCGCATGGACGACAGCATCTCCAGCCCTTCGATATAGCCCTTGGCCTGATGCTTGGGACCGCTCAGCATCATCCAGCCCTGACGGAACCCGGCGGCACGATAACTCTTCGACAAGCCGTTGAAGGTGGCGACCAGCACGTCGTCACACAGGGTGCATACCGAATGGTGGGCCACATCGTCATAGAGGATCTTGTCGTAGATTTCGTCGGCGAAGATGATGAGCTTGTTCTGGCGGGCGATCTCTATCACTTCCAGCAGGAACTCGCTGCCGTAGACGGCGCCGGTGGGGTTGTTGGGGTTTATCAGCACTATGCCCCGGGTACGCGGGGTGATTTTGGACTTGATGTCGTCCAGATCCGGGTACCAGTCGGCCTGCTCGTCACAGAGATAATGCACCGCCTTGCCGCCGGAAAGAGTCACGGCGGCGGTCCATAGCGGATAGTCGGGTGAGGGTACCAGAATTTCGTCGCCGTTGTTCAGCAGCGCCTGCATCGCCATCACGATCAGCTCCGACACCCCGTTGCCGATATAGATATCGTCCAGATCCGTGGTGCGTAATCCCTTCTGCTGGTAATACTGCATCACCGCCTTGCGCGCCGAAAACAGTCCCTTGGAATCGCAATAGCCCTGGCTGGTCGGCAGGTTGACTATGATGTCTTTCAGCAGCTCTTCCGGCGCATCGAAGCCGAAGGGCGCCGGATTGCCGATATTGAGCTTGAGGATCCGATGGCCTTCGTCTTCCAGGCGGCGGGCTTCTTTGTGGACTGGTCCGCGTATGTCGTAACAGACGTTGTCCAGCTTGTGCGATTTTTCTACGGAATACATGAGTACTGACGGCCTCGGATTGCACACCAGCCTGGGCTGCGACCGGCAAGCAAAGCGCCACCCTGTCGGCATGGAGTTCATGCGCCGCGGGCAAAAAAGCTATCCGGGAGCCACAGGCCGGTAAAGACTAGTGATGGGGCCCATGATGAGACTTTGTCGCCAGGATGAAAAGGGGTAATCAGCGGCTTGTGACGAAAAAAGGCAATAAAGACAGCTGTAAGCCGTCTGCCTTAAGCGATGGGTAAAACCGCATCTCTTGCAGGCCGTCTTCAGCCGGAATAGACAGACGGTTATTTGAATTGTTTATAGCAGGGCGAACAGCCGGCTCAGAGACCAACAAGAGGCTGCTTTCCCTATCGGTCATCTCCGCGACGGCGTATCGCACTGGATTCCCGTTTTCGCGGGAATGACGACACATACCTTTAGCAGTATGAGGCAACCCTGTTGCCTCACGATAAACGAGCTGCTCGCGGCCTGCCTGACGCTTACTGAAACAGTCCCAGGTGGGCCTTGGCATGAGCTTCAAATTCGGTGTAACCACCGATATGTTGCTGATCCAGAAAAATCTGCGGCACGGTTTCTACCGGTTTGCCGACGGTCTTTTCCAGATCTTCCCTGGAAATGCCTTCGGCATGAATGTCGACGTAACGGAAGTTGAAGTCATCCCGCTCCTCGGTCAGCTTTTCTGCCAGCTCTTTGGCGCGAACACAAAAGGGGCAACCGGGACGACCAAAAATCACTGCAAACATGGGCTCTCTCCTGACTGATTGGTTGAGCACAGTATAAAGACGGTGCTCTTATTATATAAATCGTTAATTTGTTACTGATTGATTGGTTTAAGCAATGGATTATTGTGAGGCCACCGACTCCAACCAGCGGCGTTCAAATCGCCGGGCGGGCCATTCACCCTGCCCGGCGGCAATGTTCTTTTCATGCTGCGGGCTGATGGACAGACCGTTCTGCAGCAGCACGAAGGCCTTGCGTTGGCCGCCATCGGTATCGATAAAACCGACCAGGTTCTGCACATGGGCTATGGTGCCGGTTTTGGCCATGATCCTGCCCTTGAGGGCGGAGCCGAGCACGCTGCGACGATAGCGCAGGGTGCCGCTTTCACCACTGACCGGCAAGACGCCCATCAGCCAGTTGGCACGAGGATCCTGTACCATCACCAGCAGTACCGCCAGCAGATCTTCGGCGCGCAGCAGGTTGTGGGAAGACAGTCCGGAGCCGTCCGCCAACCAGGACGGGCCCAGATCGATATCTGCCTGTGTCTTCAGGATGTCTCTGACCGCCTGAGTGCCGTTACGGAAGCTGCCGGGCTGATCAAAGTGCTCGGCGCCGAGCGTTCTCAGCAGACTGTCCGCATAAAGGTTATCGGAATGCTCCAGTATCTGTCGGCTCAGCTCCCGCAGCGGGGGGGAGTTATGATGGGCCAGTACGGGCCAGTCGTTGGCGTCGACACGGTTGGTCTTGATGCTGCCGGATACCCGGATGCCGGCCTGACCCAGGGCCCAGCGCGTCAGCTGCTCACCCCAGACGTCTACATCCTGAATGGCAAAGCGTAGAGGCCAGGGATCCTTGCGAGGGCCGATACAGCCGGTGAGACGATATTGGTTGGGTGGGCTCATCTCTACTTCCAGCTCACAGAAGTGCAGCTTCTGCTCGGCACGACTCAGCACCGTTACATCGGCACTGATCTCGACCGGCTGATGTGCCGGTACCGTCGCGCGGGCCGGCTGATCCGGATGGGCGTAAAGGGCGCCCTGCACGCAATTGCGATCCAGGATCAGTGCCGACACCGGCGAGGTATAGCAGACACTCAGGTCGTTCCACGACCAGCCATTGCCGCGGTCGTAGCCGGCGAAGCGTTGCCGGTTCAGCAGTACGTTACCGCTTACCTGACGTACCCCGGTGCGTTTCAGCAGAGCCTGCAGTTGCTCTCTGGTTAACGAAGGATCACCGACGAAGTCGATCAAGAGGTCGCCGACCAGCTTGCCGTCGTGCAGCTTGCCTCGATATCGAACCCGGGTCTTGTAGCGCCAGTCCGGACCCAGCGCCAGAGCGCCGGCCAGGGTGGTGACCAGCTTCTGGGTCGAGGCCGGTTTCAGCAGCAGCTGTGCATTGTGCGCCGATTCTATCTGGCCTGTGGTGGCGTCGGCGAGGATCCAGGCCGCCTGGCCGTGTTCCGGCGGAATAGCCGCCTTGTTTGTTTCCTGTGGCGCAACCGCCTGAACCGAGAGGCTGAACATGATGGCGGCTAAGCCGGTTAAATAACGATGCATACTTCTCTTTTCTTTAAGGTCATGGGCTTTTAAAGTGAATGGGCGGTTCTGAACCGGCCCTGGTAATCGAACAGGGTTTCCTTTATCCGCCAGCCGCGCTTGTGGCTTCTGGCAATCACGAAGTCCGGGTGGCGAAAGCGCGAGGCCGAGGCCACCACTTCGGCCAGTGAGGTAAACTCCGGCTCAAGCCCGGGGGCCGGCCAGTGTGGCCGCACAAACTCCAGAAAAAAGCGACCGCCTCTGCCCTTGTTGTCGAAAGCATACCATTGCTGCAGCTCGGTGCCATCCTCGTCGTGATAGGTGGCCTTCAGTGCCGGGCCGAACTTGCCGCTGGCTTGTGCCAGACTCAGGCCCGCGCAGCGCAGCACCAGCGCATCCTTGAGTGCCAGCGCCTCCTTCAGCTTCTTGTCCGGGTCCACCAGCAAATGACCGCAGTCGTTGCATTCACGGGAGGCAATATCGTTTTCTGCCAGACACTGGGGGCAGGACTTGAAGCGAAAGCGGTAACCGCAGGGCTCGCCAAGCCCGCCCTCGTCATCTTCGAACAACCCCTGACAGCGACGTCCGTAGTGCTCCAGCACCAGACCGTCGTTGTCGGTCTTGCCCCAGAAAATATTGGCGAAACCGCAGGCGGGGCACAACACCTGTACCTGGGTAGTATCCGGATGGGGGCGGGGCTCTCCCACATCGGGAGCGAAGATGTCCATGTTGTTGCCCGCGTAATCCAGCACCAGGCAGTCGGTCTTGTCCGGACTCAGGCGCAGACCCCGGCCTATTATCTGCTGATAGAGTGCCACCGACTGGGTGGGGCGTAGCAGGGCAATGACATCCACATGGGGCGCATCGAAGCCGGTGGTCAGCACCGACACGTTGACCAGGTATTTCAGCTCCCGCGCCTTGAAGCGGCGAATAATGGCATCCCGTTCCGGGCCCGGGGTGTCGCCGGTGATCAGCGCCGTCTGCTCGTCCGGTAGCAGGCCGGCGACCTCGGCGGCATGGCGCACCGTGCTGGCAAACACCATGACCCCGAGCCGGTCGACGGCGTAGTCCTGAATTTGCTGCACTATGTGCGGCGTTACCCTGGGCTGGCGGGCCAGTTCCTTCTCCAGCTGTGCTTCGGTAAAAAGCCCCTGCTCATACAGACGGGAAAAGTCGTAGTGCACCACGGGGGCGTCAATCAGCTCGGGCCGACACAGATAGCCCTGCTTGATCATCAGTCTCAACGGCAGCTCGAAGATACAGTGCCTGAAGAAGCGTTTCGAGCGGCTGCGTACCATGCCGTGATAATGGGTCTGGTAAATCCAGCCCAGTCCCAGCCGGTAGGGGGTGGCGGTCAGCCCCAGCACCTTGAGCCGGGCATTGGACTGACGCAGGTGCTTGATCACCCGCAGATACTGGCTGTCGTCGTCATCCGACACCCGATGACATTCGTCGATCACCACCAGGCTGAAATCGGAGAAATGCTCCAGGTTGCGCGCCACCGACTGTACAGAGCCAAACACCACCTGGGTGTGGGCCTGTTTCTGTCCGAGACCGGCGGAGAAAACCGCCGCCTGCTGGCCATAACTCTGGTATTTGGCATGATTCTGCTCGACCAGCTCCTTGACGTGCGCCAGCACCAGCACCCGGCCGCGGGCAATGCGCGCCAGCTCGGCGATCACCAGACTCTTGCCGGCACCGGTGGGCAGCACCAGTACCGCCGGCTCGTCATGGCGGCGAAAATACTCAAGGGTGCGATTCACCGCATCCTGCTGATAGGGGCGAAGGGTAAACACCTACTTTCTCCAATGCTGGGCAGATGCTGGGCAGATGCTGGCAGGACACAATAAAGCCGACCATCGGCGGCAGGGATGCCGCCGTTGAGCATACATGGATGTACTTGCTGCGTGCCGGCGTATTGTGCCTGTCAGCATCGTGCACCTGCAGCATCTTGCACACGTCAGGCCTCACATTTGTCCCGGAATAAGGTATCTTTAGCGTCTATCCGAGAATAACCGAGGCAAACATCTTTATGATCATCAAACCCAAGGTCCGTGGCTTTATCTGTACCACCACCCATCCGGTCGGTTGTGAGGCGAATGTACGCGAGCAGATCGCCTACGTCAAAGCCAAGGGCCAGCTTGAGCAGGGTCCCAAAAAGGTACTGGTGATCGGCGCGTCCACCGGTTACGGCCTGGCTTCCCGCATCAATGCCGCCTTCGGCAGCGGTGCCGCTACCATCGGCGTTTTCTTTGAAAAGCCGGCCACCGAGAAAAAGACCGGCTCCGCCGGCTGGTACAACGCCGCCGCCTTCGACAAGGTCGCCAAGGAAGAAGGTCTGTACGCCAAGAGCATCAACGGCGACGCTTTCTCCAACGAATGCCGTGACCAGGTGATTGATCTGATCAAACAGGATCTGGGCCAGATTGATCTGGTGGTCTACTCCCTGGCGTCTCCGGTACGTAAAATGCCGGACTCCGGTGAACTGGTCCGTTCCGCGCTCAAGCCCATCGGCGAACCCTACAAGTCCACCGCCCTGGACACCAACAAGGATGTGCTGATAGAAGCCGTGGTCGAGCCGGCCAACGAGCAGGAAATTGCCGATACCATCAAGGTGATGGGCGGTCAGGACTGGGAGCTGTGGATGAACGCCTTAGGCCAAGCCGGTGTGCTGGCCGACGGTGCCAAGTCCGTGGCTTATTCCTATATCGGTACCGATTTGACCTGGCCTATCTACTGGCACGGCACCCTGGGCAAGGCCAAGGAAGATCTGGATCGCGCCGCGCACGCCATCGATACCCAACTCAAGGCCAAGGGCGGCAACGCCCATGTGGCGGTGTTGAAGTCGGTGGTCACCCAGGCCTCTGCCGCCATTCCGGTGATGCCGCTGTATATTTCCATGGCCTTCAAGATAATGAAAGAGCAGGGAATTCACGAAGGCTGTATCGAGCAGATCCAGCGTCTGTTTGAAACCCGCCTTTACAGCGGTGAGCAAGCGCCGGTCGACGAACAGAACCGTCTGCGTCTGGACGACTGGGAACTGCGTGACGAAGTGCAGAACGCCTGCCGTGAAATCTGGGCTCAGGTGCAAGATGACAACATCTACCAGTTGACCGACTATCAGGGCTACAAGGACGAGTTTTTGCGTCTGTTCGGTTTCGGTCTGACCGGCGTGGATTATGATGCCGACGTCAATCCGGAAGTCAGCTTCGAGGTGATTGAACTGGCCTGAGTCTGAGACTCTTTATTCGAAAAAAGCCCCTGCCGGATGTTTCCGGCAGGGGCTTTTTATTGGGTTCGTTTGTTGCTTATGATGTTCGAGCGTACAGTGATGGTAACGTCAACCGTATCGGGAGCTTCTATGAAGGCCAATATGACACTGGGTGCCTTGCTGTTTACCGGCGTGCTGGTTACTGCGCCTCTGTCGGCTCAGGCGCAGCCACCGGCAGATCAGGGGCAGCAGAAAGAGCATAAATACCGTGACGGCGAGCTTCGGGAGCAAAAACGGGAACACCGCCGGGACAGTGACCGTGCTGGGGAGTATCGGCGTGATCGGGAGCGAAAAGAAGACCGACGCTATCCGAATGTCGATGAGGCCGCGCTGCGACTCGTCTTTCGTGAACACCGGGACTGGCTGAATGACGGTCAGCATCGGGATGCGCTGCCGCCGGGTATCAGAAAAAATCTGCAACGGGGCAAGCCACTGCCACCGGGAATTGCCAAACGCTTCGATCCTCGCCTGCGGGAACGGCTGCCCTACTATGAAGGCTACGAATGGCTGCGGATCGGGGATAAAGCGGTGCTGGTGGATTTGGCGACCGACAATGTCCGTTTCATTCTGGAAAGCATCTTAGACTGAGTACGGTGCCGGTTGCGGCTGTAGTCAGGCGACCTCGGTCCGGTTTTTTCCGGCACGCTTGGCGGCATACAGGGCATTGTCGGCCTGGAGCAACCATGTGGTTGCATGGGGGATTGTTTTATCCAGAGTGGCAATCCCTGCACTGATGGTGTAGCGGATTTCTATGTGCTGGGTTTTCACCACGGCGGCTTCGATGGCCTGTCGCAGACGTTCAACGATGACCATGGCACCTTCGCCATCGGTTTCCGGCAATATGATACCGAACTCCTCGCCGCCGTAGCGACCGGAGTGATCGGTGCGGCGCTGGGCGGCGCGAATGGTGGCGGCAAGATGGCGAATCACTTCATCACCGGCCGGGTGACCATATTGATCGTTGATGGATTTGAAGTTATCGACGTCTATCATCACCAGGCTGCAGGGATGACAATAGCGCTGGTAGCGGGCAAATTCGCTATCGAGCAGGTTTTCCCAGGCGGCCCGGTTCAGCAGACCGGTCATGTTGTCGGTGATGCTCAGCCGGGACAGCTGCTTGTTGGCTTGCTCCAGTGCCAGTCGGCTGCTGGCCACATCGGTGACATCGTAGATCATCAGGCAAACGCGTTTTATGCTGCCATCCGGCTCTGCCAGCGGGCTGATGGTCAGGTTTTGATACATGACAGGTTCGGTACCGGTCACCGGACGGCTAGTACCGAAGCGAAACAGGTAGGGCCGTAGCTCCCAGGAAGTGAAGGCCCGGGTTTTCAGGGTAACCACGGTATCCACTTTACGACGGAGCCAGGTCTGGGGCAGCTCGGGAAACAGGCTGAACAGGTTTTGATCCCGTACCGCAGTGGAAGTCAGGCCGCTGTGGTTCTCCATGAAGCCGTTCCACAGCTGTACCTGGAAGTCCAAATCCAGTACCACCAGGCCGATTTCGACCGACTCCAGCATATCCACCAGAAAGTGAAAGGCGTGTGTATCCAGTTTATCGAGATTCATCCTTTACTCCGTCAGATAAGACAACCGTTGTTCCAGTCGGGTAACCGAGTCTTCTGTCAGCAGCACCAGAAGATTGCAGGAAATATGTTGCTGTTCCAGTTCGTAAGGTATCTCGATGCACAATAGTTGTTCGGGCTGTTGGCGGTGATGCTCGAGCAAAGCCTCAAGCTGCTGGTGCTGCCCGAGTATGGACGGCTGATCCAGCCCAAAGTGGATATCGAGCTGATCACCCAATCCCTGGAGAAAGGCGCCAAACAGTATGCTCGACATGTCCATCAGAATTTCCATATCCGGTGCCGTGGTGCCGGGTTCATCATAGTGCAGCAGACGAGCCATTGCCTCTATGCTGGAGTCGGAAAACAGCAGTAGCGCTTCGCCAGAGACACCGGCACCGACAAAACCCTGACAAACGGCGGAATAATGGCTGTTGCCTTCCACCGCCGAGATAGCCATGCTGAGCTCGCTGCGGGCGATCATGGCCACTTTCGGGATGGGCTGTTGAATAAACACATTCAGCAATCGGGCCAGCAGGTTCGAGGCTTGCCCCATGGCGATGTTGGCCATCTCCTGCAGATAATCCTGCAGTGACAATGTCAGCGTGGGCAAGGCCTCGCGCCGAATTGGCTGGGCGCCTGTATGTAGCGGATTGAGGCCATATTGAGATAACAGCTGCATCAGCTCATCGGAGTTGATGGGCTTTTTGATGAAACCGATGGCGCCCAGGGTCTTGACCCGCTGACGAGCCAGGGGCTGGATGTCGCCCGAGACCACCACCGTTATGACGGGCAGATCCTGCAATTTGATCGCTTCCAGTACGCCATAACCATCCAGTACCGGCATGTTGAGATCGAGAAACAGCACATCGGCGCCCTGAACACGCAGCAGGTCAAGGGCCTCTGTGCCATTATTGGCAAACTGGATTTGATTGGTCCAGCCCTGTGGCAGAGTGTTTGCGATTTGTTTGCGTGCCAGAGCGGAATCGTCACAAATCAGAATGCGGATTGTCATGCCGTAGAGCCTGTACCGATAGATAGAATGTCGACGAGGGGAGCCGAAAAAAGTTTATTCAACCACACTTTAAGGCTGGTTAACAGTTAACTCATACATAGCCAATTACATTAAGTATCTGCTTATATTTAGAACTCTGGCTCCAGAATCAACAGGGTGCCTTCCTCGATACGCAATGGTTTGATGGTGGGTGAGCGAAACCTCATTTTGGTGGGTATTCAGGCATTCTAGAGGCGTCTCACCCTATAATGGACAATAGACAGATAATTACAATTGGTTGATAAATGAGCGAATTTTTCTCTCTGGGACGATGGATGCCGGGTCTGGCTACCCTGCTGGGCTACCAGCGGGCCTGGTTATTGCCGGATGTTCGAGCCGGTGTCTCGGTGGCGGCGGTGGCACTGCCGGTGGCGATTGCCTATGCGGAGCTGACAGGCGTCGGTGCCGTGGTGGGGCTCTACTCCTGTATTCTGCCGATGATTTCCTATGCCCTGTTCGGTTCATCCCGCCAGCTGATCATCGGCCCCGATGCCGCTACCTGTGCTGTGATTGCCGCCGTGGTGACGCCGCTGGCGGCGGGAGATCCTATCCGCCATTGGCAACTGGTGATGACCATGACCGCCATGACCGGCTTCTGGTGTCTGATTGCCAGCCGGTTAAAGCTGGGGGTGTTAGCCGACTTTTTATCCCGGCCCATTCTGATGGGGTTATTGAACGGGGTGGCCATCACCATTATCGTCGGCCAGCTGTCCAGTGTATTCGGCTTCAGCTTCGCCGAGACCGGCCTGATCGAGCGATTATTGGCGGCACCCGATTATGTGTCTCACATCCATACCGCGACCCTGAGCATCAGCGTGCTGACACTGGTGGTGATGTTGCTGAGTCGGCGCTTTCGGCCCCAGTGGCCCAGCTCCCTGCTGGGCCTGGCTGTCGCCGCCACCCTGTTGTGGGGACTGGAACCATCACGATTCGGGGTGGCGGTGGTCGGCACCCTGAGCGGTGGAGTCCCCCAACTGCAGATCCCCGAATTCCCCCCCGGCCTGATACGGGAGCTGGTGCTGCCGGCGCTTAACCTCGCCATGGTGAGCTTCGTATCCATGATGCTGACCGCCCGCAGCTTCGCCACCAAGAACGGCTATGATATCGATGCCGACAAGGAATTCCGGGCGCTGGGTTTTGCCAACCTGGCGTCGGCGGTGTCCCAGGGGTTTGCCATCAGCGGCGCCGACTCGCGCACGGCGGTGAATGACGCCAACGGCGGCAAGAGTCAGCTGGTTTCTGTTGTGGCGGCGCTGGTGATTGCGGTAGTGACCTTTTTTCTGACCGCGCCGCTGCAGTACATTCCCACCGCCGCCCTGGGTGTGGTTCTGATCATGGCGTCGTTGTCGCTGACCGACTTCAAAGGGCTGTGGGCGTTGCGCCATTCGGACAGCTCGGCCTTCTGGCTGGCCTGGATTACCTTTGCCAGCGTGCTGTTTATGGGGGTGATCCCCGGTATTACCCTGGCGGTGCTGCTGGGCCTGTTCCAGTTCTTGCGTAATGTCATGCGCCCGACCGATCAACTGATGGGCATGAACGATGAAGGGGTGGTGCATACTCTGGGCCATAACGAAGAGGTCAAGGCCATTACCGGGGTGCTGATTTACCGCTTCAACTCACCGCTGACCTATTTCAACGCCGCCTATTTCAAACGACGCGTCTTGTTGTTGCTGGGTGGCGAAGCCCATCCTCCCAAGTGTCTGATCATCGATGCGGTTTCCTGCTTTACCCATCAGGACATCAGTGTGATGAGCATGGTGGGCGAGCTCTATAAGGAACTGAAACGACGGGGTGTGCATATGGTGATGGCCGGACGCCGGGGGCAAATGACGCACTGGTTGAAACAGGCGGGTATCCGGGTGGGGGAGGAAGGCATTCTGGTGTATCCCGATCTCTATCAGGCCCTGCGCATTACCCGTCATCATTGGGCTTCGCAGTCCGCCGGCACCAACGCAGAGACAGAGGCAGCTGACGAGTCTGAGGAAAATAAGGCCGCCACCAGTACCATATTGAAGATGCAGCCGGAGTCTACGGATTCCGACTTGAAGATGCAGATGACAGCGCCGGATCCCGTCATGACCATACTGGAAGCGCAGGTCGATGAGCCGGTGGAACTGCCGACGGCGGCCTTCAATCCGCGGGATTTTCCCCGATGACCTCAGGGCAGAATCGACTCTTGTGGTTGCCGCCACCCGGAGTGGTGACGCTGGCGGCAATAATGATGTGGTTGACCGAGCAGCAGGCGACGCAATGGAGCATCTCTTTCTTCGGGCAGCAGGGGATCGCCATTCTGGTCACACTGACCGGGCTGGCGTTGATGCTGCTGGCGGTAGGGCAGTTGCACCGGGCCCGGACTACCGTGCTGCCGTTCAATCCCGGCAGGACCCGCCGTCTGGTGACCGGCGGTATTTTTCGTTATTCGCGCAATCCCGTTTATCTGGGTGATCTCTTGCTGTTGCTGGCCTGGGCTGTCTGGCTGGGTAATGGTCTCAGCCTGTTGTGGCTGCCGCTGTTTGTCGGTTACATGAACCGGGTGCAGATAGGAGCGGAAGAACGGGCGCTGGCGGCAAAGTTTGGTGCCGATTATCTCGACTACTGTAGCCGGGTCCGGCGCTGGCTTTAGGCCGATTAAGGCTTGCGAGCCTCTGCAGGCAACTCTACACTGGCCGCTTTTCATCATCCAACCTGCCCGAACCGGTTTATTCATGCCGGTTGCTGCAGGCCATAGGGAGAGAGTATCGGCCCCATGAGCGAAGACAACGGCGCTACCCGCCTCAATAAATTCATCAGCGAAACCGGCATCTGCTCCCGGCGTGAAGCCGACCGGCTGATCGAGCAGGGACGGGTCACCGTCAACGGAGACGTGGCCGGCATGGGTGTCAAGGTCAGCGACGCCGACAGGATAACCGTCAACGGCAAACCGCTGCGGGCCAAGCCGAAGGCGGTGTATCTGGTCTACAACAAGCCGATTGGCATTACCTGCACCACCGACAGGGCCATTCCGGAAAACATCGTCGATGCGGTCAACTACAAGGCGCGGATCTTTCCCATCGGTCGGCTCGACAAGCCCTCTTGCGGCCTGATCCTGCTGACCAACGACGGTGATATCGTCAACAAGATACTGCGGGCCGGCAACGCCCACGAGAAAGAATATATCGTCTCGATGGACAAGCCGATCACCGACGACTTTGTCGCCCGCATGAGCGCCGGGGTGCCGATTCTCGATACCGTGACCAGGCCCTGCAAGGTCAGAAAAGTCGGCCCCAAGACCATCAACATCATCCTGACCCAGGGTCTGAACCGGCAGATCCGCCGCATGGCCGAATATCTGGGCTTCAGCGTCACCAGTCTCAGACGGGTGCGGATCATGAATATCGAGCTGGGGGGGCTGAAGTCCGGCCAGTGGCGAGAAGTCAGCTCCCAGGAGTTGGCGCTGATCAACAGCATGATCGGCGATTCCAGCAAAACCGAAGAAGCATCCAGGCTCGAGCAGCCCAAAGCCGCCCGTCAGGGGCCCCGCATCAAGGACAAGCCGGCGGCCAGTCGCGGACGCAATCGACGGTCAGGTTCGACCGGCGCTACCCGGCCTGACTCGCGATCGGGCTCCCGGCCCGGAACCCGCACCGGCGGTAAAAAGACCGGGCGTTAACATCTGAAAGGTACGGCACCGGCGCTTTTGTAGGGGAGAGTCCATTCAAGCGGTGCCGTGTTCGCCGCCTGTTAATCGCCAAACCGGATCAGGTGGAAGTGCTTCTTGCCCCTGCGTAATACCAGGTAGCGCTGCTGCAGCAGCGACAATTCGGTCGTGTCGGCGGTGGCCGCATCGCCGTTGACCGCGATGGCGCCGTTGGCTATCAGCTCCCGGGCCTGGCGCAGCGAGCCAGCCAGACCGCAACTGACCAGCAATTGGCTCAGGGCGGGCAAGACGTCCGAGGCCGGCTGTCCGGCGGCTTCAATCCGGGTCAGGGGTATGCCATCCAGCTCCAGCTGCTCAAACTCGTCCAGACTCAAGCGGCTGAAATCACCAGAGAACAACGCCTGACTGATGCGCTCGGCACCGGCCAGCGCCTGTTCGCCATGTACCAGCATCGTCAGCTCGCGAGCCAACAGGCGCTGGGCCTCGGGACGGCCACCTGTGGCCCGGTCGATATGCTCTATGGCGTCGATGTCCTCCACCGACCGCAGGCTGTAGTAACGTAAGAAGCGGTACACATCCGCATCGCTGGTATTAAGCCAGAATTGGTAAAAGGCATAGGGTGAGGTTCTGGTCGGATCCAGCCAGACGGTGCCGGTTTCGGTCTTGCCGAACTTGGTGCCATCGGCCTTGGTGATCAGCGGCAAGGTCAGCCCGAATACCTGTTGTTGATTGAGCCGACGGGCGAGATCGATGCCACTGGTGATGTTGCCCCACTGATCGTTGCCGCCAATCTGCAGGGTGCAGCCCTGTTCCCGGTTCAGCACCGCAAAGTCGTAGGACTGCAGCAGGGAATAGGCAAATTCGGTGAACGACAACCCCTGATCGGGGCGGGCCAGCCGTTGTTTGACCGACTCCCTGGCGATCATGGCGTTCACGGAAAAGTGTTTACCTATGTCCCGCAAGAAACCGAACAGATCCAGCTGGCTCATCCAGTCGGCGTTGTCGAGTAATAGTACCCGCTCATGGTCATTTTCGGCATCGAGCAATTGGCCTATCTGCAGTTTCAGCTCGTTTACCCAGGCGGTGACGGTGGTGGCGTCGTTGAGGCTGCGTTCGCTGGCCTTGAAACTGGGGTCGCCAATCATGCCGGTGGCACCGCCAATCAGTGCCACCACCTTGTGACCGGCGTCTCGGAACCGGCGCAGCATCAGCAGCGGCACCAGATGACCAATATGCAGGCTGCCGGCGGTGGGATCGAAGCCGCAATAAATCACCCGGTGTTGCTCGTTGAGGTGAGCGGCGAGGATGCCGGCGTCCGATTGCTGGGCGATCAGGCCCCGCTGCTCCAGCTCCTGCAGTAACGGGTTGTGAGTATGGGATGCGTGTAACCGGGGGTCTTGTAAATCAGCCATAATGGACTCTTGCTATCAAACAAAGTCTCATCCTGACCCAGGCGAAGGCTCCTTTTCTATGTCCTTTTTAGGATAGTTCGGGATAATAACCCTTTCATGCAACCATCAGCTCGAGCAAAGGCCGGAACTTATGTCCGAATCGGATCAGCAAGAGTACGAACAGGCACTGGCGCAGGTGATTTCCGCCCTGGGCACGGTTGCCTTTCCGCGCCGGCTGGCGGCACTGGTCGCCACCAGGGTAGTCGCCGACTGCACCCTGATGCTGGGCTATCGTTCCGGAGGGCCGGCCATTTACCTGTACGACAACCTGCGCCATCGGCGCGAGTTGCTGTTTCAGCAGTATTTGAGCGGCGTCTACGCCGACGATCCCTTCTACCGGGCGCTGAGTAGTGGCCTGGATGAAGGTGTCTATTCGCTACGCTCCCTGGTGGCGGAGCAGGGCATGGGCCCACATTATATGGCCGGTTTTTATGATGCCACCGGCTGGCAGGAAGAGCTGGGGCTGGTGGTGGCGCTGAGAGCAGGACAGTGGCTGACGCTGTTTCTCGGCCGACTGGCCCCGCGTCCTTTCGACCGGGAAGAGCAGGCCCGGCTGCGTCGGCTGCTACCGGTGCTCGGTGCTCTTTGTCGTCAGCACTGGCCCAAAGGATGCGGCGCCATGGCACAGGCCCCGCCGGAGCAGACCGATATGCGGGCCAGGGTCGAGCTGGCGCTGGCCAGCCTGGGCCAGAGCCGGCTGACCCGGCGCGAGCGGCAGGTGGCGGTATTGTTGGTGCAAGGTCTGGATAATGACGCCATCGCCGGCGAGCTGGGCATAGGAGCGGGCACGGTCAAGAACCACCGTAAACATCTATATGCCAAGCTGGGACTGGACTCCCGGGCGGCGCTGTTTGCCTTTTTTATTAATCACTTGATCACCGACGGTTAGGAGTGAAATTCGAGGGGGATGAGTTCACATCTCGGGGTTGTGGTGGGTCCCCGTACTAGTGGCCCCTTGTTGCGGAGTGTATACTGGCCGCCACTCCGGGCGTATTTAACGAATAACAGGGAACAGGCCGTTATGATCCCAAGGATAGATCTGCAGCAGCAGATAACCCCTACCTATTTTGCTTTTCTCGATGCACTGGCCGAGAGCGGCTTTCGTGGCGATATTGAACGCAGTTATGCCAGTCGGCTGTCGGTGGCCACCGACAACAGCGTCTATCAGAGTCTTCCCCAGGCGGTGGTGTTTCCCCGTTCTACGCAGGATCTGGTGGTCATGCTGGGCCTGGCGGCCAAAACCGCCTATCAGGACATCAGGTTTGCGCCCCGAGGCGGGGGCACCGGCACCAACGGCCAATCGCTGAACGACAACATCGTTGTGGACTTGTCACGGCACATGCATCAGTTGCTCAAGATTGATGTGGATGGTCGCCGGGTGCGGGTACAGACCGGCATGGTCAAGGATCGGCTCAATCAGCTGGTGGCGCCGCACGACCTCTTCTTTTCCCCGGACCTGTCGACCAGCAACCGGGCGACCCTGGGTGGCATGATCAACACCGATGCCTCCGGTCAGGGCTCGCTGGTCTACGGCAAAACCTCGGATCATGTGTTGGGCGTCACCGCCGTACTGGTGGACGGCACCATCATAGAAACCGGCCCCGTCTCCGGCGAGGCGCTGGACAGGAAGCTGGAAGAAGACAGCCGGGAAGCGGAGCTCTATCGCTGCGTCTATCACAGCGTTACCGACAACGCCGGTGAAATAGAGCGGCGCTTCCCCAAGCTGAATCGCTTTCTCACCGGTTATGATCTCAAACATGTCTACGACAAGGCCAGTCATACCCTGGATCTGACCCGCATCCTGTGCGGCTCAGAAGGCTCGCTGGCCTTTATTGCCGAAGCCTGGCTCGATCTGACTCCGATCCCGACCTATCGCACCCTGGTCAACGTCAAGTACGACAGCTTTCAGTCGGCGCTGCGCAATGCACCCTTGATGGTGGAGGCCAGGGCGCTGTCGGTGGAAACCGTGGACTCAAGGGTATTGGGGCTGGCGCGGGAAGACATCATCTGGCATTCGGTGAGCGATCTCATTCAGGACGTGCCGGGCAAGGTGATGGACGGCCTCAACATGGTGGAATACGCGGATCAGGACGGGGACGCCCAGCGCGAGAAGGTCGAGGCACTCTGTGCCCGGCTCGATGGCCTGATCGAGCGAGGAGAGGCGGGCATCATCGGCTATCAGGTATGTGATGATCTGGCCTCGCTCAACCGCATCTATGCCATGCGCAAGAAGGCGGTGGGGCTGCTCGGCAACACCAAGGGACGCAAGAAGCCGATCGCCTTCGTGGAAGATACCGCGGTGCCGCCCGAAAATTTGGCCGACTATATTGTCGAATTCCGTACCCTGCTGGATGAACACGGCCTGCAATACGGCATGTTCGGTCATGTGGACGCGGGGGTGCTGCATGTACGCCCGGCACTCGACATGACGGATCCCGAGCAGGAAGTGATGCTGCGCAAAATCTCCGATCAGGTGAACGCGCTCACCGCCAAATACGGCGGCCTCATGTGGGGCGAGCACGGCAAGGGTTATCGTTCGGAGTACAGCCCGACCTTCTTTGGCGAAATGCTGTTTACCGAGTTGCGCCGCATCAAATCGGCCTTTGATCCCTTCAACCGGCTCAATCCCGGCAAGATTTGCACCCCGCTCGACAGCCTGGATCAATTGGTGTCGGTCGACGCCACCAAGCGCGGCTTCTATGACCGGCAGATTCCGGTCAATGTGCGTGAGGGCTTTACCCAGCCGATGGACTGCAACGGCAATGGCCTGTGTTTCGACTTCGATGTGCGCTCGCCCATGTGCCCCTCGATGAAGCTGACCGCAGACCGTCGCCATTCGCCCAAGGGCCGGGCCGGTCTGGTACGCGAATGGCTGCGCCAGTTGTCGGCCCAGGGCTTCGATCCCATGGCCGAAGAAGCGGCGGTAATGAGCCGCGGCGCCAGCGTCAAGGGGCTGGTAGAGCGGGTGAAATTTACCTGGCAGAAAAGCCGTGGCGAATACGACTTCTCCCACGAGGTCAAAGAGGCAATGGACGGTTGTCTGGCTTGCAAGGCCTGCTCCAGCCAGTGCCCGATCAAGGTGGATGTACCTACCTTCCGTGCCCGTTTCTTGCAGCTGTATCACCAGCGCTACCAGCGTCCGCCCAAGGATTACATGGTGTCCTGGGTCGAAAGCTACACCCCATGGATGGCGAAGGCACCCAAGCTGGTCAACCCGCTGATGGGCAACAAATGGGTGCAGCGTGGCGCCAGCTCGCTGCTGGGTATGGTGGATATGCCCAAGGTGAGTGATCCCAGCCTGCAGAACTTGCTGGCAACCGGGCCGGCGGCGCGTTTCGACATGGCCGAGCTGCAGGCACTCGGCGACGAGCAGAAGGCGAAAACCCTGCTGATAGTGCAGGACCCGTTCACTTCCTTCTACGACGCCAGGGTGGTGTACGATCTGGTGCAACTGGCTACCGCACTCGGCTTCAATCCTGTGGTGCTGCCGTTCAAACCCAATGGCAAGCCGGCCCACGTCAAGGGCTTCCTGCGTCGCTTCGCCGCCATGGCTGCCGACAGCGCCCAGTTCCTCAACCATCTGGCCCGGCTCGGCATTCCGCTGGTGGGGGTCGACCCATCGCTGGTGCTGTGTTACCGGGACGAATACACCAAGGTTCTGGGGACGGCCCGGGGCAACTTCGAGGTGCTGCTGCCGCAGGAATGGCTGCTGCAACAGCTGGAGCGGCTGCCGGTCAGAACGCCGGATGGCGAGCCCTGGTATCTGTTTGCCCATTGCACCGAGAAGACCGCCTTGCCGGCCACCCATCAGGACTGGAGCCGGATCTTTGCCCACCTTGGCGCCAGGCTGGAGCCGGTATCCGTGGGTTGCTGCGGTATGGCCGGCACCTATGGCCATGAGCGGGAGCATGCAGAAGGCTCCAGACAGCTGTATGGCATGAGCTGGGCCGGGCCGATGAACAAGCTGCCGCGCGATCGCTGCATGGCCACCGGTTTTTCCTGCCGCAGCCAGGTCAAGCGCATCGAAGGACAAGGCATCAAGCATCCGGTGCAGGCGCTGCTAAGCTTGCTGGCTTGAATCAGGAACTCGTAGGGTCGACTTATTTTAGGTAAGAGTATTCGGCCGCCTAACAGAGGTGCCATGCCATTGGTCGATTGAAATCGACCCTGCGATCATAAAATACAGAATAAAGGAGAAATAATGGGTCTGATACTGGGTTTGATTATCGGTGGTCTGGCGGGCTGGATCGCCGGCAATCTGATGAAGGGGCGGGGCTTCGGCCTGCTGGGCAACATTCTGGTCGGCCTGGTGGGCGGCTTTCTCGGTGGCGTTCTGTTCCGTCTGCTGGGGCTGGCGGCCACCGGCGTCATCGGCTCCCTGATCATGTCGGTCATCGGCGCCGTCCTGCTGATTTTCATCGTGGGAAAAATCAGACGAACAAAGCTATAAGCCGCCAGTAACGCCATTCAGGGCGCAGACTCCAGACGATGCCCGTTGCTCCGGCTTACGGCTTCAAGCCGTCGTTCGGCTTTAATTAGTGCTGGACAATCTACCTCAATTAGCAGAGAATGCGCCCTCAGCCCAGTTGGGCATGACCTTTTGTGATGTGGGTCACGATATTTAAGCTGTAATGTGTTGCTTGAGCATCGTAATAACCCGCCTATTCGGCATGCTACGTGGTGATGCATCAGATGCATTTACCAGAACCCTGGGTTTTAGTAGCTGCCAAAATATGTGCGTTGAAGCGGGTTATATTGCGTTGGTCTGGAGGTTAACGCAAATCACGTCCGCGCCACACGACGCGAATCCCTCGAGGATCCGCACGTCCCCTTCATTTGGGCGCGACGACACAAGTCTGGCAGATCGACATCCATGATGAGAAAGACTGACTGGTTTTTATCAGGCAGTTAACCATGGCGGTGTTGAGACAAAAATGGCCAGATTAGCCTTGTGAATCTTAGTGTTAAACACACTCTGTAAAGGGAAGCCCTCACCTTTGGTGAGCATGGGTTGTCCCTGGCCTTTTACTGTATCAGTCCGCCGACATTCTATTAATTCGGAACTGTTAAATGACAAATACTTCTATTGTACCTGCCGCTAATGCACCTGCTTTCACCGAACTGGGTCTGGCTCCTGAAGTCTTAAAAGCACTGACCGATGCCGGTTATGTGACGCCTTCTGCAATTCAGGCTGCCGCGATTCCTACTCTGTTAAGTGGTCAGGACGTACTGGGTCTGGCACAAACCGGTACCGGTAAAACAGCGGCATTCGCCTTGCCGCTGCTGAGCACCATCACCGGTGGCAATGCTACCCCGCAGGTACTGGTACTGGCGCCGACCCGCGAGCTGGCCATCCAGGTTGCCGAGTCTTTCGAAGGCTACGCCAAGTACCGCAAAGACATCCGTATCCTCTCCATCTATGGTGGCCAGGCATATGACTCGCAAATTCGCGCCCTGAAGCGTGGCGTCGACATCGTGGTCGGTACCCCGGGCCGGGTAATGGACCACATGCGTCGTGGCACCCTGAAGCTGGACAACCTGAAAGCACTGGTACTGGACGAGGCAGATGAAATGCTGCGCATGGGCTTTATCGACGACGTTGAGTGGATCCTGGAGCAAACTCCGGCCACCCGTCAGATTGCCCTGTTCTCGGCTACCATGCCGCCGGCCATTCAGCGTGTTGCGCAAAAATACCTGAAAAATCCGAAAGAAGTGCGGATCGAAAACAAGACCCGTACCAACTCCAGCATTCGTCAGCGTTACTGGTTCGTGCGTGGCATGAACAAGCACGAAGGCCTGTGCCGTCTGGTTGAGACCGAAGACATGGATGCCATGCTGGTATTCGTGCGTACTCGTAAAGATGCCGAAGATCTGGCGGACATGATGAGTCGCGAAGGTCACGCCTGTGAAGCGCTGCACGGCGATATTCCGCAGAAACTGCGTGAAAAGGTGATTGAGCGTCTGAAGAACGGTCGTTTGAACATCCTGGTGGCTACCGACGTAGTTGCCCGTGGTCTGGATGTTGAGCGCATCAGCCATGTGGTCAACTTCGACATGCCGCACGACAACGAGTCTTACGTACACCGTATTGGTCGTACCGGTCGTGCCGGTCGTGAAGGTGATGCCATCCTGTTTGTAACCGGTCGTGAAAAGCGCGGTCTGTACAACCTGGAACGTCATACCCGTCAGCCGATCGAAGAAATGCAGATGCCGTCTGCCGATGAAATCAACAAGATCCGTGCCGAGCGCTTCAAGACTCGTCTGCGTGTCAGCGTGGAAGCCGATGAAAAGTCACTGGCACCTTTCGTCGAAATGGTTGAGTCGCTGCAGGCCGAAGGTATGGACAGCAGCCAGCTGGCCGCCGGTCTGGCCCGTCTGCTGCAAGGCGACCGTCCCTTGTTCATGGAAGACCGTCCTCAGGCCGCTCGTCGTCCCGATGTGCGTGAAAACCGTGAGCGTGGCGAGCGTACCGAACGTCCGCGTACTCCCCGCGGCGGCCGTGACGATGTGTCCGGCGTGGTGATGGAAACCTTCCGCGTAGACGTGGGCCGGGTCCATGGCGTCAAGCCGGGTCACCTGGTTGGTGCCATCGCCAACGAGGCGGATCTGGAATCCCGTTTCATCGGTCAGATCCAGATTCACGACGATTTCTCGACCGTTGATCTGCCGGAAGGCATGACCGCCGATGTGCAGAAAGTACTGCAGAACGTACGCGTTTGTCAGCGTCCGCTGAACCTGGCCAAGTACGAAGGCGGCCCTGTGCCCCGTCGCAGCTTCCGTCCCAACGACGATCGCAAGCCACGTTCACCGCGTCGTAACGACAAGCGTCTGAACGGTTAATCACCGCTTCATACCGCGATTAAAAGGCCTGCCGGGTAACCGGCAGGCCTTTTTGTTGTCCGGGAAAAAGCGGCGTCAACGGATGCTGGGTCTCGTAGGGGCGAATTTATTCGACCAGTAGCGTCGCACCCGGGTGACTCTGTGAGATGGCCAGGCTTGTGATTTTGTTGCTGCAGCCTCATGTACCGTCAGGGTAGCGCCGCATAAATGGGCGTCTACAAGCACCGGTTTAAGGCGTTGGTTGAAAGTGCATCGGTCGATTGAAATCGCTCCTGCGAGACTGGCAGGTATTACAGTTGTTGTCGTTGTCACTTCAGTTGGCTGGCGTCGCGCAGCAGCAATACCCACGACGGCGATCCTGCAGATCATACGAGCTGCCCCTGAACCCCCTATGTACCGGCAATAGCGTCGGGGGAGCAGGGGGCGAGGCGGCGTCTGGCAGAGCTTGTCGAAGCGACCCCCTATAAACGTCAGACACAAAAAAGCCCCGCTGGGGCGGGGCTTTATATCGCGTTTTTACATCAGTGGGCCAGGGATTCCGGCAGATGCTCGCGAATGGTGGAGAGCATGGTTTTCAACACCTTGGGGTTGGCACAAACGATGTTGCCGTTACGCTCATAGTTATGGCCACCGACGAAATCGGTCACAATGGCACCGGCTTCGCGGGCGATCAGGCTGCCGGCGGCAAAATCCCAGGGCTTGAGGCCCAGTTCCCAGTAACCATCAACGCGACCGGCGGCCACATAGACCAGATCCAGGCTGGCGGCACCGGCACGACGGATATCGGAGCACTGAACGAACATGTCCTTGAACATGGCCAGATAGGCATCGGCCTGGTGCTTCTGCTTAAACGGGAAGCCGGTGGCCAGTACGGTGTTGTTCAGATCCTTGGCCTTGCCGGTACGGATACGGTAACCGTTCAGCTGAGCACCGGCACCGCGGCTGGCGGTGAACAGTTCGTCACGAATGGGATCGTACACCACGGCCTGCTCGGTGCGGCCCTTGACGCGCAGCGCGATAGATACCGCGAAGTGGGGAATGCCTTTTACAAAATTGGCAGTGCCATCAAGCGGGTCGACAATCCATTGGTAATCCGGATTGCTGCCGGTCAGCTCACCGCACTCTTCGCCGATAATCGTATGCTCCGGGTAAGACTTGCGGATGGTATTGACGATGGCGTTTTCCGCGTCCAGATCGACATTGGTAACAAAATCGTTCTGGCCCTTTTGGCGTGCTTCTGTGTTATCCGGGTTGGCAAAACCCTTGACGATAACTTGACCGGCGTTGCGCGCAGCGCGCACCGCAATATTCAGCATCGGATGCATATGAGTGAACCCACTTGATGTTAAAGAACGAAATTTGAGCGGCGTATTATACCCGTGAACCGGAACCAGGCAAGGACTAAATGCCCATCCGTCGAGCGGACATCGATAATTTCGACGCAATCAGAACCATTGCCTCCGATTCGTTTATCCCGGTTCAGGACATAAAACAGCTACTGTTAAATCAGGTTGTCACCGGGAGAAAGCTCATGAACAAACAGAGTCTGTTGGCCTTGTTGATGTTATCGGTGCCGGTTTGCGCCGAAAGCAACCTGATGCTGGGCGGTGGTGGCGGATATGGTGCCCGTTCTTACCATCTGGGCCTTGATTGGAGGCAAACCTGGCGGGAACTGGGACCCGGGTACTTGTGGTACGGTATCGGTGTCAATGGCAGTCACTGGGAGTCCGGTGACGATGATCTGCTGCAATTCAGCCTGGTACCGATGCTGCATTATCGTTTCGGGCACAATGGCGGCTGGGCTCCCTTCCTGCTTGCCGGTGTGGGGCCGGCCTGGATAAGCGACACCCGACTCGGGCCGAACGATCTCTCGAGCCAGTTTCAGTTCAGCAGTCGGGCCGGTATTGGCGTGGCGGTAGCGCACCATAGTCTGGCGTTTGAAGGCTGGCATCTGTCCAATGGTGGCATCAAGGAGCCCAACGATGGAATAAGCACCTGGAATCTTGTTTATCGTTATGATTTCTGATTAGAAAATCTGGGTCTGGCTATTACAAAAGGTCGCCCTGATCGCTATTGCCAGTTCATCTATCTGTTGATTATGATGCGATCCAAATCACAGCCAGCCCTTCGGGCATTTTTTGGAGCGCGCGGCCATGTCAGGCCTGTCCCTGGTATTACTCACGGTGTTAATGGTGGCCTCGGGTCAGATGACCCAAACCCTTTATGTGCCCGCCATGGGCGATATGGCGGCGGCATTGCAGGTATCCGGCGACAGCCTGCCGCTGGTGATGGCTTTTTACCTGATCCCCTATGGGTTATTTCAGTTTATCTATGGCCCCCTCTCGGACCGTTTTGGCCGTCGCCCCGTGCTGCTGATCGGGCTCTCCGTCTATGTGCTGGGCTCGGCGCTTATTCTGGCCTGGCCGGTGTTTCCGATGTTGCTGCTCGGCAGCTTTATTCAGGGCGCCGGCACGGCGGCGGCGGGCAGCCTGTGCCGCAGCCTGATGCGGGACAAGTTCGAAGGCTCGGATCTGGTACGCTACAACGGTTATGTGTCCATGGGCATCATGCTGGCCCCCCTGCTGGCCCCGCTGATCGGTGGCTATCTCAACCTGCACTTCGGCTGGCAGTCCATGTATCAGTTTCTGCTGGCGGTGGGCCTCTTGGTCACCCTGGTCATGGTGTTCTGGTTTCGGGAAACCCTGCCGGAGGCTCGTCGTCATGCCCAGCCGATGCTGCCGGCCTATCAGCACGTGTTGCACAACAACGCCTTTTGCCGCCAGCTCGGCATGCTGATGGCCGCCTTCGCCGGCGTGATTCTCTATGAGGCGGTATTCGGTGTGCTGGTCAGTCAACAGAGCGGGCTTACCAGCACCGAAATCAGCCTGTTGTTCATTCTGCCACTGCCGCTGTATTTTGCCGGCGCCATGCTGGCGTCTGTCAAGGCGACAAGCTGGTCGATTCTGCGCTTGCAGTGGATATCCACGGTGGCGTTGCTGCTGGGCGCGAGCCTAGTGCTGGCGTCCGCCTTCAAACCCGATCTGAGCGTGGCGGGGCTGGTGCTGGGGGGCAGCTTTTATTTTGCCGGTGCCGGTATTCTGTTTCCGGTGGCTACCTCCAAGGCGGTGGCGCCGTTCCCGCAGCACAGCGGAACCGCAGGCGCCTTGCTTGGCGGCAGCTCCAACCTGGGCGGCGGTGTCTTTCTGCTGGTGCAGGGGGCCCTGCCGCAAATGAACCAGTCGGTGCTGGGCGGCCTGCTGCTGGCCTTTGCCGGACTGGTGGTCTGGCTGTTGCTCCCCAGCTCGGATGCCTTGCCGGAGCCCGGGGTTTAAGTCATTCAGCCCTGATGATGCAGCAACACATATTTGTCCCACAGCTGCTCTTCGGTTTCCCTGTGTTCGGGGTGATCGATAATGCAGTCGATGGGGCAGACGCTGATGCAGGTGGGCTTGTCGTAATGGCCCACACATTCTGTGCACAGATCCGGTTCTATCTCGTAAATTTCCGCACCAAAGGTAATGGCGCCGTTCGGACATTCCGGTTCACACATGTCGCAATTAATGCAGGTGTCTTTGATTAGTAGCGCCATATCAGTGGTTTAACCTCATTCTCTTTAAAATTCATTGTCTTATCTGGCTTTCTCTTGCCGCACCATTCCGCACTTACTGTATCTTTATACAGTTAAAGAAACAGTGATAAACTGATGTTAGCAACACAAAACAGCAACACACGGTCTTTTTTGCCGCTGTAAAAAATCCGATGTGTGAGCTTTGTGCGCAATCAGGCACCGGATAAGGATCCCCAATGAAAAGCACCGCAACACATCAGCCAGAAACACCCGATGATGCTGAGTTTATCACCGCCCTGGAACGGTGGGAGTCTTGCAAGCCACCTTACTCAGGCACACACATGCGAATCTGTGTTACCGCCGCCAAAACCATTCTCGCCCACTCGGGCAAGGCTCGGCGCTCGAAGTACGAGCGGGCCAACTTTTTACGCCTTGATTTCAGCAAAGCCGGAAAGGTGACATTTTACGCTGAATTCCCCAAAAGTATGGAATTAAAAGGCAGAAAACTGGGCGAGTGGCCGGAGCTGTCTTTACCCATAGCCCGTGAAAATGCCCACGCCATGGCGTCTGGTGGCCTTCGGGCCGAGTCGGTACGTGCTGTGGTGGAGCTGTATGAGCAGGATCTTTCAGCCAAGGTCAGCCGGCAGAAGCTGAGCGAAGGCAGTTACAAGACTTACCTTTGCCGCACCGCCCAGGTACGGCAGGCGTTTGGTGACCGGGATGTATTTGGCGAGGTTGGTTATCAGCAGATCATTGCCGTGCTGGATAACTGGATAGCCACCAAATCCAACAACCATGCCCTGGAGCTGTTCGCGGAGTTACGCCGTATATGGAAGTTTGCCGCGCCACAGTTCTGCAATGGCAGAAACGTGGCGGCCAGTGTGCCGGATGATTATGTATCCTCCCGAGTGCAGCGGCCCACGCCGACCCGTCTGTTTACCGATATCGAGTCAATCGCCAGGCTATGGATGAATGTGGCAGCTTGCACGTCGGTGCATCAGAAGAATGCCGTTCGCTTCATGATCCTGAGTGGGGTACGCCCGGTTAACGTGTGCAATCTCAGGTGGGAATATGTCAGCGCTAACCTGGACGAAATTGTCTATCCGGCCGGGGTGATAGGGATGCGGGGGGCAATGAAGACTCAGAAGGAATTTCGGCTGCCGGTTACCGCTGCAATGAAGACCATACTGCAAGAGCAGGCGGCATGGCGTGATGCGGCCGTAACCTGCAACCAGGACTATGTGTTTCTGCAGCCGCGCAAGCCATCGGAGCCGTTCGCCAAACGCTCACTCGATAAGCTTGTAAAAACCCACAGTCCGGAAGATGCGGTAAAAGGTATTCGTCACGACGGCACCATTAAAGGGCGGGCCGGAGCGTTCAACACCATGTGCCGGAAGTTTCTCAAGAGCAACATCATTGCCCAGATGCGAGCCCGGGGATACTCCCGTTCTGATACGCGGGAGATCAGTCAGCTGTGTCTGCACCATTCCGACAAGAGTGCCGACCCCATGGCCGAGCACTACGACTTTTCTGATGAGATTTTGCAGGAAGAAATGGCACTGAAGCGCCAGGCCTTTGAAGCTCATGAAATCAGCATTCTGGCTCAGGTGGCGCTTCAGCGTAAACGGTTGGGTTAATTAATAGGTGCTGCGGCACCGCTCAATAAATGCCAGTACGTTGCGGCGCTCGTAGCGCACCAGCTTTTGAGTAAACCGGATCGGGGCCAGTACCTCTCGGTGCCGATGGGTGTTGTTCCATTCGCGCAGCGTCTTGGTGGTAACGCCACCCAGCAGCGCGCAGACCTGATCCGGAGTTAACAGAGTATCGATGTTCATCTGTTCTTGTTGTTGCATGTCGGCTCCTTATCTTTGTGACCGGTCACAGCTCTAATGCTTTGGCTTCGGTCGTATGCCAGCAGCTGCTGGCCCCTTTAAACAATCCCTTGCAGCCCTCGGGCAGCGAGTCGCCACAGTGGGCGCAGCTTCCTAGTTCTGCCAGTTGGCCCTGCAGTCGCTGCCAGTCGCGATGAATGAGCAGCGTCAGGTATTCATCGGCAGAGTAGGGGCCGCGCACGCCGCCCCGAATGTTGCATAACTCGTCTAACCGGTTGGACTCGTTAATGCCCAGGCCCACTTCGACCCGGACAATACCGGCCGCCTTGGCGGCGGCGCGGCTCTTTTGTTTGCGTTGGGTGGGGGTCACATTTCCCCCTTGAGTGCCTGCTCCATTTCTTGATAGGTGGCATCACCCATAACAGCTCCGCAGTCCGGGCAACCACGGCAAGGATGCCCTTCGGCAGTCATGCACATTTCTTGTTTTTCTATTGCTCTTTCAGCAACAAATAAATGCCGCCTTGATTCTTCCAGCGCCTTCTCGATGCGGTGCCTTTCTTCTTCGCTCATGCCTTCGCCGGGGTCGAAGCCGACAAAGGCCATCGGCTTCATGCCGTCTTTGAATGCCCGCAGGCAGGCGGCTCCGGTGTCGACCAGAATTTGCTTGCACTGTTCCAGCGTTTCGGCGTCCGATTCTTTCAGCGACCGCCGCATCAGACCTCGGGTCAGGCCGTCAATGCAGTGAAAGTAACCCACCGGCTTTAAGTAGGTCTCGCCAGCTTCTTTTGATTTTCCGCCCCGGATTGCCACCTGGTTCAGGATGAACTGGCGGCTGTCACTGGTGACGGTGTACTTGTCGTTTATTTTTATGTTGATGCTCATCAGTCTTTCTCCATCATTCTGTTCAGGGTGGCCCGGCACTGCTCGCGATAGTCGACATCCAGGCTGTTCAGCCATGCGGTAATTCGTGACCGGTCACGGGTAGCGAGCCAGCGTTTGCATTCGTGGTGTCGTTCCAGGCACTCGGCTCGCTTCTGTGCCTCGGCCGCTTCCCACTCGGGGGTGGTCTGTCCCATGTTCAGCTCCCCAGTGAAAAGCAGGTGATGATCACGGCGCCGGCGGTCACAAAGGCGAAGTTGTCCGGCGTTATCAGAGGCGCTGACCACTGCGGGGCCAGCGGCCTACTTTGCGCAGGCGGCCTTTGGTGGCGGGCCGGGCGCGGCCAATATCAGCGGTCATGTGAAACGGGTGCCGGCAACGGCGTTGCTGATAGCGCTGCACCGCATGCTGGGTTATTCGATACTGATTTGATTTAGCCAAGGTATGTCTCCCTGAACTCGTGATCGTCGATAAGGTCATCAATCATTTGCTGCAGCATCACCAGCAGCGGCTCTGACTTGAAGGACTCGGGGCGCTCGCGGCGCTCTTTCTGCAGTGCGGTGTCGGTTTGGCGTATCACCAGGCCCATCTGGTCATCCGGTACCGCATCAAAAAACTCATCCACCGGCGTCTGGCCGCCGAGCAGTTCGCCCACTATGCGGCGGCGCCACTGGCTGGCGACTGACTCGCCGGGTTCAAAGGCCATATCAGAGGCCTTTTCTTTATGCAGGCCCGGGCGTTCGGTGCTGGTGATCAGCTGGCCATTGCGCAAGCGCACATACAGGCCGTCTATCACCACAGTGGCCCCGGCTTCCAACCGGCCACGGTCGAAGTCGCTGAGCCCGAGCATTGCCATTTCGTGACTCAAGGGATCCTTTTCTGCCAAAACTGATCGTTCCGTACAGTTATTGTCAGAACTCCAAGGGCGCTGGCTGCCGCCGCTTAAAGGCAACTCGCTACGCTCGCCCAGACCAACCCGAGACAACTCCCAACCCTGGTGGCGGGTGGTGGCTTCGGTGATGCCAAACATGACGCCGGAGACCACACCGTTCACGCTGGTGGTAATGTTGATGGTGCGCAGGCCGGTGAGTTTTTTGACGTCTTCGCCGTACTTGCTGGCGGCTTCGTTGACCAGGTGCTGCAGCTTGATGCAGTGGTCTTTGCGCTGCAGGTGAATGCCGCCCATGGCGTTGGCGAAGTCGGCCCACTTACCCAGGTCGGCGGCGCGGCGGGCGGCTTCGAGGATTGGGTTTTGGGTGGCTTCGCGCAGTCGGCGCAGCTCGCGCCACACGCTGACAGACGGGCCGCCCACCTGTTGAAACTGACGGATGCCCCACAGGCTTGCCCAAGCGACTACGGCGGATACCGAGCTTGTGGCGCTTTCTCCTGACTCTTCGTCTATGCCTACCTTGTGGCCGTCGATATTTTTGGCAATGTACTTGGCGATGTAGCCGGTGGCGCTACCAAGGGCAGGATCCATAGTCTTCCAGTCGAACCGGGCGCGGTAACCCTTGCGGCCCAGCTCTTCCCGATGATGTTCGATGGCGTACTTGCGCAGGGTGGAGCGCAGCAGGCGCAGCTGGCTGGGGTGAACAAACAGCAACAGGTGCCAGTGCGGGGTGGCGTCGTGATGCGGCTCTACCACCCTGAAACCGAACACCCGCACGCCCAGGCGGGCCAGCTTGGCGCGGGCTTTGGCCCACTGGCCACACAGGTACTGCTGGGTGTCGCGTGGGGTACAGCCCTGATAGCGGGGGTTGGCCACCGCCTTTTTGTTGCGGCCTATGGTCCAGGCGTGGTACTTGCTGGGGGCGGTCCAGGTGTAGAATTCGCCTACAAAGCCCTGTTCTTCGGCCAGGTCTTCAAAGCCGCTTGAACGTGCCATAAGCTCGTGCCGGCGGATATCGGGGTTAGAGATGCTGGACGCCACCGCCTCGGCCAGCGGAATTTCCAGCTCCAACTCGGGGTTAATGGCATACATGGTTTGCAGCCACTGGGCGGCGGCGTCTTTGCGGGCGCGATAGTCCTGCAGGGCAGAGTGAGACACATAAGCGCTAACGCCCTTGCGTACCCGGCCCACCAGAATGGCCACATGCTCGGCATAACGGCGCCATGCCTTGGTGATTTGGCGCAGCCACCATTCGGCATCCTGCAGGCGTGCCACGGCGGCCACCGCCATGTCGATGTGCTGGTCGGTGATCTCTTTGGTCAGGTCGGGCAATAACGGCGAAAAGCCCCACCTGTTGGCGGGTTCCATGGCACGCTCGAGGATCAGCGACGCCGGGGCGGGCGCGGTCAACCCATTGGTCAGCTCGTTGACGATGGCCATCACGTGATCGGCCCACTCGCGGGCGATATTGGCGCGGCCCAGCTCGTTGGCCACCTGGCGCAACGGCAGCGGAAAGCGGGCGGCGTGCAACTGAATTTGTTCTACCGATTTGCGCAACCAAATGTTGGCACTGCGATGCTTGCCGCCTTTGCTGAGGCGGCGCTGGTACTGATAGAACAGGGCGCTGGCGGCATGATCTTCAATTTGGCTAAGCAACTCGGCGGCCCAGCGCAGGCTTTCGCGCTGGTAATGCTCAGTAAACAGCTGCTCTTTAACCCGGGTGCCGGCGACTTTTTTACCGGCTTCTTTTTCTGGCGGGGCGAAGAATGCCGCCGCATCTTGCTGCAGTTCCGGATAGTTCATAGCGCTCATCACAGTACCACCTCGCCCAGTTGGTGCAGCGGGGCGACCTTGCGCCACCAGTTGCCAATGGTGCGAGCGATGGCCAGCACGCCCTGACCGAGTGACTGCCAGTAGAGGCTGCGAATGGTGCCCAAGGTGATCATCAGGCGGGTGTGGTCTTCGCCTTGCTCAAAGCAGGGCTGCCACTGCCGCCAAAAGTCGGCCTTGGCCTGACGCCAGTGCAGGCGCAGGTGAGCACGCGGGTGGAGAATATCGCTCATGCCTCACCCCCACGGGTAGTAATGGGGGCCAGCACGGTGTGCAGCTCCAGCTTGTGCTGGCGATTGGTGATTTGCTGGTAAAGCTCGTCAAAGCCGCTGCGGTGGGCCAGTTCGGCCAGGGTTTCGAGTGCGCATTCGGTTTGCAGCTCGGTGCCGGCAGCCAGGCCTTTGCAGGCCAGCCGGTTAAACTCGGCCAGATGCTCATTGGCCATCTGGCGAATAAGAGTGATCTGTTGCATAATGTGTTTGCTCCTTTGTTGCATAAGTAGCGATTTGAAAAGCCCTGTCAGTTGCCGCTGACGGGGCTTTTTGCGTTTATGGCGTTCAGTTTTTGGTTCAGCTGGCGTATCTGCCGATCCAGCTGGGTGCGGCCTTGTTGCTCGGTGCGCGCTTGCTCTTGTTTGGTTTGATGGTGGTGCTGGCAGTTGCCGGCCACCTGACGCCACTCGGTGCGGTCGGTGGTGGTCATGTTGTGCATGCCGCGCTTCATCTCTACCAGGGCGAGGCGAATGGCTTCCCGCTCGTTGTCGGTCATCTCTTCCAGTGCCAGTTCGGCATAGGTGCTGGGGCGCAGTTTGGCGCCGTAGCACAGCATGGCGCGCTGCTGCATGGTTAACCGTGACCACTCTGCCGCTACCCGGCTACGGCGCAGGCGGGCGCGCATTTCTGCCAATGCCTGCTCACCGGCCGTCACCGACTGTTGGCTTGCATTGAATGGCACCACTTGTGCCAGGTTGTGGTGTGCGGTCATGCGACGTCTCCTTGCTTGGCGGTCGCGGCGGCGCTGAGCTGGCCGGCCAGCCAGTGCCACAAGCGGCGGCGGGCTTTGGGCTTGTTCTGCTTGCGAGCCTGCTTGCTGTTGTGAACAGGCAGGCATATCCAGCTGCCGTCTTGCCGCTCGATAAAGCCGGGGCGGTGACGGTGAACGACAACCTCGGGGCGTAGCGGGCTGTGCCGCACAACCGCCGGGTTGCGCAGCAGGTGGGTCAGTTCAATCATTCGGCGCTTTCCTTGTTACGAACGGGGATATAAATATTCGGATTGGGGCAGGCTGACGGGCATATGGAGTGCATCACCATGGAGCCCTCCACCCAGGTGTGGCCGCAGTTGATGTTGGTGCACTGGTACCAGGTCATGCGGCTAAGCGGTGACTGGGCCTGGCTGGTGGCTATGCGGGCGTACTTTTCGCAATGCGGGCACGTGCGGCGGGTGCCGGAGCGTTTGGGCTCGGTGTAGCGATTGGCCGTTGCGGTCATGCGCGCCTCCCGCATTCGCCCTGGCCGTTACGGGCGCATTCGCAGTTGGCACCCACCTGGCACATGGTGGCCATGGCATCCAGATACTTGCGGGTAACCAGTGCAATGCCGACGCTGTTAAACAGCTCGTCTATGCGCTCGATGGTGACGCCCTGCTGGCCACTGAGAAAGCGGCTGATGTTGGAGTCGTCCCAGCCGATGGCGGCTTTGACGTCGTGACGCTGGGCACCGCTCAGCTCGGTGCGAAGCAACTGTTCTATGCGCCCGGCGGGCTTTTTTATCGTTGTGGCTTTCATGTGCATTCCCCTGCAAAAAAGCATGCGTGTTGTTGTTTTTGGTTTTTCTTAGGATTGTTGCTTAGCGGGTTGTAAGGCCTTCATGGAGCCCTTGGTTATCAGCTCTATTTGAAATGCTCTGCCCTGAGGGATTTCATCTGGCCACTGAGAGACGGACTGAGGCTTAATTCCCAGAGCCTCTGCTAGCTTTACAACCCCTCCGAAATGCTCTATCGCTGCTTTTTTTTTCATCAACTTACATCCACTTACGTTTAGATGGCCTGAGTGTAGGAAGTCTTACATGTCAATGCAAACAAATCTTTCGAAAGTTTTATGTAAGCTGCCCTACATGACTATGAGTGACCGGATCAGGTCCCGTCGGGCAGCGCTTGGCGTGACTCAAGAAGACCTAGCAAAGAAAGTCGGCGTGAGCCGGGTTTCCGTCAGCCAATGGGAGAGAGGGGACACTTCACCGAAAGGTGAAAACCTCCACCGGCTTGCTGCTGCTTTGAAATCACGCCCTGAATGGTTAATTGATGGGAAAGGAAATCCTGAAGCCTCTTCATTTCAGAATGTCGAACCTGCAACCCTAAGCGCACATCAGGTTCCAGTGCTGAGCTATGTTCAGGCTGGACAGCTGACCGAGGTGCAGGAAATCCGGGAAGTGGATGGCGGCGTTGAGTATGTTCAGGCGGATGAAGACATTGGCGAGCGTGCCTTCGCGATGCGCATCAGTGGTGATTCTATGACGCCGCTGTTTGATGAGAATGACCTGGTGATCATCGACCCGGACATTGAGCCGGTGCCCGGCGATTACGTGGCGGCCAAGAACGGCAGCCGGGAAGCGACGTTCAAGAAGTACCGCCCGCGTGGTTTTAACCCGGACGGGGTCGAGTATTTTGAGCTGATCCCACTGAACGACGACTACGCTCCCATCCGCTCGGATATGTGCCAGGTGATGATCATCGGCACCATGGTCGAGCACAGGAAGTACCGAAGAAAACGAAAATAAAACAATAAAATCAGGAGCAAGGGATGCTTAAAGTTTTTACTTACTGCAACGCCAAGGGTCACCTTGGCGCTTATGAGATAGCTAATTTTTCCGAGTCTGCCGAGCACTACCAAGGCTTTTTAACGGACGGCGGCGGCATTCGCACGTTCAGAAAAGACCGGGTTATTGAATACTTCGATAACCTTAAAGCCGCTCAAGCGGGCATCCCTGAAAGTTATTCTCCGCCTGAAATCATCAAACCTAAAAAACAGTCGCTACCTACTATTTGCTTCACCGGCTTTAAAAAGGATCTTAAAGCACAGCTGTGCAATCAAGCGGAAGCAGCAGACATTGGCGTGAGAACAGGGGTGTCTGGCAGCCTATCTTATCTATGCTGCGGCCCGAATGCTGGTCCAGTGAAACTGGAAAATGCAAGAGCTGCGGGGGCTTTGGTCTTAAGTGAGCTGCAATTCTTATCCATGCTAGAAACTGGCGAAGTACCTGAGCATGACGAGCAATTTCACTACACGTTAGAATCTACACAAACAAAATAAAAAGCACGGAGAGCTAAAACATGAAAACCAACCTGGCGGCCATCAGTGCCGCTTTAACGCTATGTATTACTCTTGGTTTTAGTCAGCCAGCAGAAGCCCGAAACTACCCCTGTTCAAAAGGCAAAGGCGGTGTGTCGCACTGCACTAGTGATGGCAAATTTGTTTGTAAAGACGGCACCATTAGCCGCTCAAAAAAGAAATGCGCTCGATAAAAATAACCAAAGGACATAGTCATGATTGAATGGATTGCTCTTGCTGTTTTTATATTTTTTTGGTTTGGCATTGCCAAGCAACTAAAAAAGAATGGTCGTGGTTGGTTTTCTCGTAACGTGATTGCAGGCAGCGGGGCGAGCATTGCTTTTATTGTAGTGGCAGCGATTGGCATTTCTACTGATGAACCAGAGCAGGCAGTAAGATCTGCTACCATCACGGAAATTCAAAGCTCTCAACCACCTCAAACGCAACATAGCGCTCCTGAAAGCACCAAGGGGGAGATGTGGGAGTTTGTTGTTAACAACGCCCAAAGAACAGCAGATGCCTACGCAGCAGAAAACAATCCCAGCGCAGTGTTTATCGGGAATAGTGTCCAGGTTGACTTCATCCAGCAGCAGGGCGGCCTTTACGACGGTCGCTATTTGCTAAAACTGGTTAACCAGCACGGCGACAATACCAGTTTTATGATGTTGCTTCCGCTTTTTGATGAGTACGCCTCTACCGAAGGGCTAGATGATGAAGGCGAGCTTTGGCAGGTTGTCGAGTTCAGTTTTAACGGAAAACTTCTTTCTGATTCAGAGCAAAACGCTACGTCACCCTCTAACCAGTTTGATTTAACACCAGACGAATATTTTCAGCGCCTTGAGGCCGCCTTCAAGTCCAAAGGGCTTAGTTATGCCTTGGGCAAGCGCGAACATGTATCCGGCTCACACGCTGATAGTGTTTCTGCAACATTGGGACAATTTACAGCGATTAGTCTTACCTTGAATAAAAACTCCGGCAGAGTTGAGAGCGTTACTCTCATTGGCGCTGGTGATGGCAGTGAGGCTTCTGGCTATGAAATTATGTTTACGGGTGCTGCCTCGCAAGCAGCAGCTGCAGGTGTTGATTACCTCGACGATATAATTCTTTCTGCTGCTGACATGATGAAAGGAGAAGACAAGCTAATAGGCCCAGCAAAGCTTAGTGTTACCCACAGCCCGGAGCTTGGCGTTTGGTATATATCCGTACCGATTTGATTTTTAAATGACAAAGGCAGTCAGTAAGCAGCTTACACCTGAAACGCGTTCCAGATGGGGATGATTAGGATAGTGAATATTAGGTAAATGAGCGGCGAAAGAATAAAAAGATACAACAGCCAAAAAAAATAACCTACTGAATGGGTCTTTTAGATAATTCATGAAAATTTAATCTCTTTTTGTTGATGTTGATGTTGATGTTGATGTTGATGGCTTGGATTGTAAGTCGATAAAGTGAGGGTGTGATGGAGAAAAGATTATCTATTGCTTTTTGGGTTTTATCAGCGAGTATTTTTATGTGGCTTTACAGCTTATCTTCACCCGGAGGACTACCTAAAAATTCTGACCTTTTTGATGTGGTGAATTCGATATCTTATTTTATTTTTATGGGTGCAGGGAGCTGGTGGACTTATCATTTTATGACGCTGCTTGGTAGCTGCACTATCAATGATGAGAATAAGTGCCATTGGAGAAGGATGCTTTGGAAGCTGATCGCTTGTTCGTTTATTTTAGCTAGCGTACCGCTTGTGTGCACTAGCATTAGTCATACGGCGTTACAACCATGGGCATTTAGTATTTCATATTTATGGATACTTTCATCGATGATGTTGTCTTTGGTTTTGCATGTAAAAATAGAGCCGGATTTTCAATATATAAGACGTTTTGCTGTGTAAACCACACTTCAACTAAAAACTAAATCCTCATGGTAAGGCTGGGTGCGGGGATTTTTTATTAAAATCAATTATTAATCATCAGTTATTAAAGGCCAACGGCATGACATTAAAAATTAATAATGCAGTCATACACAAGCTAACTCGCGAGGATTCAGAACCAAGCGTGATTCATCCTGCACCAGCCTCTCTTGATGCCAATGATGCCTCATTATTTACGCTAGTGAATGATGTTCATAAGGTGTATGGGGATAGAGCTGGTAAAAGTTATGGAAAGTTTGATCCTGCATTGACCCCTGTATCATCTGAACCTCACCTGCTGAAACTAAAAGATGAAGCTGATGCTGATTTTTTAGCTATTACGCTTGATTTGATGAAGATATTAAAGAGTAAGGTTGATAGCCAGAACTTTGCTACTGGCGGTCATGTTTTAATTTTTGATTACAATGCTAACGATAAAAGATGGTTTGTGGTTGCCATCGTCAACAGTGCTGCTGGTACTATGGTTGATGAAAATTTCCAAGTAGTAGATGCCCCTTACCTGGATACTAATGGGCTACGTTTTGCCGGCCGAGTCAACTTTACAGACTGGCAAGCAGGCACTGAGCGATACATTAGTTTTCTTAGGGGGAAGAGCTCAGATGTGTCACTGTATTTTCAGAACTTCATCGGTTGTACTACTGTTGCTCAAGATCTAAACGATACAAAAAACCTTGTTGCTGCTGTAAAGCAATTCGCTAGTGATCAGCAGTTGGCCGATGAGGCTAAAGAGGCTTTACTTGCTGAAGTTGATCGCTTTGCTCGTGAAAAAGCAGAAGATAAACAACCGCTTAGCTTGGATGAGCTTGCTAACAAAGTATGGTCTAATGAACCAGAAGCTCTTAAAAATGCTTTTAATGAGTCTGATCCGCCTATCTCTGACGGGTTTATCCCTCGAAAAAGAGGGCTTGAGGGCTTGGTTAGGTTTAAGGCTAAAACAAAGAAATGGAAGCTAGAGTTTGAACGAGAGGCTGTTCAGGATGGAACGATTTTGTTCAATCCAGAGGAAGGAACAGTTACTATTCAGAACCTGCCAGATGAGATTCTGGCTAGCTTAAGAGAAGAGTTTGTACAAAATGCAGCCACGGACGACGATCCCGCTCACTGAGCTTGTGCCACTATACCGTCAGATGACAGACCGTACATGGTCTGATAATCGACTTTGTGGTGCTTTGCATGTTTCTGATCAGGCAACCGTCGAGCTCTTGAGTGAGCTCCTCCATGAGGATAATGCAGACAATTACCCTTGTATCGTCGAGCAAGGGGATGAGGAGAATATTCAGCTGGGCGACCAGCTCTTTCTTAAGTTTGGCCGAGTTCGTACCGGGGTTGGCATTCTATTCCCGGATCTTGCTTCACTGTTACAGCATTCGGGTATTACCTCTGGTACTGCTAACTTATCTTGGTATTTGGTTGATCTGGATGAAGCCAGTTGGGAAGATAAGGGCGTTTCTAAACGTCTTAATCTTATCGAACGCTTAGTTCAAGCTTTTGAAGGAACAGCGTCTATACTGGACACGCGTAATAATCGCCTCGTTTTTCTACGAGATGGTCAGTGTGAAGTGCCACTTCAATTTGATTCAGCTACATTGCTTGGCTTTAATGAAAGTATTGCTGAAGAAGTGATTCAGCAGCTATCACTTCAAGATGGTCATATCGAGCAGCGCCATGAAATTTGTGCGACTGCAATCTGTGAAATGCTATCTAATATACCGAAAGAACTACGCTTTTCTTCATTGTTGTCATCATTAGATGACTTCAAGCAACGCTTTGTTGATGGTTATAAGTTGTTTGCTTCTTCTTTCTCCTTTAAGAAAATTCGTGACCAGGCTGAGGCCATCAGGATTGAATATTTAGGTAAGATTCATAAAACATTTTCTGATATTCAGGGGCAACTGCTAGGTATACCTGTTTCGACTATTATCATAGCTACGCAATTTAAAGATGTAGAAGCGCTTACTGGTACTCTAAGAACTGGCCAAGCATGGATCAACATAGCAGTGTTAGTCGGTGCTTTTATATTTTGTTTGTTTTTTACCCTGTCCGTGTTGAACCAAAAACATACTTTAGATGTTATTGATGAAGAAATAAAAAGGCACAAAATCTCATTGGAAAATGAATATGCAGATATAAAAGATAGATTGGAGCCTATTTTTACAAAGCTGACTGATCGCTCTTGTTTGCACAGGGGCGGGCTTTGGATGGTTATGATAATTTGCTGGGCTTCTTTTGCTTTTGGTACTGCTGTTTTTTGGAGCTTAACTAGTGCTGCTTTCTGATTGCTAGATGAAAAAGCGGGCTATATCGCCCGCATACATAAAAGTAACTTTCTAACTAGTTGTCAGGCTTAGCTTTTGTTCAATTTTTTTAATCAAATCATCTCGCATGACAACACTGCTTAAGCTTGGGCTATGAAGCGCATCTTCTATATTGTGAACATCTTTGAGTTTTGTCATCTGGTGTTTATTCATTAATGTTTGGATAAAGTAAAGTACTTCATAACCTTCATCTTTATCTACTTTTATCTTATCTAGCTTTCCGGCATATGTGCCATCACCTTGATCTCTTCTCCAAGTGTAAACATATTCACTTTCTTGAAGGTGTTCTTTTTTTGACCGAATAGCCATGTGTATCCCTTTTTATTTTTATGGTCCCTCACACCCAATGTAGATGTAAGCCCAAGGCTACACTTCCATAAATCAAAGGTTTATACAAACCCTATATTCTCAGAAGCTCAGTACTTTTCACCTCCAGCTCCAGCCCATTGGTATAGCCGCTATCGCTTAAGGAGTGGGTTACCTGGGTCAGTATCCACGGCAGGGCGTCTATCTGGGGTTTGAACCCTTGCACGCAGGTGGGTAGTTCGGGGAACAGCTCTGGCCTGCCTTTGGCCAGGGTGATGCTGAACTTGGCCACGCCACGCTGCAGCTTGTCCCATTCAGCCCGGGCGGCGCGCACGGCGTTGGCCTTGGTGGCGTACACATGGCGCAGAGTTTTTACGTTGTCGCCGCTGCCGGCCAGCAGGTCGTCTTTTTCGCTGTTGTCGTTTTTGCCTTGCTCGCTGGCGTTTACTTCTACGGTTTGCTTTTTACCGCCATTATTGTCTTGCCAGTAGGCCACCACACCGGTGTAGGCATCGCGGTCGGCAATGGCAAAGCGATGGCTGTCGCCGTCTTGGCGGGTAATGGTGACCGGGGGCAGGAGCTTGCCGCTGGCCGACTGGCCAAGCCCGGCTTTTACGAACAGCAGCGTGCCCTGCTTGATGGTGGCAATGGCATCAAAATCTTTGGCCAGGCGACTGAGAAAGGCGGCGTCGCTTTCGTTTTGCTGGTCGGTGTGGGGCAGCAGCTCGCCGGCCCATTCAGGATTGGCGGTTAGCGTTACGCCGTTGCGGGCGGCAATGGCGGTGAGAATGTCGCCCAGGGTCTGGCTGTGGTAGCTCTGCTCGCGGCTTTTGTTGAGGCTGCCGCGCAGGTCGGCGGCCTTGCCGCGAATGCTGAGCTGGTCGGGTGCGCCGCTGTGCTCCAGTTCGTCAATGGTGTAGGTGCCTTTGTTCACCATGGGTTCACCTCGCCAGCCCAGCCATACCTGCATGGTGGCCCCTTTGCGGGGCAGGGCCAGTTTGCCGTCGCTGTCATCCAGCGTCAGGTCAACGGTGTCGGCCTCAAAGCCGCGGTTGTCTGTGATGGTGAGGTTAATCAGCCGTGGGCGTATGCGGCGGCTTATGTCTTCGCCGTCAATGGTAATGCGATACGTGGGGGCCGGGTGTTCGCCTGCCTGCTGGCGGGTTGGGGGCTGGTTGGCGGCGGCAACGCCGTTGACGGGGAATATCATGCCAGCATACCGGTGATCATGTTAACGGACTGCTCCCAGCCCAGCAGGGCGCGGTCGCGGTCGTCTACGCGCTTGAGCTTGATGCTGAACTCAATGCGGCGGGCGGCGCCGTCTTTAAAGAACTCGGTTTTGGTGGTGCTGATGCCCTCTATGACAAACATGCCGTGCATTTGGCCCAGGCCGTCGATCAACGGATAGGCTTTGCCGGTGTCGCCCATTTCTTCCAGCTGTTTCAGGCTGGGGGTGCCGCCGGTTATTTCGGGCAGCAGCACGCCGCCCAGGGTTTTGGTTTGGTTGTCTGGCCCCAGAAACTGGCTGGACGGGCGGGCACCAATGCGGCTGACGGACGGATGCCGCCATGCCTTTTCGTCTTGTTCGCTTTGGTAGGGCAGGGTCTGGCGGCTGAACACGAAGTAGCCCAGGGTCATCATCATATTGGTTGCTCCTTATTCCAGGTCGGTGAGCTTGGCGCGGTTTTGTGCTGCCTTGCGGCGCTCGTGCGCTTCTATTTGGCGCTGCACCTGCATGGCCAAGTCTTGCGCATCCATGCCCGGTGCCGCGTGAATCACGATGGCGCCGGGCTCAAATACGGTTTTGAACTCCTGCACGGCCGGCGTAGCTGCAGCACGGGCAGGGCGGTGTTGTGCCTGCTCATGCTGTTGGGTTTGAATGCGAGCCACGGCGGCGGAGGTGTCGGGTATTGCTGCGGCGGCAGGAAGCGCCGCAGCGGGCAGGGCGGTCGCACCAATGGCAATGGCGGCGCCGGCGGCCTTGAGCTTGTTGGCCATGCCGGTTACCTGCTGTTCTGGGTCGTGGTTTTTGGCGAGGCCGTTGGCTAATCCTGCCATGGTGTCGTCGCCGTATTGGGTGAACATCTTGGAGGGCGAATTGATGCCGAGCGTTTCTTTAAACCAGCCTTTAACGGATTGTCCCACGCCGACGATCTTGTCTTTTGCGGCGCCCAGTTTGGCGCTGATGCCGTTCAGCAAGCCATCAAGGATCATGCCGCCAAAACCGGTAAAGGTGGCGGGCAGTTCAGTACCGAAATAACTCATTACCGCCGCAAAGGCACGGTAGAACAGCCCTATGGGGGAGAAGTTGACGAGCAAGCCCAAGATGCCGGTCAGGCCGCCGGAGAATCCGGCCTTCACTTCGTTCCATAGCCCCGCGAAATAGGCACCTATTGCGTCCCAGTTTTTGTAAACCAGATATACAACACCGGCCAGCGCGGCCACGGCGGCAATCACCAGCAGCACAGGGCCAAGCGCGACGCCAGAGGTGATCCCGAAAGTGGCCATGGCAAAGTTGATGGCAGCGAACGGCCCAAGCAGACCGGCAATGATGAGGGCAAGGGTACCGCCGACCACCGCTAACCCCGCAATAACGGCAAACACCTTCGACAAGGTGGCCACCAGCTCAGGGTTTTCTTTTATCCATACCCCCACGGCTCGGGTAATGTCGGTAACGCTTTGGATCAGGTCGCGAATACCGCCGCTGTTGTTGTCGAACAGTTCGATGCCAATGTCTTGCCAGGCAGAGCCGAGGGATTGCAAATCGCCCATCGCGTTGTCGGCCATGGTGCTGGATACCCGGGCGGCAGTGCCCTGGGCCTGAACAAGTTCATTGATGAGCTTTTGCAGTTCGCCGCTGCCCGCCTGGTTGGTCAGTACCGCCAGAGCAGCAAAGGCTTCTTCACCGGCCAGCGCCTTGAGATAACCGGCTTTGACGGTGTCGCCCATGCCTTTGGTTTTGTCGCTCAGCTCTTTAAGTATGTCGGGCATGTTGCGCAGGTTGCCCTGGGCATCAGCGGCCTGTATGCCTAATTCGGCCAATGCATCAGCGGCGGCTTTTGGTGGCTTGGCCAGGCGGCCCATGATGGCTCGCAAGGCGGTACCGCCCTGGCTGCCCTGAATACCTGCGTCACCCAGCTTGCCCGCCATGGCGGCGGCGGTTTCCATGCTTACGCCCATTTCGGCAGCTACCGGGCCGGCGTATTTCATGGTTTCACCGAGCATGGCGAGGTCTACGTTTGCCCGAGTGAAGGCGCCCACCAGCACATCACCGAGGCGACCCATCTGGTCGGCGGGCAGCTTGAAGCCCGAAAGAATGTTTGAGCCTATGTCGGCGGCTTCGGCTATTTCTACGCCGCCGGCCTTGGCCATGTCCAGCACGCCGGGCATGGCGGCCTTGATGGCTTTGGGGTCAAAACCGGCCATGGCCATAAAGCCCTGACCTTGTGCCACATCGTTAGCCGAGAAGCTGGTGGTTGCGCCCAGGTCGCGGGCCTGCTTGCGCAGTTCGGCCAGCTGGCTGTCGTCTTTATCGAGCCGGGTCAGTGCCTGCAGCTTTGAAATCTCTGCACCAAACTGCAGGCCGGGTGCCAGTACCTGCGAGGCACCATAAAGCGCAGCGCCACCGGCGGCGGCGTATTTGGCGCCTTGTCCGGCAAGCTGGCCTTGCAGTTGTTTGGTGCTGTTGTAGTTTTGCCGGGCCTGAGCCATGCGCTTTTGCTGGGCGTTAATGCGCTCCAGCTTGGCGCGTTGCTGTTCCAGTGCGCGGTTGGCTTCGCCCAACTGATTGGTCAGGCCCTGCTGCTGGCTTTTGAGCGTTTTGGTACTAATTCCGGCGGCGGCCAGTGCCTCTTTGTGCCTGTTTTGCACTTCGATATTTTGCCGCTGCTGCCGCACGACTTTCTGGTATTCGCTTTTGGCTCGGGCGAATTCTTGGGTCAGTTGCTTGGAGGGATTTTCGGTTTGCTTTAGCTGGCCGCCCAGCTCGCGATAGGTCTGCTTGAGCTTTTTAAGCTCGTTGCCGGTAATGCCTACCTGACGGCTGACCTTGCGGTAGCCGTCTACCTTGCCGGACACCTGATTCAGCTCTTTGATGCGGGCCTGGGTATCGCGCATTTCCTGGCTGGTCTGCCCCGCCGCCCCCTGAATGGACTTGAGCGGCCGAGTGATTTTATCGACGGCTGCCAGCAGCACCTGCAATTTGAGCTGATTGGCCATGACTATTCTCTATTCATCCGTTTAAAGCAGTTGAGCGCTTGGGTGTGCCAGGCGCTCAGTTCGTCCAGATCCATGGCCGCCAATTCGCTTAGCGGCCAGTGGAAGATGGCGGCAATTTCCGCCATCTGGTTGTCTACGCATTCAGGAAGGCTTCGGTCGGTTGATCCTGGGTTTCCTTCATGCGTTTGGGCACCAAAAAACCGGCCACCTCGCCACCCAGCTGCACCAGGTCTGCGGGGTCCATGGCTTGCACTTCGGCTTCGGTAAGCATGGGATCACTGATGCGCGGCAGCAGTTTGCCCAGGGCGTTAACGTCCATCTGCAGCAGGTCGGTCAGGCTCAGGCCGCGCAGTTCGCCCGCTCTGGGTTTGCGCAGGGTTATGGTGGCAACGTCGCCGCTCTTGCGGGTAACGGGGGTATCGAGTTCGATTTTCTTGGTAAATACGGCGTTGGTCTGGCTCATGGTGTTTCCTTAAATTCGGATAATGCCCGGCGGCTGGCCGGGCGTTGTGGTGGTTGGGTAGGGATTACAGGCCAATGGCGGCGCGGTGCGCTGCCATACGGTCTTCGCCATTGACCTTTTCGACCATGTTAATGACGTCCACTTCGTAGAGGTCTTCACCGTCCAGGGTTTCTTTGTAGTAGACGTTGGTCATGTTCATGGTGGTCTGGGTGTTCTCACCGGTTTTTTGCTCGCCGCCGTCGCGTTCGGTAAAGCGGCCCCGGCAAACGATTTCGACTGAAAAGATCTCGCCGGTGTCGTCGCGTTGGTATGAGCCGGCAAAGCGGATCATGATTGCGTCGGCCTTGGCGGCGGACATTTTGCGCACCAGGTTGGCTTCGTAGCCGCCCACCACAAAGGAGGTGGCCAGAGCTTCGTCGTCCAGCCCCATGTCGATGTCGGCGGCGCCGGCCATGCCGCCACCCCGGTATTTTTCAAACTTGCGGGTGAGCTTGGCAGGGGTGAACGATTCGGCCAGGCCGACCCAGTTATCCCCGTCTACAAACATGTTCAGGTGTTTCAGTTTGCGTGGCAGTGCCATGTGTTATCCCCTTATGCGGCCGCAACGGCGGCGGCAAAGTCGATGAGGTAGCGGTCGGTAATGCGCTGGCGGAAGGTGAGATCTTCCAGCGGCGGCACCGGGGTGTAGTCGTAATCGATATACAACTTGCCCGCCTTGAGGGTGTCTTTGTCGTTGATGTCTACATCGAACCAGGCTTCACCGCCGACGATGTAGCCTAGCGAGGTCAGCTCTCGGAACTTGGCATTGATGCCTTCCAGAATGTCTTTAACCAGGGTGGGGGTGATCGGCTTGTCTACGGCCCACATGTGGGCATCGGCGATGGTGTCTGCAATGACCTGGGCGGTGCGGGTGTAGTTCTCGAACTGGAACAAGGGGTCTGCCGAGCAGGTGCGCGAGCCCCAGAAGCGAAAGCCCTGGGCGCGGATCAGCGTGGTGATGTCGTTGCTGTTGAGATAGCCGGCATCGGTGCTGGGGTCTTGCAGATCCCAGTACACATCGTGGGTAATGCCTTCAACGCCGTTGACCGGAATGTTGGACAGGGTTTTATGCCAGCCCACTTCTTTGTCGATTCGGGCACGCAGGCCCAACGCCCGGGCGGTGGCCCAGGTGGTGTCTGCAGCTTGGGTGGTGGTATTAAAGCTGGTGAAGTCGGGCCAGATGATCATCACTTCCCGGTCACCGAAGTTCATGCGGTAGGTATTGACCTCTTCTTTGGTGGAAGCACCAAAGGCAGAGATATAGGTAAAGGCGCGCAGCTTCTTGGCGATAACGGCCAGTTCGGTGGCCACAGGCAGTGAGTCCAGCCCCGGCACGCCAAGGATGCGCGGTTTAACGCCCAGCTGCACCTGGGCCGCCAGCAGCGCCTTGAGGCCGGTGTATTGGCCGCCGGCCGTTACTGTGCCGATGATGTTGGCGGTGGTGGCAGCTTCGTCCAGTCCTTCTTCTACCCGCACCACTACCACCATGGTGTTGACCTGGTCGGTAATGGCGTCGAGCGATTTGGCCAGCGTGCCCTGCACACCGGCCTTGCCGATGGCCGCCTGCGGGTTGGTGAGCAGCACCGGCTTGTTAAGTGGGAAGGCGGTAGCGTCGGCATCGGTGGCGGTACACACCATGCCGATGATCGAGGTGGCCACGGTGCGAATAGTGCGCGTGCCCTCGTTGATTTCTACGACGCGAACGCCGTGATGATATTCCATGATTTTCTCCAGTCCGGATGGATTGATATCCGGGCCAGTTTGCCGAGGCGGGGCGGGGGCGGCGAGTGAGGGAGGCTCTGGCAGCGGCGGGAGAAGCTAAAGCGGTGGCAGGCGGGTAAGCGCCTGCCTTTTATCAAGGCCAGCCGACGGGATAGGCCTGCACGGCTTCGATAGTGGTGAGGGCATTGACCTCGGCTTTCATGGTGCGTTGCCGGTCGTGAATGCGCCCACCTTGCTGCACGATGGCTGCATACAGTTCGCGTAGCTGTTCCAGCGTCATGGGTTGATCCTGGTTGCTTGCATCGGTCCAGTAGTCGAGCGGCATGACTCCGGCCAACAGTACCGACTCGATGCGTGCCCGGCTGGTAGGATCGGCGTCCCAGTGTTGGCCGTTGTGCTCTACGGTGGCCAGTTCTTGCTGGTTTCGCCAGGTGTTGATTTCGGCGTGTTTGGATTTTTGGTGGAGAGTGATGGCAGCCGGGTCGAGCTGCCAGCCGTCGATGCCCCATACATCGTCGTGGCCTGGAGCGAGTTCGGTTACCGAATCAGCTAAGGGGCCGAGTTCGGTGACGTCCTGTTGTTGTCGGGTCTGCTTGTCGTAGACCGTCTTGCCTCTGTGATCTTCGATCAGTGACCAGGTACCATTCGCGTACACAGGGGCGTGATTGTCGGTGACCGCAGGTGGTGTTGAATTCGTGGCGAAGGCTGGAACCAGCCAGTTGTCATGCTGCAGAGGGTCAAGATCTGCTTTCCCTGAGCCTAAATACTCGCCGGTGGTGGGGTGATAGTGGTAAATGTCCACAGTGGATACCTCTAATATTTGATGCAGTAAAGAAGGGCAATGTTGCGGGGGCGGTTTTCATCTGCTGTCGGCACTTGCCTAGAAGCATCTAATTTATAGGCATCATACTTATCGCCACCTGATCCAAAATTCGTCCATCCACCACCCGCCCATCCAATATCCTGGTGGTAAACCTGATCACCTATGAACTCAAACGCCCCGACACTTCCTGCGTTTCTGTATCCACCGTTAAACGTGCCGGTAATGTTCCTGATTGCGTCACCCTGTTGGCTGCCAAACTCCCGCCCTACATCGACGCCTCGCCCGTCATCCCAACCACGGGGGAATTCACCGCGCATATCAGGCAGGTTGAAGGTAGTTGAGCCGTCGCCGGTCCCAAAGGTAGTGCCAATGGCAGCGAACAGCGCGGCGTATGCGGTGCGGCTGACAGCGGCACCGTTAGCTTTGAGCCAGCCTTCTGGTGGTGTAGCCATAGCGAAAGCTGCTACCAGTCCGGGTTCGTCTATGCCGACGGGTTTGCCGGTGATGCTGTTCCATGAATGGGCATGGTTGTCCGGCGGATAGGTGGCGGGCTTGTCGGTCACTTCCGCGAAGCTGGGCCAGCGTTTGGCTTGGGTGGGCACGCCGGTGAAGTTGCTCCAATCCAGATAAAAACTTGGCAACTGGTTATCGAGCTTGGCCGAGTTAGTAGCGGTGCCGGTTTTATCCAGCTTGGCGCTGTTCAGCGCGTTGTAGGCGTCTGCCACGGCCTTGCCGCTGGCGTACTTTCCGGCCCCTCCGGTGGCGTCGGTGTAGCTGTGTGACCAGCTCCAGTTTTCCAGTTTATCCAGGCCCACCTGCTCCTTGGTGTGTGCGTTGATTGCATCTTTGTGTGCGGTCAACGCGTCGTTGACCGTTTTCACGGCCTTGGGCGTAGAGGCCTGATCCTGCCGGCTTGAGTTAGTGGCGTTGGACAGGATCACCACACCGGCCCGGCTCAGGCTGGCCGGCGGATAGACAAACTCGGCCGGACCAAAGGTGATACTGGTGGCGTCGATACTGGTCAGGGTCATGTCTGCCGACAGCAGCATGATGCCTTCGGGGTTTTTCTCCAGTATCGGGGTCGTCTGTGCATACACCCCGACCAAAGTGCCTTTATCGCTGATTAAACCGAATTCGCCGAGAATGTATTGTTCGGCACTGTCATCGGTAATGGTGACATGAATGACGTCGTCGGCCACTACCGAACCACCGAAAGCATCCAGCCGTTTTATTTCATGCTGCAGCGTGGTCTGAGTCTTGGCCGGTGTATAGAGAGCATCGCCCAGGGCGATGTGGGTAATGGTGACCGGGCCGGTGCCGGTGTTTTCGGCATTGATGATCTCGGCCCGGCCGGCATTGGTAATGGTAAAGGTTAGCGCTGTCATGCTTCCACCAGGGTTAGTCTGTTGAATACGGCTGCACGGGCGGCCCCTGCCAGCACGAGTCGGCCAGAGGCAGAAACCCCTTGCTGCACTTCAAAGTGCGAACGAACCGGCTTGGTACGGGCTATTTCGTTGATGATGTCCTGCACAAACTCGGCACTGACGGCTTGCCCGCCCATGTTGTTGACGTTGATCAGCACATCGAAAGTGTGGGGCCGTCCTTGCGGGGTCTTTTGCCACCATTCGCGGATCACGATATCGCCACCGAACGAGGCGACGACGTCTTTTACCGACCGCAGCGTTCCCTTGCGCCGCTGAATGGTGATGGCCTCCCTGCAGCGGGCCCGTTTGATGGACTCCGGCCAATATTCTTTCCATGAATCCAGCGAGAGTGTCCAGGCCAGCCAGGGTAATAACTCAGCAGGGCAGGTGTCCGGGTTCCACAAGTCTCGCAGCGTCACGGGAATGTCTTCTATTCGGCTGCATACCTGGCTCAACTTGTGATCCAGCCCGCTGCTGTTGGGGGGCATGAGAGTCTGCTTATTCACCCAGACCTCCCATCGTCAGGTTGATGCCTGTGCAGTAGGCGGCCTGAGTGCGAGTCACCACGATGTCGGCGACCGGGCCGGTCAGCAGCACGCGCTGCACACCGGGCTGGTGCAAGGCGGCATAAATACCGGACAGGGTAATATCTCGGCCCAGACGGTGACTCTCGGCCACGTATTCCTCTACCGCCGCCCGCGCGTTGGCCATCACCACGTCACTGGATGGCCCGGAAAACATGAACAGGGTGGCATCAATCTGATATGGCAATATCTGGGCAGACTGCACTACTACCCAATCGGTGAGCGGGCGGGTGTCATCGGCACTGACTACGGCGTCCACCTTGTCCAGTAACGGCTGGCTGGCGGTACCGTCGCCGGTGCGTGACAACACGCTGACCAGCACCTTGCCCTCTACCGGTGATGTGGCACTGGCATCCAGTACCTGGCCGTCGGCACTCAAGGCATGAAAGATGTAGGCACCTTCTGGCCCGGCGGTGCTGAATCCTTCCAGCGATAGCTGGATGCGTCGGCGGTAGTCCTCGTCGGGCTCCATGGTCGGTGCAATGCCATACATAGGATCGCCAGGAGCGATTTGCAGCCTAAGCACGCCAAACAGGGCGCCCAGTTGATCGAGGTCTTCTTTTTGCGCGTAGCTCAGCATCACCGCTTTGGCCGCGCTGTTAATGCGTTGACGCAACAACAGTTCGCGATAGGCGTTTTCCTGCAGGTGTTTGGTGAGCGGTTCGGACTCCAGGGCCAGGGTGCTGGCAATAGCGGCCTGTTGCTCGGGCGGGTGAAGTGCCACCAGTGCGGCTTTACGCTCGGCAAGAATAGATTCGAAGTCCAGCGGTTCGACCACATTGGGCGGGGGCAATCGGCTCAGGTCGATGGCGGTGAAGGTGCTCACGGGGTGATCTCCATGCTGATGCTCTGTCCGGTATCGGCTCCGCCGACACGCTCACAGTAAAGCGTGATAATTTGCCGCCCTTGATTATCGCCATTGATATGAACCTGCCTGACCGCAATGCGAGGCTCCCAGCGCAGCAGGGCCATGACGGTGGCGGCCATCAGCTTGAGGCGGGTGGCGCCGCTCTGGGGTTGGTCGAGCAGTTCGAAAATCTGGCTTCCGTAGTCGCGGCGCATGATACGGGTGCCCACCGGAGTGGTGAGTATGTCGGCCACAGATTGGCGAATGTGATCCAGCTCGGTCAGTTGGCGACCGGTGTCTTTGTTCATGCCTGCCCAGATCATTTCATCTCCTTGGTCACGCTGCCGGTCTCTTCGTGATCGTGTGTGGTGACGTTGATGCCGTTGTTGGTCAGGGTGCCGTTAATGCTGACTGGTCCCTTGATGCTTGCACCACTGGTGGATCCTTTGTTGTTCAGGCCGCCTTTGTAGGTGAGTACGCCTTCGACCAGGTGATTTCCCTTGGTGGTGGTATTACCGGTGCAAACCACCTCCGGGCAGTCGATGGTGACCAGTTCGCTGGCCTGCACGGTGGCGGTTTTGATACCGGTGACATTGAGCGCGCCGGCTTCGGGGTCGTATTCGATAACGGCACCGTCTGGGTAGAGGGTGCGGTTACGGGTCGGGTGATCGTCCGGCTCGGGGTAGTCGTCCTGGTTCAGGGCCGGCAGCACGTAAGCGCAGGCCAGATCGCCGGACAACGACAACAGCATGACCTGCTCGCCCTCGGTGGGCCGCCAGGACGTGCGAGCGCTGCCAGCCCTACGTGTGAAGTAAGGCCGCCAGTTTGTGGTGATGTCGCCGGTTTTCACTCTGCAGCTGCCTGCACGCACCTCGGTAACGGTGCCCAGGCGCAGCAGGTTGTCGATGCGGCGGCGTAGTTCGGCTATGTGTTCGTTCATGCCGCCAGTTTGCCGAGGCAGGGTTATGGCGGCGAGTAAGGGCCGCTCTGGCAGCGGTGGGAGAAGGAGAAGGGCTAGCGGTTGGGTTATTGGTTTAGGATCTGAACTCCGGCGAACCTACTGCAGTATCCGTGTAGCTCCAGAAGCCACTAAAATGGTTTGAAACTCAGTGAATTGATGTGAGGTCAGTAAACTATCGTTTGTCTGTACCTTGTTTTATGCAAGGTTAGCTTGCACAATAAGCATTAAAGTACGCCAGTGACGTAGCTAATGATTTTTATTGAAACTCCGATTTTTACCGTCGATGTGAAGGAACTGCTACACGATGATGAGTATCGTGCTTTGCAGGAATACTTGGCCAACCACCCACAAGCTGGGCCGGTTATCCAGGATACAGGCGGGCTCAGGAAGGTGCGCTGGAGCACACAGGGCAAGGGTAAGCGAGGTGGGGTAAGAGTGATCTACTATCACGTTAGCGCCGATAGCCAAATAAGGATGATTTTTATCTACAAGAAAGGCATACAAGACGATTTAAAACCAGAGCAGAAGAAGGTTCTGCGTACTATCAATGAGGGATGGAGTCATGGATAACGAACTGTTTGGCCGTCTGGTCGAAAGCATGACCCAGATGGATGAAATTGTTAAAGGGGAGCGTCAGCCTTCCCGTGAAATGTTGGTGGACGCCGTTAAGGTCAAGGCTATCCGTAAACATACCGGTTTGACCCAGCAGCGTTTCGCCAAGCTGATCGATGTGAATGTGGGGACGTTGCGTAACTGGGAGCAGGGGCGACGCGAACCTACCGGGCCTGCAAAGGCATTGCTGCGCGCCATTGAGCGTGACCCCAAGCACGTGCTTGAGGCTCTCTCCTAAATACATGCTGGCCGTTTGAAAAAGCCCCGTTTTTACGGGGCTTTTTGTTATTTGGACAGATATGAAGTCAGCATGTTTTCCACTCCATTCAGTTGCTGATGTGTACCTTATCGATGTTGTTGGTACTGAACTGATCCGCTATTTGGTCGTTCATGCCCGTCCAGTTTGCCGAGCCTGGGCTATGGCGGCGGGAGAAGGCAAAGGCATTGTGCCGGGCTGGCCCGGCACGGGGTTACATGCCTCTGGCCAGATGGGCTATAGTCATCTCTTCTATGAGTTCCAGCTCTTCTCTGGTTATCCCCAGCAGTTGGCGTTCCGGGTAATCGACCTCGCCGCCTCGCTCGTTAACCTTATCTTTCAATCCGTAGTGGTGAACCCGGGCTACACGGCTGGCCACGCCCTGAAAACCCACACTAGCCTCACTGGCATCCCCCTTACTTTTCAGCCATCGGCTCTTGATGAGACCTGTGAACATCCGGCGGCGAATATCGCCGCGATTCCTGTCAAGCAGGGCGGTGGTCTCGCCTCGGTTCACAAACAGAGTCCTGATGATTCGGCTTTTCTTGAAGGTCCGAATATTCCCGCGATATCGGTCGAAGCCAATAATGTAATGCTTGGTCTCTCTCCAGCTGCGCAGGTGGCGCACTTCGTCGCCAGTTTGGTAGATAAACTTTATTTCCCGCTTCGCCTTTTGAGGTTTTCGCTTCTCGAAGGCGCTGTCATCTGGCGCTTTTTGCTGTCGTATTCTTTTGGCCTGACTCGCCCTTAACGATTTGGCGATTTTACGGGTCAGTTCTTTGCGCTGGGCGGGCTCCATCTTGGCGATGAGGGCATCGATGTAATCTGGCAACTCTTGGAAGTTGCTTTCCATTATTCATCTCCTGGCGGTAACTGCTCGCCGACCGCAAACAGCGACCAGTCGAAACCGTTGTAAGGATCGGTGGGTTCGGGCAGATGTTCGACGGTGCGGCCACCTTCGACCGGGGTGACCTTGACCCGCTCGGTGAGGGAGAGCGATATTTCTATATCGACCAATTTTTTGTTGATCATCTCCACAGTGAAGCGAACTCCACTCTCCCGCTTATCCGGGTTGGTGATCAGTTCGGGTTGGTGCTCGGCCACCCAGGCCAGCAGTGGCACCATAATCCTATCCGCATGGTCGGCGTAGTCGGTGACGACAACCACCAGATCAAACTGATATTCGAAGCTCAGATTCTGCTTGGCGGCACTTGCTACCACACGACCGTTTTTCACAAAAACATGCAACTCGTTGGGGTTGCGTTTGAGGTGAGGCACGGCAGATAGCAGCAGGGTGCGTACTTGTTCGGGTTTATTCATGGGGTTGTTCCTGGCACTGGATGATCATGTCTACCTGGGCGGCGCAGTTTGCCCAGGCAAGTTCGATGGCCCTGATGTCTTTGAGCAGGTCTTCGTTACTCTGCGGGTTGCTCGGGGGCAGGCTGCAGGCCGTTACCCTGTTGCAGCCAAGTGTGATAACCGGCGGCACCGGTAAGGGCGGGCCGCCGGTGCAGCCGGCCAACAGGCTCAGGCACAGCAGAGTCAGCCCAGGCTTTAAGTTCTTCGTTTTCACGTTTTAATGTCTCCCATCTTTGGCGACTCATCCCGAGCTGCGTTTGTGTCTGTTGCAGGGTTCTGATCAGTTCGGCGCTGGCCAGTGCATTACGTTCGGCACGCAGCTCGATTGTTTGTATTACGGCTGCCTGGCCTTTTGTTGTGGCCTGGGCTGCCATTAGCTGGTGCCGTGTTGCTGTCAGCGTTTGATGCTGACTCCATGTCACCATAAGCAGCGCCAAAGCCGTGGCCACCGAGGCGACGAGCAGCTTAAACGTCATGCGGCTTCCTGCTCGTCTGCGCCGTACACACCGGCAAAGTGGGCGTAGGTGCGAGCCAGTTTGATGTCGTACAGGTTCTCTTTGTAGGCGGGGCCGTTGTAGATGCGGGCGAACGCGGCCCATTGGCGCGCCTTCATGGCCTGGTGCAGCTTGCTATCGGCCTGAATGAATTTCACCAGGGCGTCGAGCTGGCCGCCTTCGCTCTGGCTCATGTCTTCCGCCATAGCGGTGGCACTGGAATAGCCGAGCATTTGCCAGTGAAAGCCCATGATCTGGAACATGCCCCAGCTGCAGGACTCTTGGGCCCAGGCGGTATCCAACTGCCTGGCGGTAGTCAGGCGGTGATGCTCGGCTGAACCGCCGGCGTAACCACCCCGGCGGGTGTTGCACAGGTTGGGGTATTTCACGGCCCAGATGTTGGCTTGCTCGGAGTCCAGTGCTTCGGCCTGGCGGTAGAAGATATGCCGTTCGTACAGAATGACCGGGCGACCGTCCGGCAGAAAGCCACGGCCGGCGCTTTCCACTTCGGCCACGGCCGCCACGGCGGCAACGCTGACGCCCAGCATCTTGGCTGCGCGCTCAAAGTCGGCCTGCCCGATACGTTTTGGATCTGCGATTCCGTCGAGTGCCGCCAAGGTGCGAGGGCCCGCCACGCCGATGGCGGAAATACCGTGGCGACGCTGAAAGGCGATGACGGCGTCTCGGGTTTTACTGCCAAAGTCGGCGTCTGTTTCCAGTGCGGGCTTGGCACCGGCGGCATTCAGCTTGTGCTGCAGCAGGCGAACCTGTTCGCCCTTGTCTCCGATTCTCATGATGTCACCTTGTTGTTGTGTTGGCGGTCTGATTTGCGGCGGTTGCGCTGCCTTGGCTGCGGCGGTGTTGGTGGTGATGGTGGGGGCGGTATTGGCCCGGGCTGCCGGCTCGTCTGATAGCTGCTCATCGGGCTCCAGCAGAGCAATCTGCTCAGCCGGGATCCGCGGTCTCTGGGTTTGAACAGTTCAGCTACGTTGCCCTGGTGGCAATACACGGCCAGGGTAAATGCCAGCTCGAGAAGCAACCCAGTCCAACCGGGCGGCTGCGTCATGCCAAAGCCGGCCTGTATGGCCTCGGCAAATGCCGCCACCATCAGTGCGTAGGCCAGCGAGGCAATAACGGGGCGGCGGCGGCCGCGACCGCCAAACAGCATGATGCGAAAGGCCAGCAACAGCAGGCAGGTGATGTGCAGGGCAAGAATCATCATGGCCGCTTACCTTTAAGGATGTCGGCGAGTGGGACGGGGCTGTCTATCATCCGGATGATCCGCTGCAGAATGCGCACCGACACCGAGCTGGCGATAATGGCTCCCACGCCGTCGTTGATTTTGATGGCACCCGGCATCATTACGCTGGCCACGTCGCCGGCCAGGCGGGCACCGAGAAAGCCGCACGCCACCGAGCCCACAAACAGGGCCAGCTTTTTGAGGGCGCTTTGTTCTTCGTGACTCAGCACAAAAATACCGGCGCCGGTAATGGCCCCGATGACCAGCAGCGGGTCTATGCCAAACACCGGGGCGGCCATGGCGGCTCCGGTGGTAGTGAGGGTGGCGACGGTTGCGCCGGTCGGTTCGCTCATGCGGTTAATCCCATAGCTGTATCATGTTGTTTTGTTGTGGTGGTGGGGCGACGTCCGGCAGCTCCAACAGAGTGCCCATAGGCAGCACCGGGCCCAGTTCGGCCAGACCGGGGTTGGCCAGTAACACGGCCTCGGTGACTGCTGCCGTTCGCCCGTAGTGACGCTGGCAAATGGCGTCGATGGTGTCGCCCTGCATGGCGCGGACTTTCATATCAGCTCTACCGTGGTGTGGGTGGTGCCGATAATGGCGCGCACGGCAAAGCGGGCATCCCGGCGCAGGTCGGTGACCGTTTGTTCCAGTGATTCGGCCCGGCCTTCGCCATCTTTGGTGGTGTCGTAGTCGCGCAGCCGCTCAATGAGGTTGGCCCGGGTCAGGCAGTACACGGCGCGGAGATAGTGATGCACCAGCTGGCTCTCGCCGCCGATCTGTTCGGCGGGCACGGTGGCCAACGCGGTTTCGGCCTGTTCCTGCCGATAGCCGAGCAGGTCTTGATTCACCTGGGCGATGGCGGTGATCACCGCATGCTGTAGCCGCGGCTCGGTAACATCGCCATCGATGCGCATCACGTCGCGCACGGCGGCGGTATTGATGGTGGGCCAGAACGGGTGACTGGTGATGTCCTGTCCCGGCTGTTGTTCTGGGTTGTCAGGAAAAAAGGTCACGTTCTGGCTCCTGAATGGGTGGGCGGTGGTCGGGTGTCGGCGGAGCATAAATGCAGCCTTGCCCGAGCCGCCCAGGGTTGCGGGTCACGCTCGGTTAACCGGCAGGCTTGGCCTGCTCGGGGTTGTTCTTGATGGCTCGTTCGGCTTTTTCGATCAGCTTTTTCACGCCGATGCGCTCGTCCAGCTCCAGTGCTCGGCCGTAGTGTTCTATGGCTTCGGGCAGCCGGTCGGCGGTTTCCATGGCCATGCCAATGGCTTTATGCAGCTTGGCGCGCACCTGGTCGTACATGTCCTGATCCCGGGTGAGCTCGTGGGTTTTCAGGATGAGTTCGGCAGCCATAGGCTGGTCGGTACCGGCACGGCGCATGGCCACTTCGGCCACTTCTTCGGCAATCAGGGTGGCGGTGGTGCGCTCGTAGCGGTCGGGCGTTTGCAGATTGTGGCCAATGGCGTATTCGGCCAGGCGCAGCGCCTCGGTCATGTTGCCTACGTCGATTTGCCACAGCAGCACCGTCATCAGCACGTCGTCCTGACGTCCGGCGTCACCCTGCAGCACGCCGTCGATATAGGCCTGGTATTCGGGCAGAAACTTCCTTTTAACTTCAGCCTTTAGCTCCAAGCTTTGTACTTGCTTGAGACGGCGGCGATGCTCGGCCAGTTGCATCAGCATCAGTTCGTAAAGGTTGGCGGCCTTGGGGTCGAAGCTGCTTTGCTCTTCCCCTTGTTTAGCCGCCAGTACGCGCTGGCGATGTTGTCGGATCAGGTTGGTCATTGATTACCCCTTACGGCGCGGCAGGCTTGTCTTCGAACACGATGTTTTCGGCCAGGGCCACACCTTCGTAGTCTTCGATCACGTAGGCGTCGTTGCTGGACTCGTAGTTCTCGACCTGATCGCGCTTGGGGTTATCGATAACGGCACGGCGGCGGGCGCCTTCCTGCCAGTAGATGGACAGGTTATCCAGGCGGGTGATCATCAGGGCCCCGGCCGGGAAGTAGGGCACACGAATGGCCGGCAGGCCACCGACCATCTTGCGGGCCTTGATGACGTCCAGCGCAGCGGATTCGCTCGGTTTTTCTGCGTGCTCTTCAATCATCGGCAGGTATTTATCGTTGAGCAGGTCGCGGCCCATGATCACCACCAGTTCGGTGTCGTCCTGGTACCAGGGCGGCAACTGCTCAGCGACCATGCTGGCGACCAAAGCGTCCAGGTTGCCGAAGTCGCCACTGGTCTTGCTGATGTAGATTTTACCGGAAGCGAGTTCACCCTCGCTCAGTACCTGTTCGGGGGCGTCGGTGCGTACTTTCTGGATCCAACCGATATTCACATCCTGCAGCAGCGGATTGGCAACGCGGTCAGTGTCGGCGGCGGCACTGGTGCCGTTCCAACCGATCATGATGCGGTCCAGCGCCTGGCGGCTTAGTACGGCATCGCGCACGCGGGTGGCAAAGTCGGGGAACTTGGCCCACATATCCAGCTTGGAATAACGCAGCGCGGTATCGAAGTTGGTTTGCTTGCACTCGTAGCGCGCTTTTTGAAACGCAGTAGGGTCGGTGGCCTGACGGTCTTTGGTGGTGGTGTCGGTGCGACCGGCAATGGTGGAGTTGATGCCCAGGCCCAGCTTTTCACCACTTTGTTCCTCTACGCCGACCATGTTGATCATGCTCAGAAAGGTAGAGCTGTCCTGGGTTCTGGTTTCCAGCTTTTGCTGCACGCTGGGTTCTACGTTGAATTTTGCGGCGGCGTCATCCACGCCGTTCAGGGTGGCTACCTGCTGGGTGAAGCTGTTGTATTTTTTACGGGTTTCGTTGCGCATGTCGGTTCCTTACAGGCAGTCGATTGATTCGTTGTTGCCGCCGGTGGCGGGCTGGCGGGTCTGGCCTTGCGGCTGTTTGCTCAGCTGGGTTTCCAGTTCGTTGAACTTGGCTTCTGCCTGCTGTTGCTTGGTTTGCAGGTCTTTGATGGTTTGTTCCATATCGCCCAACTTGCCGTTGAACTGGCCTACCTGTTCGGCGTTGTCGGCGGTTTGCTCGGCAATAGCTACCACCGCTTCGTTGACATCGGAGAAGTCGGCCTTGTTCTTTTCTTTGGCTTTGCCCAGCAGATCTTTCACCCGGCTGAACAGGGTGGGGCCTTCTAGCTGGTCGTCTTCTTCCCATTCGAGCTGGGTTTCTATGGCGGCGGTAAACAGGTTTTCCGGTCGTTGCTTGCGGTCTGCCAGCGGGTTTTGTTTGGCGCCGGCAGAAAACGCCAGCATTTCGGTACCCAGGCTGGCCGGGGAGTCGGTCACCGCCAGGCCGACCATGTAGGCCTCGCCGGTTTTGGCAAAGTTGGGATCGATTTCGATGGAGGTGTAAATCTTCTGGCGGTCTTTGTTCATTTTTACCAGATCACCGGTGGGGTCGATCTGGGCGAACAGGGCCAGTTTGCCGTCTTCCACTTCTTCGGCTTTGAGGCCGGTTACGTCACCGTAGGCCTTGAAGTCGCTGTCGGCATACAGGCCGCGAATGTGTTCCAGCCACACGCGGGCACCGTAGGTTTTCTGGTTAAAGTTTTTGGCGGCCTGCTCTATCCAGCTGCGTTCGATGACGCGGCCGTCGGTGGTATCACCCTGGGTGGCAACACGAAAAAACTTGCTCTTTTTGGCCATCTGGCTGGCTCCTGTTGAAGTCGGAATAATTACAGGCCAATGGTCAAGAGCTGGGCGCAACCGGTCAACGCGTGGGCACTCTGGCAGCGGTGGGAGAAGGCAAAGAGGGCGAGAGGGGGCGGGCAGCTCCGTAAACTGGCCGCATGATGATAGAGACTGATATTGACCCCAAAATTCGCGCCCGCACCCTGTATTGGCAGGGTTTTCGGCTGCGTCGTATATCCGAGATTCTGGAGGTGCCCGAGTCTACCCTGGGCACCTGGAAGAAAACCGAGCAGTGGGACAAGGCCCGCCCGATAGACAGAGTTGATTCGACTCTTGAAGCACGCATGATCCAGCTCATCAACAAAGACGCGAAGGATGGCAAAGACTTCAAGGAGATTGACCTGCTCGGGCGGCAGCTGGAACGCATTGCCCGCATTAACAAATACAGCAACGGCGGCCATGAAGGTGACCTGAATCCGAATGTGGCCAATCGCAACAAGGGGCCGAAAAAACCGGTAGAGAAAAACGCCATCAGCGAAGAGCAGCAGTCGCTGCTGGTGGATGGCTTCAACAACGAGTTGTTTGATTACCAGATGGGCTGGTATCAGGCCGGGCTTACCCACCGAATCCGCAATATTCTTAAGAGCCGCCAGATAGGGGCGACCTACTACTTTGCCCGCGAGGCTTTTGTGGATGCGGTGGTTACCGGCCGCAATCAGATTTTTCTGTCGGCCTCCAAGGCCCAGGCGCATGTGTTCAAGCAGTACATCATTCAGTTCGCCAAAGACACTGCCGACCTTGAGTTACGCGGCGACCCGATAGTGTTGCCGAACGGGGCGCACCTGTACTTTTTGGGTACCAACGCCCGCACGGCCCAGAGTTACCACGGCAACCTGTATTTCGATGAATATTTCTGGGTGCATGGCTTTCAGCAGTTGCGCAAGGTGGCATCGGGCATGGCCATGCACAAGAAGTGGCGGCAGACCTATATTTCCACCCCTTCCAGCCTGACCCACGATGCATACCCGTATTGGTCGGGCGCCCTGTATAACCGAGGCCGCCGCAAGGCTGACCGCATCGAGCTGGATTTATCCCACGGCCTGCTGGTGAACGGCCATGAAGGGGGCGATGGTCAGTGGCGGCAAATTGTGACTGTAGAAGATGCGGTGCGCGGTGGCTGTAACCTGTTCGACCTGGACCAACTGCGCCGGGAGTACAGCGACCACGAATATCAGAACCTGCTGATGTGCGAATTTATCGATGACACTGCGTCTATTTTCCCGATGGCCATGATGCAGAAATGCATGGTGGACAGCTGGGAGGTGTGGGACGACTACCGACCTTTTGCCCCGCGCCCGGTGGGTAACCGCGAGGTCTGGATCGGCTATGACCCGGCCAAAGGTGGCCAGGGTGATAGTGCCGGTTGTGTGGTGGTGGTGCCGTCATTGGTTGAGGGCGGCAAGCACCGCATCATCGAAAAGCACCAATGGAAGGGCATGGACTTTGAAGCCCAGGCCAACGCCATCGAAAAAATGACCCAGCGCTACAACGTCACCTATATCGGCATCGACATCACCGGCATCGGCGAGGGGGTGTATCAGCTGGTGAAGAAGTTTTTCCCCCAGGTGACCACCTTCCAATATTCCCCACTGGTCAAGAGCCGGCTGGTGATGAAGGCCTACGACGTGATCAGCAAAGGCCGGCTGGAGTTTGATGCCGGCTGGAACGACATGGCGCAATCTTTCATGGCCATCCGCAAGACCATCACCGCCAGTGGCCGGTCGCCTACCTATGAGGCCAGCCGTTCGGACGAAATCAGCCATGCCGATATCGCCTGGGCCACCATGCACGCATTACAAAATGAACCGCTGGACGGCGTAAGCGCTACCAGCTCCAGCATTATGGAGATTTATTGATGAGCAACGAACCGGCTATCGCCGAGCGGCCCGCCACCGAACCCGGCATCGAAGCGTTTACCTTCGGCGATCCCATGCCGGTGCTGAATCAGCGCGAGATTTTCGATTACCTGGAGGCGATGGACAACGGCAAGTGGTACGAGCCGCCGCTGTCACTGGATGGCCTGGCCCGAGTGTATCGGGCGGCGGTGCATCATGGTTCGGCGATTCAGGTTAAGCGCAATATTCTGCGGGCCTGCTTCATTCCTCATCCTAAACTGAGCCTGGCCGAATTCAGTGCCCTGGCACTGGATTACCTGATTTTCGGTAACTGCTATGTGGAGCGTATCGACAACCGCCTGGGCCGGGCGATGACGTACCGGCGCACCCCGGCCAAGTTCTGCCGCCGTGGTGTTGAACCTGGCCAGTTCTGGTGGATTCCGAACTGGAACACCTCCACCGAGTTTGCAGCGGGCAGCGTGTTCCAGGTGATGGAGTCGGATGTCAGCCAGGAGATTTACGGCATTCCCGATTATGTGGCCAGCATGAACAGTTCGCTGCTCAACGAGTCGGCCACCCTGTTCCGGCGCCGGTACTACGAGAATGGCAGTCATGCCGGGTTCATCATGTACCTGACCGACACGCTGCAGAAAGAAGACGACATCAACAAGCTGCGCAAGGCATTGAAAGACAGCAAGGGCCCGGGCAACTTCCGCAACCTGTTGCTGTATGCCCCGGGCGGAAAGAAGGACGGTATCAACCTGATCCCGGTGGCCGAAGTCGCGGCCAAGGACGAGTTTCTGTCAGTGAAGAACGTGAGCCGCGACGACCAACTGGCCGCGCATCGAGTGCCGCCTCAACTGATGGGCGTGATGCCCGGCAACGTCGGTGGTTTCGGCGATGCGGAGAAAGCCGCCCAGGTATTCGACTGCAACGAGATGGAAAGCCTGCGCGCCACCTTCGCTACCATCAACGACTGGGCCGGTGAAGACATCATTCGGTTCAAGCCCTACACCCTGGCGGCGACACCCGCGCCGGGCAGCTGACCAAAACCCCAAGCAACCAGACCGGCCAAAGCGCCGGTCTTTTTTTTGCCTGAACGATCACGCCACCAGAACGCCACATCACGCCTTCATGGCAGCTACGGTTAAACCCACATCAAGTAACCGCTTATCGTTTGCTTTCGCTGTGCGGCTCGCCCTGACCGTTTGCGAGGGCATTCAACACCCAGCGCGCGCCGTTGAGACCCCGCCACGCCTGCGCGCTTTATCCGATGAAAATAACGAGATCTGCGATCCCTTCGCGATCCTTGCCAGCACTGGGGCGGAGACTGAAAAACAGAGGACAAATAACATCGGGTTACAACGGGGAAAAACGGATAATTAAGCGGGGAGAGATGAGGGATCAGGGAGTGTGCGGTTTGTGTTGCAATGACGTGCAACACAACAAATTCACAAACAATCGAACACAACACTATTGGTAACACGCTGTTTTATACTTTTGATTTTTATATGATTATTTTGCAAGCTCTTACATGTCGCAATTAATGCATTTCTCTGTGATCAGCAGGGCCATAAAATACTCGTGTTAACGGACAAACAAAAAAGGGTTCGGGGCCGGATCATACCATCACTTCCGGGTATTCTCAGGTTTCGTGATCCCGCTTGGCGGCAGCCGTCTTGCCAATCCCCGGCGCGCCCCGCACAATAGAGCCTCCCCGAATGATGAGAGACCTGTCTATGGAACTGGCCGACTACCGGCGGGAATATCTGCAAGGCGGCCTGCGCCGCAAAGATTTGCCGGATAACCCTTTGTCTCTGTTTGATACCTGGATGCAGCAGGCGATTGCCGCCAATCTGGCCGATCCCACCGCCATGGTGGTGGGCACAGTGGATGAGCGCGGTCAGCCGTATCAGCGCATTGTGCTGCTCAAACATACCGATGAGCGCGGCTTCGTGTTCTATACCAACATGGGCAGCCGCAAGGCCGGCCAGCTGGCCGGCAATCCGCGCATCAGCCTGCTGTTTCCCTGGCATACGCTGGAACGTCAGGTGCACGTCACCGGTCAGGTAGAGCGATTGTCGACGCTGGAGGTGATGAAATACTTCAACAGTCGTCCCAAAGACAGCCAGATCGGCGCCTGGGTCTCGCAGCAGTCGTCGCGTATTTCTGCCCGTGGCCTGCTGGAAGCCAAATTTCTGGAAATGAAACAGAAGTTTGCCAATGGCGAGGTGCCGCTGCCGAGCTTTTGGGGAGGCTTTAGGGTCAAGTTCGAGACCGTCGAATTCTGGCAAGGGGGTGCCAACCGTCTGCACGACCGTTTTCTGTATCAGCGCGGCGACGGTGGCTGGACCATCGATCGGCTGGCGCCATAGGGCGCGTCATCATGCTGATATGCAGAACCGAGCGTCCCGGTGACGGTGACGACATCGACGAGGTGGTATATGCCGCCTTCGAGCGAGACGACGAAGCGGATCTGGTGTGGGCCTTGCGCGAGCAGGGTGCCATCAGCCTGAGCCAGGTTGCCGAATACGAAGGTGCCATCATGGGTCACCTGGTCATGAGCCCGGTATTGGTAAACGGAGAGGATATCGGCTGGCTGGGGTTGGCCCCGGTCAGTGTCTGGCCCGAGTGTCAGCGGCAGGGGGTGGCCTCGGCCATGATCCGGGAAGCGTTGGACAGCGCCAACGAGCTGGACTGGTCCGGTGTCGTGGTGCTGGGGGAGCCGGACTTTTATCGTCGCTTCGGTTTTCGGCCCGCCAGCGAGCTGGGCCTGGAATGCGCCTATCCCGACGCCGGTGATGCCTTCATGGCACTGGCACTCAAGCAACCTGCCCCCAGAGGCCTGATAAGCTACCATCCGGCATTTGATAACCTGACGTAGGGTCGAGACAAAAAAACGGCGCTGTACCAGACGGCGCCGTTTTTTGTCTGCTTGCTGCTTATTCGTCTTCTTCGAAGTACCAGTAGCCCAGATTCACCAGCGGCAGCAGCACTTCCAGCAGCGCCTGGGGCTGTTTCAGGCAGGCGACTTCCGGGCCGCAGATACGGGCCTGATCGCATAACAGGGCGATGGCGTCGGCATCCGGCTCTGCCAGCTGATAGCGGTCGCCGTCCAGATAGAACACATCTTCGCTGCCTTCCATATAGAAACAGCGGGCGCCGCCCAGTCGATACAGGTGGTCACCGTGGTCCATGCGCAGCACCAGTTCTTCCAGGCTATACAGCGGCTCGGCCGGCTCCAGATCCAGATCGTGCTTGGCTTCCGAGATCATCTCGCCAAACCAGTCGGCCAGCCGTACCGGGTCGTCCAGCAGCTCGGTCATCAGAGCTTTGACCTGAATCATCGCCTGGTGGTCGATGCGACCATGGGCCGTACAGGGCGCCATGGCGGCATCGTCGAAGCGGCGGGTATCCGACTCGTGGGCCAGCATGTGATCGGCAAAGCCGGAAATCAGATCCCGCGCATCCGGTGCCCGAAAGCCGATGGAATAGTTGAGCGCCGGCGTCTCGGCATAGCCTTCGTGCGGGCAACCGGGCGGAATGTAGAGCACATCGCCGGACTCCAGCACTTCGTCTATTTCCGCCTCGAAGGCCTCGCAGTGGCGCAGGGCACCGTGGGCGGCAAACTGCCTCAGGGTTTGGGGTAGGCCCACACGCCAGCGACGGCGACCTTCGCCCTGAATGATAAAGACCCCGTACTGATCGATATGAGGGCCCACGCCACCACCCGGGGTAGAGAAGCTGACCATCACATCATCGAAGCGCCAGCCGGGAATAAAGCGAAACGCCTCCGCCACATCCTGTACCGCCGGGTGCCACTGGTTGACGGCCTGCACCAGCAGGGTCCAGTCGGCTTCGCCCAGATGATCGTAGTTCTCGAAGGGGCCGGTTTCCGCGTTCCAGCGGTCGTCTGCACGCCAGACCCGGCGCGATTCGATGTGCGGCTCCAGCGCCAGGCCGGCCAGTTCGTCCGGGCTGAGCGGATCTTCGAAGCCGGGAAAACCGGCCTTGATAAGCAGGGGCTTGCGTTGCCAGTAGCTGGCCAGGAAGTCGTCGATATCCAGTTTCAGTGCACTGTGCATGGGGACCTGTAATGATGGGGCTGATGCGTTAAGAATAGCGGGCTATTATGCCTAGCCGCCGTGGAGAATGATAGATTTCAAGCTGTCGGCGGTAAGGGGTAAACGGGGAATAGGGAATGGGCATGGCGTCGATCTGCTCCCTCCTCTGAACTCGTGATTAGCAGGGTGGCAGCGGGGTGCAAGGTAAGGGGAGGGTTCTGTACGGAGGCCGATGGTGACCCCGCCCAGCCTCCCCCTGGCGAAGCCCCGCTGTTATGTATGTGAGGCCGTTGCCAAGGAGGAGGGGCAAACAACTCCCCCCAAACAAAAACACCGAGCCAACCGGCCCGGTGTTTTGTCTTAAGCGTCCAGACTGGCGCTTAACGCTTCGAGCCGGGTTTACAGCTCGTCGGTCAGCTGTATGGCGTGGCCTATGTAGTTGGCCGGGGTCAGCAGCTTCAGCTGGTCCTTTACCGATTCGGGCAGTTCCAGGCCGTCGATGAAGGTGCGCATGCCTTCGGCATCCACGCGCTTGCCACGGGTCAGCTCTTTCAGCTTCTCGTAGGGCTTCTCGATGCCGTAACGGCGCATGACCGTCTGTACCGGCTCGGCCAGCACTTCCCAGTTCTGGTCCAGATCGGCAGCCAGGGCTTGCGGGTTGGCTTCCAGCTTGCTGATGCCCTTCAGGGTCGCCTGATAGGCGATCAGCGAGTAGCCCACGGCCACGCCCAGGTTGCGCAGTACCGTGCTGTCGGTCAGATCGCGCTGCCAGCGAGACACCGGCAGCTTGGCGGCCAGGTGGTTGAAGATGGCGTTGGCCAGGCCCAGGTTGCCTTCGGAGTTTTCGAAGTCGATCGGGTTGACCTTGTGCGGCATGGTGCTGGAGCCGATTTCGCCGGCCACGGTTCTCTGCTTGAAGTAACCGACCGAGATGTAGCCCCACACGTCCCGATCGAAGTCGAGCAGTATGGTGTTGAAACGGGCGATGGCGTCGAACAGCTCGGCAATGTAGTCGTGCGGTTCAATCTGGGTAGTATAGGGGTTGAAGGTCAGTCCCAGACCGGTGACGAAGCGCTCGGCAAAGCCGGCCCACTCTACTTCCGGATAGGCAGACAGGTGTGCGTTGTAGTTGCCTACGGCGCCGTTGATCTTGGCCAGCATGTCTACCGACTTGATTTGTTTGAGCTGGCGCTCAAGACGGTAGGCCACGTTGGCCATTTCCTTGCCCAGGGTAGTAGGCGAGGCAGGCTGACCATGGGTACGGCTCAGCATGGGCACGTCGCGATACAAGGCGGCGAGGCGTTTGATTTCGTCGACCAACTGCTGGCAGTAAGGTACTACGACTTGGTCCCGGCCGGCTTTCAGCATCAGCGCATGAGCGTTGTTGTTGATGTCTTCGCTGGTGCAGGCGAAGTGGATGAACTCGCTGACGGCCGCCAGCTCGGGCAGCACTTCGACCTTTTCCTTCAGGAAGTATTCCACCGCTTTCACGTCGTGGTTGGTGGTGCGCTCGATATCCTTGATGCGCTGGCCATCGGCTTCGTTGAAGTTGGCGACAATGGCGTCCAGCAGGGCGTTGGCCTCGGCAGACAGGGTAGGCACCTCGGTAATTTCAGCATGGGCGGCCAGCGCCTGTAGCCAGCGTACTTCGACTTCTACACGAAAGCGCAATAAACCAAATTCGGAAAAAATGGCGCGCAGCTCCTGGGTTTTGGTGCCGTAACGGCCATCAACCGGAGAAATAGCCGTTAATGCTGACAATTCCATGAACAAGGACTCCTGAACGTTGGGGGGTAACAATTTATCTGGGTAACCATAGGATGGTTAATACCGCAATGCCGCCTGGGCCTGAGCCACCAACCGCTTGCGAGAAAACAGAATATGACGGCGCTTGCCGCCGAGCTGGCGCCAGAGCACGGCGCTGCGAATACCCGCCAGCAACAGCGCCCTAATCTGGTGCTGCACCAGCGGCTGCTGCAGGTAAGTCGGGTTACCCGCTACCTGGATACGCGGCCCTATGGGGCTGACGATGTCGCTGTAAACACCGGCCAGATTGGCCAGCACCTGCTCGTCGAGCAGCTCGAAGTGGTGCAACTGGCGTTGTACCTGGTTGATGCGCTCGCCCAGCATGGCCATCAGGTCGCGCCGTTTGGCCAGCTTGCGTTCCAGGGCGACGATACCGACGAGGTAGCGGGTCAGTTCGGCATTTTTGCGGTTACTGTTGTTGCCGAGCTGATCGATCAGCGTCTGATAGCCCAGGCCAAGCTTGTCGTGGCCACCGTAAATATCCGCCGACTGCTCGGCGTCGGTCACCAGAATGCTGTTGAGGGTGGACGAGAGCAGGGTTTTATCGTCTATGGTGCCATCGCGGGCGACCTGCTGTACCAGACTGGCGGCCTGGCAGATGCCGGCAAAGGCCAGAGTTTGGTTTTCGAGGCTGTGACTCACGCTTGCTCCTGACTGAAACGGGTTTCGATGATACCGCCGCCGAGGCAGATATCGCCATGGTAGAAGACGGCGGACTGGCCCGGCGTAACCGCCGCCTGCGGCTGGTCGAAGGTGACCTTGATGGTTTCGTCATCCAGCGGTTCGACCAGGCAGGGCACATCGGTCTGACGATAACGGGTCTTGATGGTACAGCGAAAGGCGTCCGTCATGGGCGAACGATCCACCCAGTGCAGCTGGCGGGCAATCAGTCCGTTGGAATACAGCCGCGGGTGATCGCCCTGAGCCACCACCAGCACGTTGCGATCCAGCTCTTTGTCGACCACGTACCAAGGCTCGTCGGTGGCGTTTTTCAGACCGCCGATGCCGAGGCCCTTGCGCTGTCCCAGGGTGTGATACATAAGTCCCTGGTGCTCGCCGATGACCACGCCATCCACGGTTTCAATCCTGCCGGGCTGGGCGGGCAGGTAGCGGGCCAGAAAATCCGTGAACTTGCGCTCACCGATAAAACAGATGCCGGTGGAGTCTTTTTTCTTGGCGGTCACCAGCTCCAACTGCTCGGCGATGCGGCGCACCTCGGGTTTTTCCAGCTCACCCACCGGGAACAGGCTTTTGGCGACCTGTTGCGAACTCAGGGTATAGAGGAAGTAACTCTGATCCTTGTTGCCATCCAGGCCGCGCAGCATGCGGGGCTGGTCGTCGAAGCTGCGGCGCACGTAGTGGCCGGTGGCGATGTAGTCGGCGCCCAGATCTTCGGCGGCAAACTCGAGGAAAGCCTTGAACTTGATTTCCTTGTTACACAGGATATCGGGGTTAGGCGTGCGCCCGGCCTTGTATTCCGCCAGAAAATGCTCGAACACGTTGTCCCAGTATTCGGCGGCAAAGTTGATGGTGTGCAGCGTTATGCCGAGCTTGTCGCACACCGCCTGGGCGTCCCGCAGATCCTCGGTGGCGGAGCAGAACTCATCGGTGTCGTCTTCTTCCCAGTTTTTCATGAACAGGCCTTCAACCTGATAGCCCTGCTGTTGCAGCAAATAGGCCGAAACCGAAGAATCCACACCGCCGGACATGCCGACAATCACTTTTAGCTGACTGTTATCGCTCATCACTCGCCGTTACCTGTATGTAAAACGGCCAGCATTTTACCAGACAAAAGCCGCCAGCGGGAGGGAAAGAAGGCCATAAGCGGGAAGCCGTTGGAGTGGTTCGCCAAAATGGCTCTGCGAGTCGGCCCGATGGAGGTTTTGTAGATGCCACCTCAGTTGGCAGGCCTCCCTACCCATCCGTAGGTTTGCGTTGCATAAATGGGCGCCTACCGCTGTTGCTTCAACGCACTCAGAGGAAAACGCAGGCCGGCCTGATAATCGCGAAACGAGGCCATGATCAACGGGCTGCGCAACTGGTCGCCCAGGGCTTCAATCTCGGACAGAGTCAGCCAGTGGCAACGGATGATGTCGCCGTCCGGATCCTGCGGGTTGGTGGTCAGTGGCTCGGGTACCTCGGCGCAGAAGGTGAAGCGCACAAAATGGGTGCCGTTGTCCGGCGCTTCATATTGGTAGATGGCCACCGCCTGCTCCAGCGGCAGGGTCAGACCGGTTTCTTCCCGTAGTTCGCGGCGAGCACCGTCTAGCAGGGTTTCGCCCGGTTCAAGATGGCCGGCGGGTTGATTGAACATCACCCGGCCCTGCTGCCATTCTTCCACCATCAAAAAACGTTCACCGGCACGGACGACGACAGCCAGGGTGACCGCGAAGGGATGATGGCTCATATTTGTCTCCATTGACCAGAGGGCAGGTCATCGAGGGTCCAGTCACCGATGGCATAGCGGATCAGCCGCAGGGTAGGGAAGCCGATATGGGCGGTCATGCGCCGCACCTGGCGGTTGCGCCCCTCGATGATTTTGATTTCCAGCCAGCTGGCTGGAATATTCTGGCGCTCGCGAATGGGCGGCGTGCGTGGCCAGACATCCGGCGCGTCCATCAGCCGTACCTGTGCGGGCAAGGTAGGGCCATCTTTCAGCGCCACGCCCCGGCGCAAAGGCTCCAGGTCCGCCTCGGTGGGCGCGCCTTCTACCTGCACCCAGTAGGTTTTGGTGGTTTTTCGCCCGGGTTGGGTCAGGCGGGCATTGAGGGCGCCGTCGTTGGTCAGCAGAAGCAGGCCTTCGCTGTCCCGATCCAGGCGTCCGGCGGCATAGACGCCGGGTACCTTCACAAAATTGGCCAGAGTCTGGCGGCCGTCGCCATCGGTAAACTGGCACAGCACCATATAAGGCTTGTTAAACAGCAGCGTGGTCGGCGGTCCGGCGGGTGTCGGTGTGGACCTGACTCTGGCCGGTTTGGAACCTGGTCTGGCGGCGGGCCTTGGTTTTCTGGCTTTCATAGTGAAAAGTCTTGATAAACAGGGACTTCAGAATAGCAAAATCTTCGGTTCACGCCTAATGCCGCATGACCACCGAACTTTGACCGGCTCAATATCTAACGTGCATTTTTTGTCCTATGCTGCTGGTTGACGCTGGGAGCGGAGCGATAAACGCAGAGTAGGGACATCAATAACAGCAAGCAGGAGAACGCGATGACTTCACAGGTAAGGGTGCCGGCAGAAGGACAAAAAATCACCCTGGACGACACCGGCAAACTGAAGGTACCGAATCACCCCATTATTCCCTTTATCGAAGGCGATGGCATCGGCGTGGACGTGACCCCGGCAATGAAGCTGGTGGTGGATGCCGCCGTGGCCAAGGCCTATCGGGGACAGCGACAGATCAGCTGGATGGAAATCTACACCGGAGAAAAATCGACACGGGTTTACGGTGAAAACACCTGGCTGCCGGAAGAAACCCTGGAGCTTATCCGCGATTATCACGTGGCCATCAAGGGCCCGCTCACTACCCCGGTGGGCGGCGGTATTCGTTCGCTTAATGTGGCCCTGCGCCAGCAGCTGGATCTGTATGTGTGCCTGCGTCCGGTGCGCTATTACCAGGGAGTGCCCAGTCCGGTGAAACAGCCGGAGTTGACCGATATGGTGATCTTTCGCGAGAACAGCGAAGACATCTATGCGGGCATCGAATGGCAGGCGGGCAGCGCCGAGGCGCAGAAGGTCATCGACTTTCTGCGCAACGACATGGGGGTGCAGAAAATCCGCTTCCCCGAAGACTGCGGCATCGGCATCAAGCCGACCTCTCGGCAGGGTACCCGGCGCCTGGTGCGCGCCGCGCTGCAATATGTGCTCGACAACGACCGTGATTCCCTGACCCTGGTGCACAAGGGCAACATCATGAAGTTCACCGAAGGTGCCTTCAAAGACTGGGGCTACGAGCTGGCGCGGGAGGAGTTCGGTGCCGAATTGATCGACGGCGGCCCCTGGTGTTCGTTCAGGAATCCCAATACCGGCAAGGAGATCATCGTCAAGGACGTGATTGCCGATGCCTTTCTGCAACAGATACTGCTGCGTCCGGCCGAATACGACGTGATTGCCTGCATGAACCTGAATGGCGACTACATCTCCGATGCCCTGGCGGCCCAGGTGGGTGGCATCGGCATTGCCCCCGGTGCCAACATCGGCGACGGTGTGGCACTGTTCGAGGCCACCCACGGCACGGCGCCCAAGTACGCGGGGCAAGACAAGGTCAACCCGGGGTCGCTTATCCTCTCCGCCGAGATGATGCTACGCCACCTGGGCTGGACCGAGGCGGCAGACCTCATCGTCAAGGGCGTGGAAGGGGCTATTGCCAACAAGACAGTCACCTACGACTTCGAGCGGCAGATGGAAGGTGCCACCCTGCGCAGTTGCTCCGAATTTGCCGAAGACATAGTGACGCAGATGTAAAAAAGATCAGGCGGTCATCCTGACCAAAGCCAGGATCTCGCGTTGTCTGCAGAAAGATACCGGGTCCGTCATACCGAGCTTGATTCAGCACCGCTATGACGAAACAGCAAGCCCTACATAACAGCAAAGAAAAACCCCGGGCCTGCAGGCTCGGGGTTTGGTTTTACTTGACGCTCGGCGCTTAAGGCTCGGCGCTTATTTACAACCCAAAATAAGGCGAACGAGCATCGGTTAACCCGTATAAACCGTAGCGTCGGCCCAGCATCTGGCCGCCGTCGCGGGTAAGGGGGACCCAACTGATGGTGGCACTGCTGGTGCTGGGGTTAACCGTCAGCAAGTCGAACGGAATCGACACATAAAACCCCTTGGTAAAGCTGCCTTCACCATAATCTTCAGACGACACATTGGTGAGGCGTTTTTTCCTAAATCAGGGAACTATCTGCTTCTTCCATGATCCGATTTCCTGGCGAACTGAAAATCTGGGTTTGCCTGCCGGTTTGCGCCGCATAAATGGCCAACTACGGGAGCCGTTTTCCGTAGGGTCGACTTATCTTAGGCAAGAGTATTCGACCTGTGGTGTTGCGTGTTCGTTGGCTGATCCATTGAAATGGATCCGACAAGAGGCTTCCACCTCCACCGGGCTTTTTGTATTCGGCAGACTAGAGTTGGCTTCATATGAATTTTGTTTTGGCTGGGGTGACATGAATAGCGGCAAGGTGGAGGTGTTACATCACTGGGCGGTGAAGGGGGGAGACCGGCTCTTGTCACGAGCTGCGGCTGAATGGAGCCGGCATTTTGATCGACTACGCCCTGTTTTACGGCACCGAGCAGCGGGACGATCTGGACATTGATTTTGATATCAGTCATATCAAGGCGCTAGTAGTCACTCATGTGCATATCGATCATGTAGGGTGCACTCCCTATTTGCTAGGGGCGGGTTTCAAGGGGCCTATCATTTTCTCGCAAGCCCACGGCCCTATTGTTGCCGGCCATGTTGGAAGATGCATTTAAAATTGGTTTTACCCGGGATAAAAAGCTGATTAGCCGAGTGCTGAAAATGTTCAAGTCTCGGTTGGTGCCCTTGCCTTATAACCAGCGGCCGCCCCGGCCTGCTCTGGAACGAGCTGTAAGTGATGGTCGACTTGCCGCTGGCGGCCAAATTTACTGGCCTCTACCGCAAGCTCAATCCGTTCTGGAATGATGAGGCGAAAGATCGGCTGAGCGAGGGGCGGCATCCGCTGTCGTTCGAGCTGCTAACGGTGGTGAATAGCCACCGGGATCACCTGAATGCGGTGAACTATTTGGCCCGATATCACAAGCCCTACGTGGTATTGGCGGGCTCGGGCATGTGTACCGGCGGCCGGGTGGTTAATTACCTGAAGGCGATGCTGGGAGAAGCCCGCAACGATGTGTTGTTCGTGGGCTATCAGGCCGAGGGCAAACCAAGGCGAGATATTCTGGAGCTCGGGCCGCAAGAGGGCGGGGTTACGCTTGACCGCGAGCGCTTCACCATTCGCGCCCAGGTACATCAGGTAAGCGGATATTCGGCTCATGGCGGGCAACAGGATCTGATAAACTTTGCCGTCGGTATTACGTTGCTACCCGGGCAGATATGGTTGACACCCGGGGAGGCCGAGGCCAAGGCGGCGTTGCAGGCCTGGTTGAAGGAGTTGTTGCCGGGGACAGATGTAGTGATAGCGGGTGAGGGGTGACGTATGCTCGTAACTGCCGCTTGAGCTGGCAGCTCCTTCGTAGCAGTAACCCCTCACTGATCCCTTGCGTTGCACCTACAGGTATCCTGATAGTACGGTGTCAAAGAGGAGGGGTCTGTATGCCGCTTCATGCCTCACGGGGCCGGGCACGGATTGAATTTTAATAATAAATAACGGGATTGGGATGACGTCTTTATATCAGCAGCCACGGTTTGTGGCGTTGCAGGAGTTGAAACCGCGAGAGCAGGCGATGAGTCTGAGCCAGCGTTTTGCCGAGGATCCCGAGCGGTTTTCGCGTTTTTGTTTTGCCTTTGGCAGTCACATGCGAGTGGACTTGTCTCGGCAGCATTTGTCTGCCGAAGTGCTGGCCATCTTGTGTGAACTGGCGCGAGACATGAAGCTGGATGCGGCCATAGCGGCGTTGTTTGGCGATAACCTGTTTAACCATACTGAGGGCCGGTCGGCGCTGCACACGGCGTTGCGCATGCCGGTAGGTGCCAGTGTGATGCTGGCTGGGGTGAACGTGGTGCCCCGGGTACATGAGGAGCTGGCACGGCTACGGGCCTTTTGCGAGCGGGTGCATACCGGCGAATGGCGCGGCTTTGGCGGCCAGTCCATTACGGATGTGGTCAACATCGGCATCGGCGGATCCGATCTGGGGCCGGCCATGGTGGTCGAGGCGCTGGCGCCGTATCAGGACAAGGGCATTCGGGCGCATTTTGTGTCGAATATGGACGGTGCCCAGTTGGCCTCTGTGTTGGCGGCTGTAGATCCGGGGCGCACCTTGTTTGTGATTTCTTCCAAAACCTTTACCACCGACGAAACCATGACCAACGCCCGCGCCGCCCGTGCCTGGTTGTTGGCGGCCTGTGGCGATGAAGCCGAGGTTAAAAAGCATTTTGTGGCGGTGTCGACCAATGCCGCTGCGGTGCAGGCGTTCGGTATCGATCCCGAGCATATGTTCGAGTTCTGGGACTGGGTGGGGGGGCGCTTTTCGTTGTGGTCTGCCATTGGCCTGCCCATCGCCCTGGCGCTGGGGTTCGAGCGCTTCGAGCAACTGCTGGCGGGCGCCCACGAGACGGATAAGCACCTGCGCCATACACCGTTTGAACAAAACATTCCGGTATTGCTGGCGCTGCTCTGCATCTGGAATATCAATGTGTTGGAGCTGCAGAGCGAAGGCGTTTTTCCCTACAGTCATCATCTGAAGCGTTTTCCGGCCTATTTGCAACAGCTGAACATGGAGTCCAACGGCAAGGGTGTGAACAACGCCGGCGAGAAGATTACGCATAATACCGGCCCCGTGGTATGGGGCGAGGTGGGCACCAATGGTCAGCATGCATTTTTTCAGCTGTTGCATCAGGGCAGCCAGGTAGTACCGGCCGAATTTATCGGTTTTGTCCGCTCCTGTTATGACTACCCGGAGCATCATCGAAAGCTGTTGGCCAACATGCTGGCCCAGGCCCAGGCGCTGGCCTTCGGTAAAGACCAGCAGCAGGTAGAAGCCGAGCTGGCGACCGAGGGATTGAGTGCAGAGGCCATCGCCAAATTGGCGCCCTACAAGGTGATGGACGGCAATCGTCCCAGTACCACCATTTTGTGCGACGAGTTTACCCCCCATAACCTGGGCGCCCTTATTGCCATGTATGAGCACAAGACCTTTGTGCAGGGCGTACTGTGGAATATCAACAGCTTCGACCAATGGGGCGTGGAGTTGGGTAAAAAACTCGCCGCCCGATTGATTGATGATTTGGCGGATGATGGTGTTACCACAGGACACGACAGCGCAACCAATGGGTTATTGGCGCAGATCAAAGCCTGGCGGTAGGGACGCTTAGTCGAATTGCTCTCTCCCCTTAACCTCGAATGTGTCAGAACAACAGCGGGGTGCAAGGGGAGGGATGGGGTTTCTGCTGATAACCGGTGTAGTATCTAGCTCAGCCAAAGGTAGCCCAGATGGGGGCGTGATCCGAGGGCTTTTCGATGCCGCGTAGTTCGTAGTCAATGCCGGTCTCGAGTAATTGGCCGACCAGCGGCTGGGTGGCGAGGATCAGGTCGATGCGCAGACCGCGATTGTCGTTGAAGCCCTTGCTGCGATAGTCGAACCAGGAATAACGCTCGTTTTCTTCGGGGTTTTGCAGCCGCCAGGTGTCGGCCAGTCCCCAGCTCATCAGCTGGTCCATCCACTCCCGTTCTTCCGGCAGGAAGGAACATTTCCCCTCGCGCAGCCAGCGCTTGCGATTGGGCTCACCGATGCCGATATCCAGATCCGTATGGGAAATATTCACGTCTCCCATCACGATAACCGCCTCGTCCGGCCGATGATGTTCGGTCAGATAGCGCTGAAGATCCGCGTAAAAGCGGGTCTTGGCCGGAAACTTGGTTTCGTGGCTACGGTTTTCTCCCTGAGGAAAATAACCGTTGAGCACGGTCAGTTCGGTGCCATCGGGGCGGGCGAAGTGGCCCATGATCATGCGCCGCTGGGCATCTTCTTCGTCACCGGGAAAGCCCTTCTGGATCGAAAGCGGTGCCTGCTTGCTCAGCATGGCCACGCCGTAATGGGCTTTCTGGCCATGAAAGTGCACGTGATACCCCATGGCTTCCACATCGGCCAGCGGAAAGGCATCGTCGTGAACCTTGATTTCCTGCAGACCTATGATGTCCGGCTGGTGTTTGTCGATAAGCGCCTGCAGTTGATGCAAACGCGCCCTGAGCCCATTGATATTGAAGGAAACAACTTTCATAACGGCGCCTGATCTAAAAAGGGGGTACCATGCTAGCAGAAACCGGAGTCAGTCGGCAGCCGGTCCTTCCGGATAGATCATCCGTTTGCTCATGCCGCCGTCGATAACGTACTCCTGACCGGTGATAAAACCGGCTTCGCCGGATAACAGGAAGCGTGCCAGCGCCGCCACATCTTCGACCTTGCCGACGCGTCCGGCCGGGTGTTGGCGGTGATCATGCTCGTCGGGTGCCTCGTTGTTTGGCACCGTTTGCAGCCGGCTGACATCAATCCAGCCCGGGCTGATGACATTGACCCGTACTGCCGGGCCCAGGCTGACCGCCATGGCGTGGGTCAGGGCAATCAGGCCCCCCTTGGCGGCGACATAGGCCTCGTTGTCGGGTTCGGATTGATGAGCCCGGGTCGAGGCAATATTGATGATGGCGGCTCCCGGTGTGAGCAGGGGGGCCATGTGCTTGCTGATAAGCATGGGGCCGGTGAGATTGACTGCCAGTACCCGCTGCCAGTGAGACAGCGGCAGTTGAGATAGGGGCTCGTTGCAGGGCTGGCCGATGGCGGCGTTGTTGATGATGCCGTCCAGTTGCCCGAACTGACGCTCGATAAGGCGACTCAGCGCCTGTACCGAGGGTTCTTCACTCACATCAAGGTGCACCAACTGCAAACCGGGCAACCCGGTTTCCTCCAGTCGGGTGAGGGCATTTTTGTCGATGTCGACTCCCAGTACCTGGTAGTCGTGTTGCAGAAAGTAGCGGCTCATGCCCAGTCCCAGGCCCCGAGCCACCCCTGTGATCAGAATTTTTCCCTGGCTCATACCGCCTCCCTGGCCACATCATCCCAATGCATGATGTCTTCGATTAAGCGTAGTGTGATTTCGCCACACTTTGTTACATCTTTGGCGTGTGCTGACATAGTCTGGCAGGGCGAAAGAGGTAAACTGGGGCGAGCGTCAGATAAGGAATAAATAATACCATGTTTAATAAGAAAAATTACTCGGGGCTGCTGTTGGGCTGCTGGTTCGCCTGTTTGGCCCTGGTGTCGACGACGGCACAGGCCCAGAGCGGTCCTGTGGTGTCCACGGTGCGGGTCACGGAGCAGTCGGTTGCAGCCGGCATCGAGTTGATCGGTACTCTCAAGGCCAGCCGGCAGGTGGCCATAGCGCCTCAGGTCAGTGCACGGGTTGCCAGGGTACATTTTGTGCCCGGGCAGGTGATCACTAAAGATCAGGTGTTGCTCAGCCTGGATGACAGAGCGGCCCAGGCGGCGGTGCGTGAAGCCGAGGCGGCGTTGATGGACGCCCGCCGGGTGTTCAACAATTTTCAGACTCTGTTTCGGCGCAAGGCGGTGACCCAGACCGAGCTCGATGGCCAGCAGGCGGCGGTGGCCATGGCTGAGGCCAAGCTGCAGGCCGCTAGGGTGCAGGCGGATTATCTGACCCTGAAGGCCCCCTTTGCCGGTGTAATCGGGCTCAGCGATGTGGCGCCGGGCACATTGCTCGGCGCCAACGAACCGGTGGCGAATCTGTTTGACGTGAGCAGCCTCAAGCTGGATTTGGCGGTACCGGAAAAATATTTCCGCCTGCTAAAGGTGGGCGAGCAGTTGAGTGCCCGCACCAAGGCCTATGGTGAGCAGACGTTCACCGGCGAACTGGCGGTGATTGCCCCCAGCGTGGATGAGGATACCCTCAATGCCCGGGTGCGGCTGCTGTTTGACAACGATGAGGGGCTGCTGGTGCCGGGCATGCTGATGCGGGTGCAGTTGAGCGTGGCCAACGGCACCCAGACGGTGATCCCGAGCCAGAGCCTCTTGTATGCGGGCCAGCAGCGTTACGTGTTTGTGGTGGATGACGAAGGCAATGTCAGTCGGCGCAACGTGAGCATAGGCCGTAATCTGGGCGAGCGGGTCACCATTGCCGACGGACTGGTGGCCGGAGAGCGGGTGGTCAGCGAAGGCACGGTCAAGGTACGGGACGGCATGCGGGTGGAGGTGCAGAGTGAAGCTCTCTGATCTGTCCATTTCCCGCCCGGTACTGGCCACGGTACTAAGCCTGATGCTCTGTGTGTTCGGGTTGATTTCCTTTCTCGAGTTGCCATTGCGGGAAATGCCCGACACCACCTCGCCGGTGGTGACGGTACGCACCGACTATACCGGTGCCAGCGCCGGGGTGCTGGAGGCGCAGGTCACCAAGCGGCTGGAAGACGAGCTGTCGGGTATCAGCGGGGTCAAGTTCATCAGCTCCAGCACCAGCGACGGCCGTTCCAGTATTACCATCGAATTCGATCCGGCGCGGGATCTGGACAATGCCGTCAGTGATGTGCGCGAGGCGGTGGCCCGGGCTTCCCGCAGCCTGCCCGACGACGCCGATGCCCCCGTGGTCACCAAGGACACCGGGCGCAACGATGTCATCCTCTGGGTAACGCTGCGCTCTACCGGCATGTCGCCGCTGGCTCTGGGTGACTACGCCCAGAATGTGCTGGCTGATCGCTTCAGCCTGCTCGATGGCGTCAGCTCGGTTTGGGTGGGCGGGCGCAAAGAGCGGGTGATGAATGTACGGCTGGATCCGGTGGCCATGGCCTCGCGTGGCGTCACGGTAGCCGACATCCGTGCCGCCCTGCGCGCCCAGAACGTGGAGCTGCCGGCCGGCACCCTGGAAAACAGCCAGCAGAACTTCGCCGCCCGTATTCAACGTGGCTACGATCAGGCGGTGAACTTCAATACCCTGAGCATTCGCCGTATCGACTCGGGTGCTCGGGTCTATCTGGGCGACGTGGCCGAGATATGGGAAGGGGAGAAGCCGGAAGACACCCTGTTTCGCTCCAACGGTCAGAATGTGGTCGGGCTGGGTATCGTCAAGCAGACCCAGGCCAACACCCTGGAGGTGGTGGACGAGGTCAAGCAGGCAATCATTGCCCAGCAGCCTTTTCTGCCCGAAGGGGCCGAGCTGACCTGGACTTACGACAGCTCGGTGTTTATCGACAGCGCCATCAGTGAGGTCTACCAGACACTGATGATCACGGTGGGTCTGGTGGTACTGGTGATTTATATCTTTCTGGGACAGGTTCGAGCTACCCTGATCCCGGCGGTGACGGTACCGGTATCGCTGATCAGCGCCTTTATATTGGCCTATGCCCTGGGTTACTCGGTCAACCTGATCACCCTGATGGCGCTGATCATGGCCATCGGCCTGGTGGTGGACGACGCCATAGTAGTGCTGGAGAATATTCATCATCATCTGGAGCGGGGTCGCTCACCGCTGGCCGCCGCCTATCATGGTACGCGCGAGGTGGGTTTTGCGGTGATAGCTACCACCCTGACCCTGGTGTCGGTGTTTTTGCCCATCGTGTTCATGGGCGGCATCATAGGCCGTATCTTTACCGAATTTGCGGTGTTGCTGGCCGGGGCCGTGGTCTTTTCGTCGCTGGTGGCACTGACCCTGACTCCGGTGATGGCCAGCAAGATCCTTAAATCCAGGCAGGCGCCCGGCTGGCTGGCAAGCCGCTTCGATGCGGGTTTTTCCCGGCTGGAACAAGGCTATCGGCGCCTGCTTGGCAGTGAACTGAGTCACCGCTGGTGGGCACCGGTGGTGATGGTGCTGGCGCTGGGCCTCATTACCCTGCTGTTTCGGGAAGTGCCTCAGAGCCTGACCCCGAAAGAGGACCGAGGCGTTATTTTCGTGATGGTGCGCGGGGCCGAAGGGGCTAGCTTCGAACGGATGAGCCGGGCTATGGGTGAGGTAGAAGCGCGACTGGCGCCCCTGCAGCAAGACGGCAGCATCACCAGCCTGACGGTACGTACCCCGGGTTTTGGTGGCGGGGTGAACAGCGGTATGGTTATTGCCAGCCTGGAAACCTGGGATCAACGGGAGCTGTCGGCCGAGACCATTGTCGGGCGTATTCGCGGCTTGACCCGGGACGTGGCCGATGTGCTGGTGATCCCGATACTGCCTTCGTCCATTCGTGGCGGTTCCAGTTCGCCGGTGGAATTTGTGCTGGGTGGAGCCGATTACGACGAACTCTATGGCTGGGCCGAGCAGCTGCGGCGGCTGGCGCGAGACAACCCGGGCCTGAGTGATCTGGATCTGGATTATGCCCAGACCAAGCCCGAGCTGTTGGTCGATGTGGATCAGCAACGGGCGGCCAAGCTGGGGATTTCGGTGGCAGAAGTGGCCGACAGCCTCAACGTTATGCTCGGTGGTCAGGCCATCACCACCTATGCGCGTCAGGGGGAAGAGTACGATGTTTATCTCAAGGGGCAGCAGGATGCCTTCAGGCAGCTCAGCGATCTGGGCGGCATCTATCTGCGCACCGGCGGTGGCGAGCTGGTGTCGCTGGATAACCTGGTCACCTTGACCGAGCAGGGGGCCTCGCCCTCGCTGAATCATTACAACCGCAAGAAGGCCATTACCCTCAGTGCCAACCTGGTCGGCAACTACAGCCTGGGCGAGGCGCTGGACTACCTGGACGGTCTGGTACGCGACCAGCTGCCCGACTATGCCATCGTCGATTACAAGGGCGAGTCGCTGGAGTACAAGAGCAACCAGGGTGACGTGGCCTTTGTGTTCGGGCTGGCACTGGTGGTGGTGTTTTTGATCCTGGCGGCCCAGTTCGAGAGCTTTGTGCATCCCTTTATCGTTTTGCTGACGGTACCGCTGGGCCTGCTCGGTGGCTTGCTGGGGCTCTATCTGACGGGGATGACTCTCAATGCCTACAGCCAGATAGCCATGGTGATGCTGATAGGACTGGTCACCAAGAACGGTATCCTGATCGTGGAATTTGCCAACCAGTTGCGCGATCGAGGCCATGCTTTCGACGAGGCGCTGGCTGAGGCTTCGGTGCGCCGTCTGCGGCCGATTCTTATGACCGCCTTTACCACTGTGGCGGGGGCTATTCCGCTGATCCTGGCCAGCGGCGCCGGGGCCGAAAGCCGACAGGCTGTGGGCATAGTGGTGTTTGCCGGCGTGGCGCTGGCGACCCTGCTGACACTGTTTATCGTGCCGGCCATGTACCGCTTGATAGCGCGGCACACCCAGTCGCCGGAGCATCAGCAACGATTGCTGGCGAAGGCGCTGAAGGAAAAGCCTGAAGGATAGAAAGCGGGAAGCTTGACGCACGAAATTGAAAAAATACCGAGCCTGTGAGCTCGGTATTTTTTGGTGTCTTTCTTCCAGCTTCTGGCTTACCGCTTCCAGTTGTGTTTTCAGTAGGCATAAAAAAAGCCGGTGCTGAGCACCGGCTTTCAAAAGATGGTGGAGGGAGCTGGATTCGAACCAGCGAAGGCTGAGCCGTCAGATTTACAGTCTGATCCCTTTGGCCACTCGGGAACCCCTCCACGAGTTAACTTGTTCCTGTTTACTGAAATACGTTAAACAGTTTTAAATTTTATTTTTTACATCAATGCCTTAGGCATTAATCAACAATAGATGGTGGAGGGAGCTGGATTCGAACCAGCGAAGGCTGAGCCGTCAGATTTACAGTCTGATCCCTTTGGCCACTCGGGAACCCCTCCACACTTTGTGGGGCGCATACTACCAAAAAGATGGCGCTTGTGAACCCCCGAAGGATAATTTTTTGCTAAAAAAACCGGACTTGCTGCCGATAACCATTCAAATGCCTAATATTTGCACTTTTTATGCTGCCAGAATTTAACGCTAACCTGCTCGTCAACGACAGCCAACTCGGAGACCACCTTAATCGGGCGGTCATCGATGGCCGTCGTAGCGATTTTGGTTTGCTGCTGGCGTTGATTTCCGAGGATGCGCGAGACTTGCCGCGCATCGAGGAGCCCAAAAGTGAACAAGGGCAGACGGACTGGCGAGCATTCTTCGACTTGCCGGCACAAGATCCGCTCTATGCCGATCCTCAGGACGATATCAGGGCGCCGCAGCTATCGGCCCTGGCCGGTGATCTGCAGCAAGACAGCTTGCGCCTGTTACTGGCGATGCGGGCAGAGCCATTACGGGTCAGCAATGAGCGATTGCCGGCGGAAGTGACTGGTAACCTGAACCCGCGCATCCTGGCTCGTCTGTCGGGTGAGCTGGGTGTCGGGCTGCCGGTACAGCCCGAGCGTATGCTGGAGGTGTTGAACACGCTCAAGGTCACGGCCTGACGTTATCAGCCTCAGCCCTCACCAGAATATCAGTCGTTGTGTGCCTGTCGACAACCTGCAATGGCCGGTGCCAACAGTTCCAGTGCGCTGTGCTCGCAGGGCGCGAGCGTGGCGTCGGATCGGCTCAGCGGAGTGACTCTATCTCCCCAGCGGATCACGCCGGCGCCCCAGGTCAGGCCGGCACCGAAGGCGGCGGTCAGCAGCAGGGAGCCGGGTCTGACTCGGCCTTGCTCCAGCGCCTCGCACAGGGCGATGGGCACGGTGGCGGCTGAGGTATTGCCGTATTGCTCTATATTCACCATTACCTTTTCCGGCGGCAGGGCCATCTTCTTGGCCAGTGTTTCGATAATGCGAATATTGGCCTGATGGGGCAGCAGCAAGTCGATATCCTGCTCGGTGATACCAGCCTGATCCAGCACATGAACAGCCGCATCGCCCATGCCCCTGACCGCGCGCTTGAAGATCTCCTTGCCCTCGAAGTTGACCTCGAACAGGCCGTCGACATGCTCGAAGCGGCGGCGGTCGGTGCCCGAGTTAGGTACCGCAAGAATGTCTCGGGCCTCGGCGTCGCAGCCGAGCTTGTCGGCAAGCAGCCCCAGAGGCTGGTCGTTGGCTTCCAGCACCACGGCACCGGCGCCATCTCCGAACAGCACGGCGGTATCCCGCTTGGTCCAGTCCAGATAGTGGGTCAGACGCTCGGCGCCAATCACCAGTACCCGTTGCATGCTGCCGGCCTTGATTAGGGCGCTGCCCACGCTCAGCCCATAAATAAAGCCGGTGCAGGCGGCATTGATGTCGAATACCGCTGCACGGCCCGCGCCCAATGATTGTTGTACTGCCGAGGCGGCGCTGGGCACCATGCTGTCCGGACTGGCGGTGGCCATGATGATACAGTCGAGCCGGTTCGCTTCCATGCCGGCGGCGGCCAGGGCGTGGCGGGCCGCTACCACGGCCAGGGCAGAGGTACTAACATGGGATATTCGGCGCGATCGAATGCCGGTACGGCTATGAATCCAGTCGTCGGAAGTTTCGATAAAAGTGCTGAGATCATCGTTACTCAGGGCGGCGGGGGGTAGGCATTTCCCCCAACCGGTAATATTGGCATAGCGCATGGTAAGCCCTGTTTTCAATTTAAGGTGAATGCTGCCGATGCTGTCTTGGCGACCTCAAAGAGTCATGGTCAGGCAACATCGGCAGCCTTGGTATTCGGTGCCGTCTGCGGAATAACGGAGTCAACCTCGTCCCTGACGCTCCAGCCGTAGCTGAACCCAGGTGCGATAAAGCCAGGACAGACAAGGCCGGATCAGCGGTAATCCAATCAACCAGGCCAGCGGCTTGAGTCGGGGCACCCGTTGCATCAGCAGAATATAGGCGTCGAGCTCGGAAAAAACTTCACCTTCGGCCGTCTGCACGTGCAATTCTCGCAATGCCTTGTAGGGGTTGATGCCGAGGCTTAACAGCACCTCTTCCCGGCCGGTGATATCAAACCAGTAAATATCGTGGCCCCCGGTTCCCGCCCAGTGCTCGTAGCGGGCTCTGTCCTTGATACAGCCTTCACAGCTACCATCGTAAAACACCACCAGCTTGTGGTAGCTTTTTTTTCTATGCATCACCATGCCTCCCTGACATGAGGACCCCGTCCATGGGGCCTGATTTAAGCATAGACGTCCTCAGCCTAGGTAACGCGTTTGCAAATGCTGCCGGAAGGCGGTGGCATCCAGCGGCTGGCCACAGGCCTGCTCAATAAGTCGGTCGGTATCCAGCAGGCTGGCCTGTTGCCAGATATTCTTTTGCAACCATGAAAAGACGGATGTCAGCCGGTTTTCGATCAGCTGCTCCAGGGGAGTGAGCTGCTGTATGGCTGCGGCCTGTTGGGCCGCATAGATAGCGCCCAGGGTGTAACTGGGAAAGTAGCCGAAGCTGCCGTCGGTCCAGTGAATGTCCTGCAGGCAGCCGTCCCTGTAATTACCCTTGGTGCCAAGGCCCAGATAGCTCTGCATCAACTGATCCCAACGCTCGGGCAGATCTCTGGCTTCCATTTTGCCTTCAATCAGATCCCGCTCTATTTCGTAACGCAGCATGATGTGGGCCGGATAGGTGACTTCGTCCGCATCAACCCGGATAAGGCCGGGAGTAACCCGGGTATAAAGTCTGGCCATGTTGTCCGGGGAAAAAGCCGGCTGGGCACCGAAGTGACGTTCCAGCAGGGGGGCCAGCCGGGCGATAAAGGCAGGGTGGCGGGCCAGCTGCATTTCGAAGAACAGGCTCTGGGATTCATGTATCCCCATGGATCTGGCCTGACCCACCGGCAACCGGCGCCAGTGGGCGGGCAGACCCTGTTCATAGCGGGCATGTCCGGTTTCGTGAATGATGCCCATCAGAGCCTGGGTCACATCCTGCTCGTTATAGCGGGTGGTAAGTCGGACATCCTCGCTGACGCCGCCGCAGAAGGGATGAACACTGACATCGAGCCGGCCATGATCAAAGTCGAAGCCGAGCAGCGCCATCACCTCCAGCCCCAGTGCCCGCTGTTGCTCTATGGCAAAAGGGCCCTTGGGTTGCAGCAGGGTTTCGTCGCGCTGCTTGTCCTGCACCTGGGTGATCAGCCCCGGCAGCCAGCTTTTGATATCGCCAAACAGGGTATCGAGCCGCTCGCTGCGCATGCCCGGCTCGTATTGTTCCAGCAGGCTGTCGTATTGGGACAAACCCAGCGCCTCGGCGCGGGCGGAGGCTGCCTGGCGGGACAGGTTGAGTACTTCTTCGAACAACGGCAGATATCCGGCCCAATCGTTCGCCGGACGCAGACTGCGCCAGGCATGCTCACAGCGTGAACCGGCCAGTGACATGGCGCGTACCAGTTCTTCCGGCAGCAAGGTGGCATCGTGCCACTGGCGGCGCATCTCGGCCAGGCTGACAGTGTGTTGCGGCGCCAGCGGCTCCTGTTCGGCGGCGGCAAACCAGTCGGCCAGCCGAGGATCCTGCAGTTGCTGATGGCACAATACCGCCAGGGTGCTCATCGCCTCGGCCCGGGCTTCGCTGCCGCCGGGCGGCATCATGGTAGACTGATCCCAGCCACAAATGGCGCCAAGATGTTGCAGATGATAGCGTTGTTCGAAATGCTGGCTCAGAAAGGTATAAGACATGGGAGCTTCCTTGAATGAATGGCGCAACAGGGCCGGTGGCAAGCTGAAAAAAAGGGAATGGCAAACCAGCGGTTCCGACGGCGTCAGGTTCTGAATAGCCGCAGTATAAGCAAGTTGAACAACAAGAGGAAACGACAGGCCCCGGGGAGGAGGAGGTGAGGGCCTGCCGTTATTAAAAGAGGTATGCCAAACGGAAATCCGATGTCGTTCTATTACTCGTTGGGGCCGGCTTTGCTGACTTTGTAGATAAAGTAGCCTGCATAAAAACTGATGAGTAAGGCCGTTGCGATTATCACCAGCATGGACATCAAGCCGACGTCGCTGCCGAACATCAAATCAAGCCAGAATGTCATGGTTCGTCTCCTTTGGTATGCGCTATAGAGGCATCTTAGCGAGACGGTCCGTTGCCATGCTGATCCTGATCAATAAAACGTTTACTCCACAACCCTTTTAAGAGCATAACCGTCCTGTTCCAGTAACCGGAGCAGGCCATGCTCACCGTACAGATGCAGAGCGCCAACTACCAGCAGGGATTTTTTCGGGGCCTGGTTTTCAAGGTGATCCAGCCACAGGCGGTTACGCGACAGCAGCAGTTCCTGCTCGATGAATTGACCGAGTGCCGGGGATTGTTCGTTACGCAGCAGTGCGAGCAAGGCCTGCTCGTCTCCGTTTTGCCAGGTGCCCAGCAACTGCTCAAGGTGTTCTTGTATCTGCCCCAGTTCATTCAGGGTATGGCGTACAAAGTCCGCCTCCAGTTGTCGTTCGGGCAGAGAGGCCAGCAGGCTGAATACCAGGGTGGGCGACTCCAGCCCCGAAATCGGCAGCTGTCGCCGTTGGGCGAGGCTCATCACCTGCATTTCGACGCCTTGTGCACTGGTAAAACCAAGGGCTTTTGTCCGGGCCTGGGTTAGCTGCAGGGCGGCAAACCAGGGTGGAAGCGATTTCAGGGGAGATAATGCCAGTTCATCGAGATGTTGTTCGAGCTGATTTGCCAGCGAGGTACCCAGACGGCGATGCCAGCTGTCGTCGACTGACATGGTCAAAAACGGAGCCAGTTCGGCCGGCGTGATGGCGGCTGGGTTCACTTCCAGAAACAATCGATCGCTTTGTTGAAGGCTTCTCAGCAGTGGTGCCGGCAGCACTGTCAGACGTTCATCGGCTATATGAATGGAGCCGAACAGCCATAGCTGCTGTTCGCCTTTGATGGCCGACCACAGGGCGGGTGCCGCCAGGCTGTGGCCACACCAGAACCATACCAGTAGCAAAGATAATATTTTCATTTTCCCTCGCTGTTTTGTGCTCCGGCTTTGCTTATGATGCAGGAGTATCTATTCACTCTAGAATAAGGAATCTGTGATGCCCCATTTACGTTTTCGTGGTCTGTCTCGAGAAGCCGTCAAACAGATCAGTAAACCGCTGGTCGATACGTTGTCGCCTTTGATTGGCAGTCCGCTGGATCATTTTACCCTGGAGTTTATTCCCGCCGAATTTATGGCCAGGGGGCAGGTAGTGAGTGGTTATCCCATAGTGGAAATACTCTGGTTTGAGCGCCCACTGGAAGTCCAGGACAAGGTAGCGGCCGAAATTACGGCGACACTGCGGGCGCGGGTCGGCGCCGAACAGGACATTTGTGTCATCTTCACCAAGCTTGAAGGCCGCCAATATTACGAAAATGGCAGCCACTTTGGTTAACGGCTTAACCCCCGGCCTTGAGTAACAGCCTGTCCAGCGCCCGGGCACTGAGCAAACGGCGTAGCCAGCCCATCATCACAGTGGGCCGGGTAACCGGATAGCGTATTTTGGGACGAGTGCTGGTCAGCGCATGCAGCAGCGGGGCCATGCAGGCATCCGGCTCCAGGCTGAAACGTGAGCTCGGGCCGGGTTGTTGCAGTCTGGCAAGGGTTTGCCGGTAAGCTTGCCGGTGACGACTTTGTCCGACAGTAATGTGACGTAAAAAGGAGGCTTCGGCATTGGCTCGAAAGCGAGTCTCGATAGGGCCGGGCTCCAGCAGACTGATATGTACTCCGCTGCCGGTCAGCTCCAGGCGCAGGGTATCGGTATAGCCTTCCAGCGCAAACTTGGAGGCGTTATAGGCACCTCTGTACTGCATGGCTACCAGTCCCAGTACCGAACTGTTCTGAATAATGCGGCCTTCGCCGGCCGCGAGCATGGCAGGCAAGATCAATCGGGTGAGGTGATGGGTGCCGAACAGGTTGGTGTTGAACTGTTCGCGCAGCGCGGCGGTGGGGAGGTCTTCGAGGGCGCCGGGCTGACCATAGGCGCCGTTGTTGAACAGGCCATAAAGACCGCCGCCGGTCAGTTGTAATGTCTGCTCTACCGCGGCCTCGATACTGGCCTCATCAGCCAGATCCAGCTGAACCGCATCCAGTCCTTGTTGTTTTAATGAGATAACATCATTGGATTGTCGGGCAGAGGCAATGACCCGGAAGCCTTTTTCCTTGAGAAAATGGGCTGCCGTGTGGCCGATACCGGAAGAGCAACCGGTGATCAGAATGCTTTTGGACATTAATGGCTCCTGAGTTACGAAAGACTCACTTTGCCCGTTGTCGGGTTGGCTACAAGAAGGAAAAAACTGGTCATGACACCCATTGGGCTTGAATCAGGAACGGTCACTTGGGTGATGTTTTTCTTGTGGCATTAAATCATTTTTAATCAATGACTTAAGTTTTAATTTTGGGATCTGAACATCAATGCCGATGTTGAGGCTAAGGGCTGGATGGCGCTGTGCGCGGGGTAATAATAGAAATACTGGCGTCCCCAGCAGGAATCGAACCTGCAACTAAGTCTTAGGAGGACCTTGTTATATCCATTTAACTATGGGGACGGATAATGGGTAGATACTACATTTTATCCTGTTCCAAGTACAAGACACCTTTGGATTGAATGCGCGTAAATTAACCAGCGGTAAGATCAGTAGTTACCAGCTAGTCGCGCTTGGGCGTCAGCCGGTTACAGTCATTAAGGCAGAGTCTGTAGCAGGTCATCGGTATAGGTAATATGAAGAAGGAAAGGCTAACAGTAGCAGTGGTTATGCAAGAACGTTTTTTTAATCGGATAGCATAAACAGTCACGTCATTTGTGGGTAAAGCTGTGATTAAGGTGTATTTTTGCTGTGTTTTTAAGCTGTTGGTCGCCAAGCGCCCGTTTTTATCAAAAAATCCCTTGCGCAAAATCAGCGGCTCCCTATAATGCGCATCCACTGACACGGAGCAATACGCCCACGGTCACAAGCAGAAAGAATTTCATTTCAGCTTGACGAATTAAAAGGGAGGCGTATAGTTTATCTCCCTGACCTGAACAAGGTCACGCTCTTTAACAATTTATCAAGCAAACTGTGTGG
>NZ_JBKGFN010000029.1:0-1202 GCF_046521305.1 Oceanisphaera submarina | reverse complement strand
TGTAAACATCCCTGTTCTAGTTACACAGAAAATTAGAGTTTTCCGCCCGTTGGTGTTTCGCCAAATACTCCCATGGCGTCAGATCCTCCAGTGAGTCGTGGGGGCGCTCATCGTTGTATTCCGTCATCCAGGATTCGGTCAGCTCCCGAACTTCGGTGAGGTTCCTGAACACGTACATGTTCAGGATCTCGTCCCGGTAAGTTCGATTGAAACGCTCGATATAGGAATTCTGGGTTGGTGTTCCTGGCTTGATAAATTCCAGGGCAACTCCGTTATCTTCAGCCCAGTCTGCCAACGCCATAGAGATGAATTCAGGGCCGTTATCCATGCGCAGTTTGGCCGGATAGCCTCGCCAGGCGATAATACGTTCCAGAACCCGAATGACCCTCGGGGCTGGCAGGTTCAGATCGATCTCGATGGCCAGCACCTCCCGATTAAAATCGTCCACCACGTTAAAGGTGCGGAACCGGCGACCGCAAAATAGGCTGTCGCTCATGAAATCGACGGACCAACACTGGTTGATGGTTGAAGGCACGCTCAACGGTTCGGGGTTCCGTGTTGGGAGCCGCCTTTTACTTCGACGTCGCTTGTTCAGGCTCAGTGCACAGTAAAGTCGGTGCACCCGCTTATGATTCCAGCCATATCCCCACCGTCTCAGCACTTTGAACAGTTTGCTGAAGCCATAGGCGGGATAACGTTCAACTGCGCTCTGAAGGGCAGCGATCACTGGCGTGTCTCTAGACGTGTCTGGACGGTATCGATACACCGAGTCACTAATGCCAGCGATCCTGCAGGCCCGGCGTGTCGTGACGCCATGAACTTGCTTGAGGTAATCAACCAACTCTCGTCGAACCGCCGGCTTTACAGCTTTTTTTCGATGACGTCCTTCAGCAACTTGTGGTCGAGACTGAGCTCGGCGTACATCTGCTTCAGGCGGCGGTTCTCCTCCTCCAGCTCCTTGAGACGTTTCACATCGGAGGCTTCCATGCCACCGTATTTGGACTTCCAGTTGTAGTAGGTCGCATCGGAGATGCCGTATTCTCGACACACTTCCTTGACCAAACGGCCGCCTTCGACCTCTTTCAGGATCTTGACGATCTGCGACTCGCTATAGCGTGATTTTTTCATGTCGTTCTCCATTTGCCTCATTGTAGGCCGAAGAACTCTAATGATACATGCACCGATTTTAGGGGATGGTTACA
>NZ_JBKGFN010000028.1:0-1761 GCF_046521305.1 Oceanisphaera submarina | reverse complement strand
ACTCGCAAGGTCTCACACTTCTTGGGTGTTGTATGGTTAAGCCACACGGGTCATTAGTACAGGTTAGCTCAACACATCGCTGCGCTTACACACCCTGCCTATCAACGTTGTAGTCTCCAACGGCCCTTCAGAGGGCGTAAAGCCCTAGGGATGACTCATCTCGAGGCTCGCTTCCCGCTTAGATGCTTTCAGCGGTTATCGATTCCGAACGTAGCTACCGGGCAATGCCACTGGCGTGACAACCCGAACACCAGAGGTTCGTCCACTCCGGTCCTCTCGTACTAGGAGCAGCCCCTCTCAATCATCCAACGCCCACGGCAGATAGGGACCGAACTGTCTCACGACGTTCTGAACCCAGCTCGCGTACCACTTTAAATGGCGAACAGCCATACCCTTGGGACCGACTTCAGCCCCAGGATGTGATGAGCCGACATCGAGGTGCCAAACACCGCCGTCGATATGAACTCTTGGGCGGTATCAGCCTGTTATCCCCGGAGTACCTTTTATCCGTTGAGCGATGGCCCTTCCATACAGAACCACCGGATCACTATGACCTACTTTCGTACCTGCTCGACGTGTCAGTCTCGCAGTTAAGCTGGCTTATGCCATTGCACTAACCGTACGATGTCCGACCGTACTTAGCCAACCTTCGTGCTCCTCCGTTACTCTTTGGGAGGAGACCGCCCCAGTCAAACTACCCACCAGGCACTGTCCGCAACCCCGATAAGGGGCCCACGTTAGAACATCAAACATACAAGGGTGGTATTTCAAGGATGGCTCCACGGCAACTGGCGTCACCGCTTCACAGCCTCCCACCTATCCTACACATGTAGGGTCAATGTTCAGTGCCAAGCTATAGTAAAGGTTCACGGGGTCTTTCCGTCTAGCCGCGGGTATACGGCATCTTCACCGCAAATTCAATTTCACTGAGTCTCGGGTGGAGACAGCGTGGCCATGATTACACCATTCGTGCAGGTCGGAACTTACCCGACAAGGAATTTCGCTACCTTAGGACCGTTATAGTTACGGCCGCCGTTTACCGGGGCTTCGATCAAGAGCTTCACCTTGCGGCTAACCCCATCAATTAACCTTCCGGCACCGGGCAGGTGTCACACCGTATACGTCCTCTTGCGAGTTTGCACAGTGCTGTGTTTTTGATAAACAGTTCCAGCCACCTGGTCACTGCGACTGGCCCAAGCTCCATCCGCAAGGGACTTCACTCGCTCCAGCGTACCTTCTCCCGAAGTTACGGTACTATTTTGCCTAGTTCCTTCACCCGAGTTCTCTCAAGCGCCTTGGTATTCTCTACCCGACCACCTGTGTCGGTTTGGGGTACGATTCACGTGTATCTGAAGCTTAGAGGCTTTTCCTGGAAGCAGGGCATCAATGACTTCGCCACCGTAGTGACTTCGTCTCGGGTCTCAGCATTAAGCGTCCGGATTTACCTAAACACTCTGCCTACGCCCTTTCACCAGGACAACCAACGCCCGGCTCATCTAGCCTTCTCCGTCCCCCCATCGCAATACACGTCAGTACGGGAATATTAACCCGTTTCCCATCGACTACGCCTTTCGGCCTCGCCTTAGGGGTCGACTCACCCTGCCCCGATTAACGTTGGACAGGAACCCTTGGTCTTCCGGCGTGGAGGTTTTTCACCCCCATTATCGTTACTCATGTCAGCATTCGCACTTCTGATATCTCCAGCATGCTTCACAACACACCTTCGCAGACTTACAGAACGCTCCCCTACCACGCACTCCT
>NZ_JBKGFN010000027.1:0-2437 GCF_046521305.1 Oceanisphaera submarina | reverse complement strand
CAGTTCAGGCCGAGAATCGGTCTAATTTATTGTCCGGGATTAGTTGACCACTACACTATCCAGCTATCATCGCCTAGGCCTTCTTCGGAAACAAGCCACTCAGCCTAACTGTATACCACCTTGGCGCCTGACTCGCCGTGAATCGGCCTTATCTGCTGTGGTGCAGGCTCCATACCAGACCGGTGGAAAAGCTTATCAACTCCTGCCGATCGACATAAGTCGAATAGCCACTTGCCTGATATTAACCAAGGCTTACCGCACTAACGCCACCACCGGTTTACCAATCTCAGTTTCTGCTACAGGCTCCGAGCCAGACGCCTGATTCTCTCTCCACACTAAATCGCAGATACCACCCTGCGGATTGAATGCCGTAGGCGCATTCAGTAACAACTCGCGAATACGCGGCTGATTATAGTCCTCGCAGGCCACATCCAGATCTTTCAGCAAAACAGACACTTCATCCCAGGGTAAATGTACTTCCTGGGCGGTGCGAATGCGTGGGTGTGCTGTGGGCTGCTCATCGCCACCGATCAACAGCTCTTCATACAGCTTTTCGCCGGGCCGCAGGCCGGTAACCTTTATCTCTATATCTCCATTCGGGTGTTGCTCGTCTTTTACATCGAAACCCATCAGCCGGATCATCTTGCGGGCCAGCTCGATAATGCGCACCGGCTCCCCCATATCGAGTACAAAGACATCGCCCCCCCTGCCCATGGCGCCGGCCTGGATCACCAGCTGGGCCGCCTCGGGAATGGTCATAAAATAACGGGTAATGTCTTCATGGGTGAGGGTAATGGGCCCGCCGGCGCGAATTTGCCGTTTAAACAACGGCACTACCGAGCCACTGGAGCCCAGCACATTGCCAAAGCGCACCATGCAAAAGCGGGTATTACTCTGGCGCAGGGCCAAGCCCTGCAGCACCAGCTCAGCCAGACGCTTGCTGGTGCCCATTACATTGGTGGGGCGCACCGCCTTGTCGGTAGAGATAAGCACAAAGGTCTCTACTCCGCAGTTAATGGCTGCCTCCGCCGCCCGCCAGGTACCAAACACATTGTTACGCACCCCTTCCACCACATTATATTCGACTAATGGCACATGCTTGCACGCAGCAGCGTGATATACGGTTTGCACGCCAAAAGCGCTCATCACCGCTTCCAGCCGGTTTTGTCTCTGTACCGAGGCCATAATGGGTACTATGTCCACTTTGTAATTGCCAGCACGGCAAAGGCCATTCAGCTCCTGATCTATTTGATAAAGCGCATATTCCGACATTTCATACAATACCAGAGTAACTGGCTGCTGCTGCACAATTTGTCGGCACAGCTCGGAGCCGATAGAGCCGCCGGCACCAGTTACCATCACCACTTTGCCGCGAATGTTGGCGCTAATCAAATCGGGAAAGGGTTCAACCGGATCACGGCCCAGCAGGTCTTCTACACTCACTTCATGCAGTTCTGTAAGTTTGGCCTTGCCGCTAACCAAGTCGGCCATGCCGGGAATGGTGAGAATATCGAGTTGCAGCGCTTCCAGGCTATCTACAATTTCCCGTCGGCGCTGCCGGCTGATGCTGGGCATGGCCAACAACAGCTTTTGTGCATCATAACGCTTTATCAGCCTGGCCAACTCCACCGGCGAAAACACCGTTAGCCCTTGCAGTAGCGCCTTTTGCAAAGTGGGGTTGTCATCCACAAAGGCCACAGCACGATATTCACTACCATGGCTAAGAGAAGTATTCAACTGCCGGCCAGAAGAACCAGCCCCATAAATAATCACCGGGATTTTAAGCTTTTTGGTGCTCTGGTTATACAGCGCTCTGGCCATGCTGCGCGCGCCCCCACACAACAACAGCGCCAATACGGCGTAAATAACCGGTACAGAACGGGGCAAAAAGGCATTAACATAATGCGCCGCCAGCACCATGGTCACTGCCGACACCGCCACTCCTCCCATCATCACCAGAGTGGCATGGTGCCCCAGGTAACGCAGCACCGCCCGATAAAGCCCAAAGCGCACAAAACATAACAAGGTAACCGGCACCATAAACGCCAGCATCAGCCAGTGCCGCAGCGACCCCAGCAGGCTGGCACTGTCCAGCCGCAGCAGATACGCGGCCCAAAATGCCAATAATATAAACAGCGCATCCAGCAACAAGCTGATCATGCGTTTTACCGAGCGAGGCTGTTTAAACAACCATCTAATGGCGTTATTCATATAACTCACACCTCTTTAGTGTTTAGTGCTGAGTTTTTAGTGTTCAGTAAGTTCATTTCTTAGAGTCCGATTTTAAGTTCATTTGGGTATTTTTTACTATGGTGGTTAGTATTCTGATGAGTTCATCACTTTACTCTAATAGACTCATAACGTGCGGTTCTAATTTATCTAAGTTGTAGTGGTCAACTAATCCCGGACAATAAATTAGACCGATTCTCGGCCTGAA